>JAUYEF010000034.1 GCA_030691635.1 Bacillota bacterium
AACGTCCTTCTTCGTCCTGTATGAGAGAGATAGCGAAAGCGGTGACACGCGACGGTACCAAACTGCGCACGGTCACCCAGTAGGAGTGTTCGGCACTGATCATGTGCCCAACACTCCCGAATGGCGGGCCTACAATGTCCTACGGGTGACTCTGGAAGGGGCGCCAGGTGTCAGGGTTGTACCGAGCACCATACAGGCGGGACCTGTTATGGCGCCCACCGCGCCCCCTTCTATCAACGAGGTACAGGGCATCGAAAAGGGGTTTTCCATGTCTAACAGAGTTGTCCCGTCAACGTCCTTCTTCGTCCTGTATGAGAGAGATAGCGAAAGCGGTGACACGCGACGGTACCAAACTGCGCACGGTCACCCAGTAGGAGTGTTCGGCACTGAGCATGTGCCCAACACTCCCGAATGGCGGGCCTACAATGTCCTACGGGTGGCTCTGGAAGGATGGCCAGGTGTTAGAGAGGGTTACGGCATTAAAGAGGGACCCTCTATGCCTATTATGGAAGAGCCATTGCGGAAGGTTAACCTCAGCTGGCTGATGATGCTGCTCGCTATGGGGATCGGGATTGTCATCATGGAAGCGGTCGCTAGAGCAACCGGATGGGGCGGTGTCAGGGTGATATTCGGCCTGGCCTGGTTTGCCTTTTCGTGTCTGGTCCTCTGGGGCCAAGATCTCCCTCCATGGCTCGATGGTAGGTAGAGCGCCAGCATAGGCGGTACCATGGCCCCCACCGCTACCTAGGCTGCACTGGGTGTGAAGGAGGGGGGATTCACGGTGAGCTGGAGGGAGCGGCTGGCGGGATTACGCCCTCTTTCCGACCCTGATCCTCCGCAGCATTACTGACCTTTCGACCCCCAAACCATATTTGCACGGATGCCTGGCTCTCCAGGCCGCCCGCCACCGTTTCTTCCTCAGCCTGGAGTTGTACCCGGCCCAGGCGGCCCCGCAGGATCCGCCCCCGCGGAGCCTGCTTGAACACGCACTCGGCTGGGTGCAGCGGGTCCTCGCCGGCTGGCTCGGGGTATGGGCGCGGGAGTGCGGCCAGGGGCTCGCGGTCTGGGCGATCGGCCAGCTCGGGGGCCTCGTCGCGCGCGGCCCGGCGACTGACTGCCTGATCGAGGAGCGGGCCGCGCTGTCGGTCGGCGGACCGCTGACGGACGCCGGTGACCCACTGGCCGTGGCCGAGCCCCTCCCGCGCCACGGCAGGGCGGAGCCGGGTTTCACCGGGGTCACCGCCAACTACTATCTCAGCCACTGGAACCACCACGAGGAGGCCCTGCGCGCCGCCGCGGAGGACTTCACGTTCTCCCCGGACGGGCCTGCCGCTGGGCGTCCGCTATGTCACCATCGCCGGCCAGGTCCCGAATGTCTGGTCTGCCTGGTGGCCGGAGGTCGGCCCCAACGACATCATCGTCGAAACCTCGTCCACCTTCCTTCCCCTCACCGATAACGATGTCTATCATCTGCTCCCATCGCTGTTCACCACCAACCACGTCTGGCTAGGGGGCAGCGGGGCCTCCTGGCGGGCGATCGTCTCTGCTCTTGATGACTACTACCCGGTGCGGGTGACGTACAAGCCCCGGTACATCCCGGGCCGCTCGCGGCTGGTGGAGTACGTCCGGCGGGGCAGGGCGAGGGCCGAGGTGTACCAGCCGTACTACCTCGAGCTGGGGCTCCCGGCGGAGGGGACGGCGCGGGTGCGGCTGGCCCCGGGGATCCGCCCCTGGCACTGCGCGCCTGGGCCTATCTTGAACTGCAGGGGTGGGGGCTCTGCTAACGGTCCAGCCGCTGCAAGCCATCAAGTGGCGGGAGCGTGAGCAACCAGGTCATCCTTTTTGCAGACGCATTGGGACTTGACCTCGTTGTACTCGATTCGGTATTATAGTTGAATGAATCATTCATTCATTCCTGAGGGGA
The DNA here is from genome assembly GCA_030691635.1 of Bacillota bacterium. Lineage (GTDB taxonomy): Bacteria > Bacillota > Sulfobacillia > JAUYEF01 > JAUYEF01 > JAUYEF01. The sequence continues at coordinate 1,925 of JAUYEF010000034.1, forward strand.
GGCATCAGAATGCAATCGGATCCTCGGCTGTGGGGCGTGTACAGTGCGGCCAGCCACCTCTTCATCAAGCGAGGTTACGCTGCCACTCATGTATCAGATATCGCCGAGGCCGCCGGCATTGCCACCGGTTCGGTGTACAACCTGTTCAGTGGCAAGAAGGCCGTGCTGCACTACGTCGTACACAGCACCCTCTTGGGGCAGCCAGCCATCGCCGACCCCGCCGAATTACCCATCCCTGTGATTCCAGAACTGGATATCGCCGAGACCATGACCCAGAAGGCTGACGCCCTGTTCAAGAGACTGAAACCGCCAGGTCAGGTGCCCATTCCCTTCGGAGACATGCTCGAGGTGCTGTTTGACTGTATAGCCTCCTACCAGGTTGCCTTCAACCTCATCAACAAGAACCCTGACGTCCTGCCCCACCTGCACGAGCAGTACCAGCAGTACATGAAACGGCTCTACCGGGTGACAGAGGAATGCCTGCGCCATGGCATCGCAGACGGCGCGGTGCGCCCAGTGTGCTATCCGGAACTGCACGTTCGCAACATACTGGAGGATATTGCCTGGTGGGCTATGCTTCTCCCCTACGAGGAAGTCTCTGTCCAGCTGTCGGTCGAGGTGGCCCGTGAGGCCGCCCTCGATACCCTGCGGCATGCCTACCTGGTCCGACCCTGCTGACACCCGGGCGGCCCAAAGAGAGGAAGTGGATCATGGTTCACCGGGTACTGACCAACCGCAGTTTTTTGCTCCTATGGCTGGGTCAGGGTGTCTCGCAGCTGGGGGCCGGCGTCGGTTTCATCGCGACCCTCTGGTGGGTGCAGAGTACCATGGGATCAGCCCTCGCCCTGGGAACGATGGCCACGGTATCCGGTGCGGTAGGCCTGATCCTCAGCCCAATTGCCGGAGTGTTTGTTGATCGTTGGAGTCGCAAGGGGATCATAGTGGGCACGGATATGCTGCGGGCCCTGGTCAACTGCGTCCTGGCTTGGGCCATGTGGCGGGGTGTTCTCACCTTCCCACTGTTGCTGGTGGGCGTCGCGGCAAAGGCCGCCTGCGGCCAGTTCTTCGCGCCAGCAGTGATGGCCGCAATCCCGCAGTTGGTGCGGGACGAGGATCTGGAGAAGGCCAACTCACTCCAGCAGGTAACCCGGAACATTTCTAATATGGCGGGCCTTGCCCTCGGCGGGGTGCTGGTGGCCCTGCTCGGCTTGCCCGCGCTCCTGTTCGTTAACGGCATTGCCTACCTCGCGTCGGCGTTATCCGAACTCTTCATCATCTTGCCTCCCGTCGCTAAATGCGGTCCCCTTAGCTTCGGCGCGTTCTATCGGGACCTGGCCGGGGGCCTGACCTACTTGCGCCGGGACCACACCCTATTCGGGGTGATGCAGGTGTTGGTGATCATCAATTTCGCCCTGGTGCCGTTCTCGGTGTTGCTGCCCAAACTGGTGGCCGACCACCTGGGCGCCGGAAGCGAGGTTCTCGGCTATATTTCGAGTTCCCAGATGGCCGGCATGCTGGCGGGAGCACTCCTCATTTCCACCATCCCCCTGGCCCGCCGGTGCCCGGGATTGATCCGCTGGGGCCTGGGGATCTCCGCCAGCTTCCTGATGCTCTCGCCTATCGTCTCAGGCGTGTACTGGCCGGTACAAATGCTCCTCTACGGAACCTCGGGGCTGGTAATGGCCGTGGTTCAGATCTTCTTCTTCTCAACGCTGCAGCGGAAGGTAGACCCGGGCTACATGGGCAAGGTGTTCAGTCTCAATAATGCTATGTCCTTGGGCCTGCAGCCGGCGGCCGCCGCACTCAGCGGGTACTTGGCCGACCTTTACTCGCTCACGATCATCTACCTTGCGTTCGGCTCGTTGGTACTCATAGGCAACGCCCGACTTCTGGCCATCGGAGGACTCAACGAGTACTTCGAACTGGGCTGCGCATCAGGACACCGATCTGAAGAGCCCGCGCCATGACCGCTGGCTCCGGGATGCCCAATCGCATCGGCACCGAGGAGGAGCGTAGTCAGCTCTTCAGACCTCAACTCTCTTGGAGTGAGCCCAAGATTGGGTGAAAGGTCGCCACGGCCCGCCCTGTGCGTTGCCTCTTCGAGCCAGGAGAAGGGGGGAGGTGCTCTGCTATACCGCGGAACACATGACATCTGTTTCGGTGTCGGGTGGGACATTACACCAATTGGAGCATTTCTACCTGCGCAAGTTGGCATCAGTGTGTGGACCGCTGGGGCTGCCCGTTGAGAGAAACTGAATTCCAGACAGTCAGACTGTTTGTTATCAGGAAGCAGGACCAGCGACTGCACAGGTGCGCATCCAGTGATCCACTTCTCGGGGGACCAGGCATGGAGCACTTGCCGATTGAGGGGGGAATACCGAGATATCCTGAGAATGCTGGAACTGGAAATGATGACCGAGTCCGACATGCACCGAGATGCGCTCCATGCGAGGGCCATGAAGTGCCAGACGTACAAGACACGATGGAATCGCTGACCTAAGATCGATGATTCCACCACGGATTCGGGTCACGATGGCTCGCGGACAACCGTGGGGACATCTTCGGCGGTCAGGTGGGCGACGCAGTACGCGACCAAACACGCGTTAAACAGGGTGAGCAACGGCACAGTTTCGCCGGAATGCGGATCTAAGCGCTAGATGGAGAGGGTAGTCATGAGCCATGAACGGCCCGGGAGGCCTGATGCAGACAAGCTTCTGGAGACAGAACTGGGGTTGATGCGCCGTATGGGTTGGAGGGTTGTTCTCCTCTCATCTCGCCGACCAGCTTGACTTGCTGCACCTACGGGATATCCGTTGTCACTCACGATGGAGACCCAAAAGGCGAGAAGACGGTGTGATCTCAGGCAAGGTGAACCGAGAGACGGCGGCCGCTATCATCGAGCTCTATGCTTTCTCGGTACTCTTGGACACACTCCCGAACACACGCAGATGAGACCGTCAAGGAGCAAGCAGTGGACAGAATCAACCGGCATCATCCAGGAGCGCAATGACTCAAGACTATAGTTCAGGAGAAGGGCGGCGAGCTTGCTAGACCATCAAGGCGGAACGATGAAGGGGCGGTCTGCGGGCTCAGTTGCCTATCATGGAAGCATGACCTCTTGTCCGCCGCAGCACCGCTGACCTTTCGACCCCCAAATCATATTTGCACGGTTGTCTGGCTCTCCACGCCGTGCAGCCTCACTAGTAGTGCGGGGCGAGAATGAATTTCCTCGGCGCCTCAGACGGTCCACGATTCCACCAACCAGCCGAAGGCCGAACACCTTGTTGGAAGAATCGGCATGGGCGAGTCTGTGCGGAAGGTCCTGGGCAACGAACGCCAAACCAATCAAAAGCAGAGACCCCGTGCAACGCTCTCCCCGGCAGGTTGCCGCAATGAAGTGGATCCACTGGTAGAATGGATTGGAATCGGTGGCCGCGTCGTCTGGACTGAGTGGTCGGTTTCACCGGAATGCGCAAGCGAGAGCGAGGACGAAGACCGATGAGCGAGACCGGCGGCGAGACCGGCGGCGAGACCAGGCGATTTCGTACTGGCATTCGCAAGCCGCTGCCAGTGGGTGAGATCATGCTCAAGGTCCACGCCGCCCTCGGCGAAAAGGGCTACAACCCGGTCAGCCAGATCACCGGTTTCATTCTCTCGGGCGACCCCACCTACATCACCAACCACAAGGGCGCGCGGTCGCTGGTGCACGGGCTGGACCGCGAGGAGATCGTGGAGGAGTTGCTGCGGTGTTACCTCCGGGGCTGTGCGGAAGACGACGCGCCTTTGAAAGGCTAGTGCTGCTGTCGCTCATGCTGCTTGGCGTGCCTTTGCTTACGCAACGTATCCCCGCGTGGCCCCGCCCGCGACGTTCAAGCGGGCAAAGCGACAGCGCAAGGGCAAGGAGCCGGAGCAAGGACGCATCCTGTGACGGGAGGCGGGCTCATGAGCGCCGATGACCGCAGGCTCCAGCAGCGGATCGCCTGGCGCAAGGAGAGAGTTCAGCGCCTGATCGCCGAGCAGGAGGCCCGCCTGGCTTCCATCCGCCTGGCTGCCTATCTGCGCCGGGGGGACTGCATACGGGACCTCAGCCGGGCCCTGGGCAAGCTGCAGCGGCTGAGGCAGGAGCTGGCGGCCCTGGAGGAGGGCCGGCTGCCCGGACGACCGCGGGAGGTGAAACCATGAGCGGGGATCTGACACCCACTGGCAAGGAACTGTTGAGGGTGTTCGATGCCTATGACGACAGCGCGAAGAAGATCGCGGCGATCCTGACCGGCTACGCCGATGCCATCGAGGAGGTCGGCGACTCGAAGCAAGGCAACATCTTCGGCGGCGTCCAGCCAACCGAGCTGGACATACTGACCGCCGCCGTTAGGCAGGTGGATAAAGAGTATGGCTACAAACCTCTATTTGGACAGAAAGGATGTGTTTGATATGGCAGACAAGACCCCAAAGAGGCCACCCAAGAAGAAGTTTGAGAAAGTTACTGAGCCCACAACTGAACCCCAAAGAGCCCCAGTAAAGAAGCCCTAAAAAAGGCGAACGTATCTTTGAAGCTGCCAAGCTCGGTGGACCAGATGCTGAAGGCTTCAGAAAGGCGATTCTTCACCCGCGCCATAGAAGGCCAGAGGCCATCGAGAACCTCACAATGAGATTGGCGGGCGGCTTAGAGCCCTGATTACGGATAGGGAACACCTATTTTGACGTTTCCCCTGCGCGTGTGCTGCAGATCGCTTGCCGGCAGGAACTGGAAACGGGAGGTCGAGGTACCCTTCGGGGGTGGCTTATGAAGAGTACTGGCATCGTCCGCAGAATCGACGGCCTCGGCCGCATTGTTATCCCGGGTGAGCTGCGTCATGTGCTCGGCATCAAGACCGGCAGCGACGTGGAGATCTGGCGGCAGGACGGCGCGGTCGCGATCAGCAAGTTCACCCCGATCTGCCTGTTCTGCGGGGGGTGCCGACGAGCTGGAGAGATACAGGGGCAAGTGCATCTGCCGGGACTGCCTTGAGCGGCTGGCTGTGCTCGGTAGGCCCTAAGGAAGGGGGCGTCATCCACGACGGCCAGGCTTGTCGGCTCCCGCGTGAGCAGGTGCGGGCCTGACTTGTGCAGGGCCGCAAACGCCCGCGTCGGGGCATCGTCGTGCGCCTTGAGTGCGGTGCCCCTGTGGTGAGTGCTGACCCCTGAACCCTTCCGGCAATCTCAGCGGCAGGTGCTCACGCCCCAGCCTCCAAAGCGCCCGCCCCGATTCTGAGGCCAGGAGAGCACCGGCGCGTAGGCGGTTTCCGAGGGCATGGCCGTCAAGACGGATCCGAATTGGCGCCGGCGGAATTGGGGGAGAAAAGGGACCTGGCGGGGGCCGCTGGGCAGTGCCCACCAGAACCTCCTACGCCCGGGCGGACAGTATGGCCACGATCTGACACATGCAGCCCGCTATGACCAAGAGAGTACCAGTCGGTGCTTGCGCGTCGTTCATAGCTGGTGGCTCCTTTCTCAGGATCCAGGTGCACCGTTGACCGGGATCCGGCGAGCAGATTCCGGGCCCAGGTGTCGGCTTCGTTCTCGACGTGACACTCGTAGGTCCGATCGGAGTCGTAAAGCGCGTAATCTATGCTTTGGTGCAACTCGTGATGGGCCAGCTCGTGGGCGAGGGTGAACAGCGGGTCATCGGCGGCCGCGTTCATCATGATCCACATGATCCACGGTTCACCTTTCCTTGGCAGATACGCACCAGTGGCCACATCGGTGATCTTGGGCGGCCAGTCGTTCACCAGAACTCTCCCGATACCCGCCCGCTCAGCGAGCGCAGTCAGTTCAGGCCAAACAGGACTCTGGCGGAGCTCGGCCTCAAGGGTCCAGCGTGCGGGCCGTCGAAGTCAACTCTTACCGGTGACTTGCTCCAGCCTTCTCCGAAGATTCCGCAGTTCGTCTATGAGTCGGACCCGCTGCTCCCACATTTCGCCCATTCTCTTATGTCCTGAGTCCTGTTTCCTTCTTGGCGATCACGGCCTCCAAGTCCTCACGGCTCATGGCACCCACTCCCTGATCCGAAGCAGCGAGGCTGCGCTTGCAACATGAATCGCTGCGAACAGGAGAATGACCAGGATGATGGTCGCGGAAACAGGACAGCGGGCACGGCAGGGTAGGGACTTCGGTTTCTGCCATTCCGCCCCCGCGATCCTAAACTCGACGGGCTTGCCCGCGTGGTAGTCCGCACCCCGGGAGACGGTCTTTACCTGACCTGCAAGATAGAGCTCCTCAAGTTCACGCGTAGACCACACCCGGTAGTTGTGAACCGAGAACATGCGGGAGCTTAGGAGGAACCAGAGCACGCATAGGCCAAAGCCGGCGACATGCAGCCAGAACCGCCAACTAGGAGTCCTGAGCGAAAACGCCGCGTAGGCAACGATGCTATTTGCCACGAGCATGGCGTTGAAGGCCGCCCAAGCTATCTGGCCCTCATAGGCCCAAAGCTGTGCGCCCACCCGATAGCCTACCCGGGCGTTTTCAAGCTCTGTGCATGTCGGTTCCGAGGGTTCACTCATCCCGGACGCCTCCTTGACAAAGCACGTGCGGACCATGTATTACGCAGGTTCGGCGCACAGGAAAGGGCTTCCTTTGGCCGAGAGGTATTTGGCCGCGAACGCCCCCATTCGGGCATCGTCGTGCGTGCCCTCTGTCGGGGTACGCCGTCTTTGACTGCAGCCTGCTGTGCCCCTGGCCAGACGGTATTCGCCGCCCGAGGAGATGGCCTTGATGGCTCTGCCTCTGGGTTGGTCCCTCTGTGGCTGCCTGCCCTACGCCGCTGGGCTAGCGTTCGAAACGTTGGTTGCCTTCCCAACCTGAGCGGTAAGTCGTCGCGCACGGAATCACATCTTGTCCTCGCCTGCCGGGCCGGGGCGGGTTGAGCATCGGACAGGGCCGCGAACGCCCGCGTCGCGGCAACGTCGTGCGCCCCGGCCCCTGAGCAGGGCAAAGCCATACCGTCCCCACACCGAAGCTGCCCCGAGCCTAACAACGATATATCGCAATTGTGTAATTACAACCGTTGCACAAATAAAGCACATGATGGCTCCTGGGTCAGTTGAACGTAATCGGGTCTCGGTATATAGTGTGAATGTAACCAGATTAAGTGGGTCAACGAGGACCACCACAAAACCGAAAAAGGGGAGGTAAACAGCACAATGGCAAAGACGAATCGTACCGCGACCCCAGAGACGGAAACCCCGACCACGAACGCCACCGGCGGGGAGGACCTCGCAGTCCTCAAGGAGTTTCAG
>JAUYEF010000075.1 GCA_030691635.1 Bacillota bacterium
CAAGACTGGAGCGGAAAGCGGCATCCCCACGGCGCCGCCGTGCCATTTCGTCCTGTGTCTGCGAGATGGGAGTTTCCAGGGCAGCCTCCAGTCGCAGAACGAACCGTCGGTCAAGCGGCAGGTTCTGCAACGGGCGGCGGCCAGCCTGGAGGTCAGCGTACCTCTCCAGGAACGATTCCCAGAAGTCCTTGATGGCCTGCTCGACCCCCGGACGCCTGAGATCGTCGCTAGAGGCGACTGTTGCCACAGTCGTCGGCCCCTCGACACGCCGGTCCATGAACGGCACGCCCTCTCTGTGCGTTTCAAAGAGAGCCAGCTCGCGAACGTTCCAGGTGAAGTAGTAAGGGACACCACGTCGAGTCGCCTTGTCGAAGGCGTCTTCAACCAGTTCGGTGTCCAGGGGGCTCTTCCCCATCGGGGACTCCGGCATCTTCACTTCGCCGGTCAACTCCACCTTGGGCACGTCGCGACGGTACAGGAGAAAGTCGTGGCGTTTCCGGTCGCCGACGCCGTGCTCCTCCACAGTGGCTTTGCCGTAAGGAAGGTCAGTGCGGCGGGCAAGTATGGCGGTTACCCAGCCGGCCACTTCGGCGACGAAGGTTCGTTCATCTACGGGCACGCACTTCTCCTGTCAGGGGCTTTTCACCGCAGAAAGCCTGGCCAACCCCCTTCGCACCTTGGATGGAGCAGTGCTATTGTACTCACACTCTGCCCAGCGTCAAAGCCGACACCTGGCAGTATACTGACTGGCCCGGAAAGTGCCAGTGGGGTGGCGAAGGGAGCTTGCGGCCTCTTGGCGTCAGTCTTCAGGCGTACCGACTAGCCAGGTGTGTGGTGTCGGCGCTGCACGGTAATCAATACGGTGCAACTGCCATCCGATCACAGCTGCATCTGGACGGTGGTCATGCGCGCCCTGGACGTGCATCTTGACCAGGAGTGGTCCTGCCTAGTCCATTGTGTTGCACACTTGGCGCAATCGCCATAGGGATCCGAAGAGATTGGGGATGGCACTGCTACGATTTCTTGTCTCGGCATAGCTTCCAGACAGTTCCCCTTGCGGCTAAGGCCGAGGAATGAATGCTCGGTGTGTTCACCTGCTCTGATCTGAGAGCTGAGAGGTATGTTGGCGAAGGGTATGCCAATATCTTACGCGCCGACCAGTTCGTCTCCCTTCCGGACGCACATCCAGACATTTGCAAGGTCTCGGTGTACTTTGATGAGCCAGGAAGGTGCCTGACTTGGATACGAGTTGATTTCACGCTCACCCCACACAAGCCAGATCAGCGTCCTTCCTGCGGCGTACTTGACCACCAGATCGCGCCGCAAGTATAGAAGGTTACCGTCGAAGCGGCGTGGCGCGCCCAACGACACCACACCCATGGTACCATCAGGCAGCATCTGACCGAACGATTGCGCGACGCCCCTTAGATCAAAGGCTTTCGAGAAGGTTTGTGAGGGCACTAGCGCCCCATTGGCCCTGTTGAGAGTGCTATGGTGTGGCTCCCACATGTAGCGGTGGGCTAGGATTTCGACCTCTAACTGGGAGCCGTCCCTCGCCATCGCCGTTCGCCGATAGAGATCAGCAGGGACCCCCTTTTCACCTTCGTGGGCGAACTCCGGACTCCATGGGATTTCTCCTGCGAACGTGTAGTAGTCAGCGTGATAAGCAGTCAGATCCCAATGTCCGTGATGTTCTCCTGCGCGCACAGTCTCAACGAGTCGCTCGGCGTCACCCGCCGCGACAAGGAGTGCAGACAAGAACCCAGAAACACGCCGACCCGGCGTCTGGTCCACGCTGCTCAAGTTGCCTCCGACAACTATCCAAGGGCCAGAGAGAATCCCAATTGCGGGACGGGAAAGTAGCTCTTCTGGCACTGTGACTATCCCTCGTCGTATCCAGCGCCGATCATCAGCCGGAGTCGACCGGGCCCAGTCCGGGAGGTCGAACGGAGCAGAGGAAGGCGGTTCTGGGAAAGAAGGGTCAATGTCGACGTCCGACAGGCGCTCGTTGGCTGACAGTTGGCCGTTGTCACAGAGCAGCCCAGCATACGTGAAGAAGGCAATCCATCCGTACTTCTTCCCGTACCGTTCGATCTTTGCCCTGTCGTGGCGGAACCCACGCCCTTGGGTCTGTGCGATGTGTTTGTCAATCGCCCCAAATACGCCCTGGCGCCATCCCAGAACCCAGACTGTGCCCCGGACGTGGGCGACTGCAGCTTGATGGCCGTGGTGCCCGACTTCATAATTGGATCGGTCTTTGAACAGACGCCCAAGCGTGTAGTTCTTGAAGTCCATTTGTAAGGTGCTATCGACATCGTCTGCGCGGGGATCGTCACTTGGGATGGGATCGACCTGGGGGCCTGCGCGGAACGGGATGGTGCCCGCCAACTCAAGTCCTTCGGGAACGGAGTCAGCGTAGTACGTCTTGGCAAACGTGGCAGTACCGCGCACGTATTCACGAGCCAGCCAGTGACTTGTCGGGTGGACAGCGGTAGCGCCAGTTAGCACATCTCGGAGCCCTAATAGGTATGCCTTGAGATGACCAGCGAACGTGGAATCGGGCATCTGACGGGCCATGACGACCCCGTAGCTTGCGGCAAGGAGGCGCTCGGGGACATACAAGTCGTTGACCGCGAGGGCGTCCAACGTCAGACTGAACAAGGCCTCAGCGTCACCGCGCCCGAACCAGTACAGAGCCCTGGTAGCTTGGTCGCGGACTTCCCTGGCGGTGCTAGTCAGAGTCCACATCACCCACGTGGCCCGCAACCTGTCAGCAGGCAAACGTCGAGGAAGCTTTCTCCAGCGTTTCTCCAAGCCCTGCAGATCAGCGAGTACATCGTCTTCGTTGCGCCGGATCCACTCGGTCCAACGCAGGTCACGATCTGCCACAGTCATGGACCTCAGAACAGCGTCCAGGAATGCTGCGTTTAGCGGGTGTCTTAGTGCTCCCCTCGTGTGCCATAACCGGTAGAGGAGATCGCCAAGCCCAGTCGGCGTCCCGGCTGCGAGGGCGGACAGCTCTTTCACCGATTCTGAGTCTAGGTAGGTGCTCTCAAGTGCGGCTGCGCCGATGAGCGCCTCCGTTCTCGCGGGTCCTTTGAGAAGCTGCCACAGTTGTTGGCGGTGCAGTCGGCGGGGGACTAGCCCTACGAGCGCCCTGAACGCGTCATCTCCAAGCGGATGCCTGTCGGGATGGGACCCGGTGAGCGCCGCGATGGTGGCTGGGGCATTCAGCCAGTCCTCCAGTCCAACCCTACCGTGTTGGGAGAGTAGGGCATCTGCTATGAGATGCCCCGCAAGCGCGTCATACGCAACAGCGACATTCCTGACCGAAAGCCCGTCCGCCGGGTCGTGAGCAAGTATTCCCTCTTGCTCTAGAGCCCGAATGATACTCTCATTCCACGGCCGCTCTTCGTCATGCAAGCGACGACGGAGCGCCGTCACGTCCAAACTCCGCAAGCGTGTGGCCCAGAGCGCAGCGCCAATCTCGTCAATCGCGCTGCGGACATCCTGCTCGTAGTATCTTCTTTGTGTGGGAGCCAGATCCACAATGCGCTCGACAGCTTGTTCCAGGTACCGGTCAAAGAGTGCGGTGAGCGATGTGGGCATTGCCTCTACGCCGACGATGTGCTCTCGTTGCGGATTCGTAACCTCGCAAAACAGCCGCAGCGTCAGGGGGTGAGCTAGAAACCCCGGCAACTCGGCGTCCGCTGGTTCGATGCGGTAGTGTCGGAAGTACCTTCCGATAGCCTCAAGGGCATCATCAGCGAACCCGGCGATCTGTAGTCGCTCCACATCTGGCGGCAGGGCTTCCTTGTCGAATGCCGTGCGCAGCGTGCAGACGGCGAGCACATATGGGTACCGCCGCAGCATCTCGTGGAGAGAGGCGATGAGGGCTTTCCAATCGCGTGGGTCCTCAGCTTCGTTGAGCGCATCGACTACAATTGGAAGCCGCCGGCGAGCACGCTGTCCGGCTGCATCAACGGCGGCCACGAGCGCCTCCATCGTCGAGACCTGTGTGCCCTGGATCACCACTCTGTGGGCTAGATCGTCGAGGGAGCCGCCGGCTGGCAGGTCTCGGCCGTGGAGCAGAACCCCCGCGGGCCTCTCACCGTCAGATGAGGTGAGTTGAGCCGCAAGTTCCGTCTTGCCACATCCAGCATCGGCGAGCA
>JAUYEF010000106.1 GCA_030691635.1 Bacillota bacterium
GGTGGCGTTTCAGGGAGGATACGACCATCGGCGAAAGCGCGATCACACGGCGGGACTGTGCGGTCTTAGGTGCGACCAGCGTCGGAGGCTCCTTCGGTAACTTCTGTAGCTGCTGGGTCACCAAGAGCCGCTCTCTCTGAAGGTCAACGCTGTCCCTTGTGAGACCTAGCACTTCACCGATCCTCATCCCCGTCGTAGTAGTTAGGATAAAGAGAGCCTCAAGCCGGTCTCCCTGAGCCGCCGCGAGGAGCTTGCGGGCCTCGTCGGCTGACAGAGCCGGCATTGGATTCCTCTGGACGCGTGGCTTGTCGGCGGCCTCGGCAGGGTTGCGCGGGATGAGTTCCCACCTGACCGCCTGCCGTAATGCGCGACCGAGGATGGCTGCCATGTACTGCACCGAGCGCGGCGAGAGGCCGTCTCTCAGCTTCTGGACGTATAGACCCTGAATGTGAGCCGGCGTGAGCTGGCGGAGAAGCACTTGGCCGATCGGGGGGACGATATGCCTTCGGACGTTGACCTCATAGGATTGGTAGGTCAGAGGGCGGACGCTGTTCTTCACGCTGTCGCGAAGCCAGCGGTCGAGGAATTGTTTGACCGTCTCGGTGGCAGGGTCGAGCATCAGCCCGGTCCGGTGAGCGTGCATCGCCTCCAAGAGTCTGGTCTCGACTTCGGCCTTGGTCGCACCGTAGAGCGTGCGCCGCTTTGCCTTGCCGTTCTCGTCGTAGCCGAGGGACAATGACGCAACCCAGTAGCCGTCTGCGCGGCGGTACACTGACCCGGCCTGGTTGGCTCGTTTGCGGTGTTTGCGCTTATCGGCCATCAGGGCAGTCCTCCTCCGGTGTTCCCTCAGGATGCCTTCCAAGGAGTCGCTGCCCTCTAAGGAGTCGCTCCGCCAAGAACACTTCTGCAATATCGTGTACGAAGGACGACACTTCCGAAGGTAAGTCCTCTGCCGGCACGGCAGCCCTCATCAGGAATTGGCCCTTGAGAACATGTCTCTCCATAGTTCGCTTGGTCTCATGGTTCTTGTGCGAGCCAAAGACCTCATCTTGTAACAGGAACAAGGCGACGGAGCGGCGATCCTCGAAGGACATGGCCGGTGCAGTCTGTGTTACGCGCCAGAACCATCGTGCTTCACGCAGTTCCGGCCTAAAGGCCTCAACCAAGACGGGCTGGTCCATGACCGGGAGTATTGCACTCCGTAACAACTCAAAGACGTGTTCTGCTGCTTCCCATGGAAGGTCTCCCCGCTCGAATGTCTCCGGCCAATAGATGAATCGATACTCCCTCTGCACATCATCGCTGGCCTCCCGTATCTCTCTCATGTACTTGCGAATGGTGCGCTCTGAGGGCGGGTCATTTCGGCCTTCTTTCTCCGCCCTACCTACTGCTGCTGTTGCGAGCGCCTTGCTGCCGAGTTGCGGCTGAGTGACAGCAACCGACCGTATCCACTCAACCCAATCGGGACTGATCGGCTTTCGCCCGCGAGGCCTGGATTCGTTCATTGACACTTTAAGACACCTCCTCGCCTTTATTGCCTAAGTACGCCGTTTATTCGCCGTTGGCGGGCTTTCTTGCGCCAATTACATTGTACTTAGAGCCATGTAGCAATTCAAGAGGAGGAAACAGAGATGTTGCGTCTGAGGCGAATCCGAGATGCCCGAGGGTTGAGCTTGGCCGGGCTCTGCCAGTTGACGGGCATCAGCGAAGCGACGCTCTCGCGCATCGAGCGGGAGCACATCTTCGTCTATCCAGGCTGGCGGCGGCGGATCTCTGAGGCGCTGAGCGTCACGGAGGAAGAGCTGTTCCAATCGGAGGTGACTGATGATGAGGCCAAGAGCTGCTCTTGACGAGCTGCCGGACGTACTGCGACCGAGTGACATCATCGCCCTAACGGGACTGGGCAAGAACAGCGTCTACGAACTCCTGCGGGCCAAGCGCATCCCGCACATTCGAGCTGGGCGGACTATCCTCGTGTCAAAGGCTACGCTGACTCGCTTTCTCGATGGTGAGAGCAGTGAGGGCTAGACCTCGCACCATCCGGGCTCTGGTGGATGCGCCTGTTCCGTGGGCAACCCCCCGCAACGACCGCGAGTGGCACATCTTCATCGAAGCGTTCTGGCTCGGCGGCATCCTTCGGTGTGGACCTCGCGCACGACGGATACTTGGAGCACCAGAGCATCCTGAGGCTGATGCGGGAGGAGAGCGGCCATGGCCACTGAGCCTCTATTGGCGGCTGAGATAAGGGTTCCTTATGCATGGCTGGAGCGGTGGGTTGATGAACAGGTCCGGGCGTGGGAGACAGCGCGAGGTGAGGGCCGATGAACGTCCTAGTTAAAGCTTCTGAGCTCTCGCCGCTCATGGCAGCATCGTGGCTGCGGAGCACCTTGCGGGCCGCGCTTGACGGAGGCCGGCAACCGGGCGCGGACGAGGTCTTCACGCTCTGGCGGGATTCGGTCGAGCCCTCACTGTCTGCCGTGGAAGCCGAGACCCTGGCCCCCTTGGTCGTCCGCGCAACCAGCGAACTCCACCGGCGGGCAGGCGCGGCTTGTCGGACATTGGTGGAGCGACTGGCCGACCTAGAGGCGAACCTAGAGGCCAAGGAAACGGGCACGAGTGGGGTAGCACCTTCGGAAACCGGCGGCTGGCCCGAGCCTGACCTGCCGGGAAAGCCACCCCCGCCGGAACCGTTTCCGCTCGGCGTTCTCCCGAGGCTGGCGCAAGCTTTCGTGGTCGAAGCTGCCCGCTCGCTGGGGGCGGAGCCAGCCTTCCCCGCCCTGTTTGCCTTCGGCGTGATGGCGGTCGCTATCGGCGGCAGTTGTGTCGTGGAGGTCAAGCCCGGTTGGCACGAATCAACGAACTTGTACCTGCTGGCCGTGGCTCAGCCCGGCGGTGGGAAGAGCCCCGCCCTGGCAACAGCGCTGCGGCCATTGGAGGCGATCCAGGCAGTGCTTGCCGAGCAGAACAGACTCGCCCGCCAGTCATACGAGGACGAACTCGCTGAATACGAGCGGGCACGGCAAGGACATCGGAAGGGTCAAGGTGTCACACTACCCGGTAAGCCGGAGGAACCGGCTGAACGACGGCTGTTCGTCACGTCAGCCACTATCGAAGCGCTGGCCGATGCCTTGAATGATAACCCTGCGGGCATCGCACTGATCCAGGACGAGGGCGCTGCCTGGGTCCGGAGTGTCAACCAGTACAGGTCCGGGCGGGGAGCGGATCGCCAATTCTACCTGTCCTGCTGGTCGCGTGCTTGGGTTGAGATCATCCGCCGGACGGCGCGGAACGTCAGTGTCCCCACGCCCCACTTGACGGTCTTGGGCGGCCTGCCGCCGGAGGTCCTGGGCGACCTTGCGGACGAGGCCGGGCGCGACGATGGGTTTCTACATCGTGTGCTCTTCGCCTGGCCGGATGATGTGATGACTCGACTGAACACAGAGCAGATCCCCGCCGGCGTGACCCAGGCTTGGGAACGGTTCGTTCACTCGCTGGTCGTCCGGGAGCACGTCCGGGTTCTGGGGCTGACGCCTGACGCATTCGCCCTCGCCAAGAACTGGCTAGACGGGTTATCCGAGGCGTTCAGAGCCGAAACCCTGCCTGCGTTTCTGCTCGGCCCGGCGGCCAAGATGAAGAGCCATCTATTCCGATTCGCCCTGATCCTGCACGTGGGCGAGCACGCCGGAGAAGAGCTGTCCTTCGTGCCGCCAGTAGACGTGTCAGCCATGCAGAAAGCTATCAGCCTTGGCGGGTTCTTTCTGGCCCATGCACGCCGGGTGATTCCTGAGTTGTTGGCACAGTCAGGACGCGACGATGGCGGCGAGGGGCTGGAGGCTTATGTCTTGGAGCGGATTCTGCAAACGGGCGGGCTGGAACTGGATC
>JAUYEF010000109.1 GCA_030691635.1 Bacillota bacterium
CTGTGCGCCTGGATGGTTCTGCCGGGGGCGCCTTGTATCACTGATGTCTATGGTGTCTGTGCTGTGGTTGTACAGCCAGTACTCCGCGCTGATCGCGTGGTCCACTCCCTCAGCAAGCACTGTGACTCTCACACGCATTTCCGAGTGGGCTATTGCGTAGTCCGGGTCCTTCCAGCCGCTCTCGCTGCAGGATGCTGCATCAGGCGCGTACCACTCTGCATCTCCCTTCGATTTCAGCGCCACATCTATCCAGTGGGCCTCGCCGTTCGCATACAGGTCCCTGCGAAGCAGGGAATCGAGGGATGCCGGCGTGTTGTGGAAATCGGGCTGCGGGCTGTCGGCCCATCTGCCATGGTCAAGAACAAGAACGGGCTCCTTGCCTTCGGGCAGGAAATACTCAACCAAAGCAACAGCGTGCTCGGCCGTGGAACCTCTCGTGTCGGCCGGAGGCTTATTCCGTATGGCAACCTGGCAGATGTCAACACGTCCAACCGGTTGGCCGGGAATCCTCGCAGGCCTATCTCCGGCCACGGCCAGGCCCGGAAGGGCAACGTTCTGTTTGGTCCGGTGGTCGGTGACTGGATATCGGGCCTCGGAAGTCGCGCAGCCTCCCCGGCATTTTGCGTCGGCGCTTCCCCGGCCTTCTCAATCAGCATCTGCTCCCTCTCTGGGATGATCCTGAACAACTCGTAGATGTCGTAGCCGAAAGCGGCGACGGTCAGGACGATGGTTGGACCTATCACGCCAGCCACGGCGGCCCAGGACAGCTCGCCGACCGCGGCGATGGCGGCGAGCACCACGAGAGAGGCCCATAAATACGCATAGACGACTCCGCGCCCGACGAAAGGTAACGCCAGAGCCGTCTGCATCCTGGCCTCCGCCCATCTCGCCAGCCAGTACTTCGCGTGCACCGGGACACACCCCCCAACACGTTCATGGGGGATATTATCCGCGCGCCTATATCTATCCTCCACGGAAAACCTTCAGAAATAACTGGAAGGCTTCTTGTGCTTTCCTTGGGTATCCGCTGTCGAATGGTGATGGATATGATCGCCTGCCAGGGTGGCCGAAATGGCGACGCATGTCGACAAGTATTTCCGGGAAATGTCAGGCCGATGGGCTTCCGGCACCCGCATGATCACCGATATGTCTATGGGCAGGTATTGCCCATATCCCGAGCCTGGACTGGAGCGGACACGCATGAGCAAGCTGGATTCCCTGCTGAATCGAGTGACTGAAAGCGCCTATTCGGCGACTCCCGGACCTATCACTGCCGGCTTTGGCCCGACCCGCCCCTGGCAACCCGGTATCAACGAAAGGCTCGTGAACGCGTTGGGGACCCTGGGTACAGTGCTTGCGCTCATAATCACGGTAATCGTGTTACAGCCTTAATATTACTCCTGAGCCATGTCGGGAATCGATGCGGATGTGCAAGTTCCCGAGAGCACCGTCTCGGCCCGCCGGATCTCATTCCGTTTGGCTGTCTTGCGAAGCAATAGTCACTTCATGGGCGTCGACTTGACCGTCACCAGCGTCTCACCATCAGAAACGCACAGGTGCTCATAGAGCCCCTTTTCAGACAGCATCTTAGGCAGAAACCATGGGAGATTGGCTGCGACGCCTTTGTTCTCGGGGTGCAGGACCCAGTCTATTGCCTTCCAGTCGATGATGCCTTCCTTCGTACGAAGGGGTGTCTCATACGCGGAAATCCCTCTTGACGTCTGCCATGAAGGCGTACATGCAGCCTCCCGCCCACCCCATTCCATCTGCCCATCCAGACGGGCCGTTCTCTGTTCAATAGCAGTACTTCGCTGCCGCGCCTGATGAAACAGATGGTATACTCCAGCACGATCCCGCCTCCCGGGCCACTATCAAACTACCACACAACTAATCATATCTCAGCGCTGCTTTTGTGCCAATTCAGGCAAGATGACTGGGTGACGACCTATCAAGCCACAGCCTGTACACGCGACGGTCTTGGGGAGGCCGGCCCGGTGGTGGGGCCGGCCATTGTGTGATCGGACTACCCTACACTTGCTGCTCGTACCACCAGAAGGACGATATCCACTCCCAGAGCACCTGTATCCGGCGCAATAGTGACTCTCGTCGCCTGCCGGCCTGCGTACCAGCGCAAGGGATTCGGCGGTGCCACGGTGAGGAGCGCACTCCAGTACATGACGGACCACGGCCTCTCCTTGGGCGTGCTATACGGGCACCCCACCTACTACCCTCAGTTTGGTTTCGCGCCGGTCATGCCCAAGGTTCTGGTGTCTGCTCAGATAGATGGGCTACCATCGGTTGGCGGCGCGAGTTTTAGCGACGCTTCACCTGAGGACTGTGGTTGGATGAATGACCTGTACCAGGATAGACTTGGGTCCTGCCCGTGCACGACGGTCCGGCTGCCCGAGCCCTGGATGTGGCAGCCCCGGAACCAGTCGAATCTGCAAGTGCTCGTGACGTCAGACTGCTCGGGCTACGTATTCATTGCGCCATCAGAGGACGATGTGCTCGTGGTTTGGGAAGCGGTATGCGTTCCGGAAATCGAACCGTCACTTCTGTCTGCACTGGCATCCACAGCCAGGCAAACCGCAAAGAGTCAGCTACAGCTGAAGATGCCTCCCACTCAATCGCTATCCGAACTGCTGCTGGCTTCAGGGGGAGAGGTCACCATACCGCCCGCTACATCGGGAATGGCCGCAGTAACCGGCTGGGAGGCCGTGTTGCCAGAGGGATTCTCTATCGGAGGCGACGGGCTTTACTGCCACGGACGGCTGGTCATCCAGGCAGACACCCACACGCTCGTGCAGCTCGCCTGCGGATATCATGACGTGGATGAGGTGGCTCAGATACCTGGGGTCTCTGTCGCAGCGGATGCTGACCGCGACCACCTGCGCTCTGTCTTTCGGAAGTTCTACCCGAAGTTCTATGAGGCGCCTTTCTGGTTCTAGAGACAAGGCTACAGCAGGGTTTCGGTGGACCGGCACCCAAACGATGCACCGGTCTGGTCTGGGTCTCCCGGAGCTCACCCCATCAGATTGTTCGCCTTCTCCTTGGACGCGCCTCACTCAGCCCAAGGCACTGTTTGAGCCCAGATTGGAGAACTTGGGAGAAGTTGACGCCTCTCTCCTCGGCCAAGTCGTTGAGCCATTCGGGAATCGTAAGGGTCTTCTTGACTGCCCTTTCCTCCAACATGTCTCTGACAAGAGGCATGAAGATCTCCACGAATACTATGGCTTCGCCGGGCTGCAGCGCAATGCTGGCCGGATCAGATGGAGGCGGGATCGGATCACCATCTTGCTCCATCCCGTATAGGTGGAGTCCCAGAGCATCCTTGGCCATCTTCATGGCTTCCTCGGACGTCTTCGCATTCGTGTAGCAGCCTGGAAGATCGGGAAAGGCAACACCGACACCGTCATCCTCGAAGTGAAAAATGGCCGGGTAAAGGTATGTCTGTTTGACCGTCATCTACCCGCCTTCACCACCCATCTCTGTGCAAAAGCCGCAGAACATCCCTTGCTTTGTACCACTTCATGGCTGGCCTCGTGGTCCAGGCCCCTTCGCACGCTAATGGCAACACGAGTCTCGAATACGTGTCAACCCGTGCAGGGAGTCACCGCGCCGACCGCTCCGAGCGGTAGTCCCAGTCGCGCACTTCCATATCTTCAAAGAAGGAGACCAGCGCCTCAAGGAGGACCTTCTCGATCAATTGCCCCTTCTCGAAGGTCGCCTTCGTCGGGTCGCCTGTGGCTCCACAGTCTGTCAGTTCGGCGAAGTCCCACTTGACGTCGACATTGGCCGGTAGCCTGGGCACAACCCCTCTGGCGTGCTCCATTTGGACCAGTTCCCGAAACAAGGCCAGTGCTAAGGAAGTCTCCCCTTCCCCGCCATGCCCCAGACCGTCCCACACCTCGAAGGTCCCGCGCGGCAGGAGACGGCCGGCCGAAACCCACCAGGCGTCCAGGGACACGAGCTTCACCCCAGGGAACTCGGTTTTCACCGCCCGGGTGGCCAGGTCGATAGGGGCGATGTTGCCATCATGGCCGTTAAGTATGAAGATCCGGCGGATACCGTGCTTGATCACGGAGCGAAGGACATCTATGAGCACCCCAACCATGGTTTCCGCACGCAAAGTGAGCGTCAGGGGAAAGTGGGCATAGTGCTCGCTGTATCCGACGGTGACGGGCGGAAGGACAAACAGCCCCTTGACACGCTCGGCAACCTTCTTGGCCAGGCGGTAGGAAATGAGTGTATCCGTGCCGAGAGGCAGGTGGGCACCGTGGCTCTCAAACGAGCCGACGGCTAAGATGGCCTTATCATAGCCCCCGTTGTTATAATCGTGGCCAGTCATTCGCATACCTTCTGACATAGCGCTGCCCCTCTTCTGTTGATGGATTTGCTAGCTGTTTGACCCAGGTGAGCCGACCCCCTCCTTTCGGTCGGAAGAAAACCTTTGGGGACATAAGAAAACTTGCCCGGCAACTCCCCCTACTCCACATGTGCGCTCCACGAGTGCATATCCTCGCCGACGTGCACTCCACGAGTGCATATCCCGGCCGACCTGCCCTCCACAGGTGCATGTCGCAGCCGACGTGCCCTCTACAAGTGCATGTCCCGGCTGCCTCACACACGTGCACAGTTACGCTTCTTGCCGGGACAGTCTCAAGGGATACTTCTTC
>JAUYEF010000334.1 GCA_030691635.1 Bacillota bacterium
TGTGCCAGGAGGAAGCGGAGGGTCTCGGCCATCTGTTCTTCGGTTTCGCCGCGGGCGCCCGCGAAGGTCATCGCCAGGGCCAGCGAGATGCTGTGCGGCGAGTAGAACAGGTTGCCGGTCTTATCCTGGCGCAGGGCCTGATACAGGTTGAACGCAAACTCGGTGTTGCCGCTGACGAGTGCGGCCAGATCGGTGTCGCTTATGTTCGGGTTATGGATCCTGGGCCTCTCGGATGCGGCGGCGTCTCTGGCCCTGAGTGCGCTGCAGCCCCATGTGCCAAAGGCGAGGGTGATGATGAGCAGAACGCCAATGACCTTCAGGAAAGGCGGACGGATTTTATTCATATCGGTGATGCACCTCCAACCACTGAGACGGCGAGACGGGCCGATAAGTTCGGGGCCGAGGTCCAGTGACATCTGGGAGCCGCGATTCGGCCATTGCTACACCACGCCATACCCCTGCGACCGAGACGGACGCCGATGGAAAGCCGCGATTCCAAGGTGTCTTGATTGGCTGGGATGCTCTGTTACCCGGCGCCGCCGGCGTCATGCTCAGGCGACGCGGCACCCGCCGCTGAGGCCCATTGCACCGCAGCCACGGTAGGGGGATTCCTCGCCGGATGCGATTGGCTGGCCGCTGACGATGGGCTACTATGAGCTGTTGGCTCTGCAGACGGTTCGCCGGAACTTCTTCACGGGCCTGCGGTCGGAGCCAGCCGAAGCCGCAACTCCGGACGTGCCCGGCCAGAGCCTGCTCGAGCGGGCCGTGGGGTGGTTTCAGCGGGTGATTGGGGGCAAGCTTGGCGCTTGGGCTCGCAAGAGCGGGCAGGGGCTCTTGCTCTGGGCGATGGATCACCTTACCGGTCTCGACCCGGGCGGCCGGGCGGCGGACTGCCTGATCGAGGAATACGCGGGACTATCAGTGGGTGGGCCGCTTGCGGCGGATAGCGGTAGGCAACAGGCCGTCTCGCGCTACGGGGGAGCGGTAGGACAGCCGATGGTCGTCGGCAACTACTACCTGAAATCGTGGAATGACCATGACGCGGGGCGCAGGGCGGCAGCGGGATCCGCCGCCTCGTCGGGCGCAGCGGATGGCTTCCCATCCGATGTCCGCTACATCTCTCTGGCAGGCCAAATCCCCAACGTCTGGTCCGCCTGGTGGCCCGATGTCGGGCCAAACGATGTGACCGTTGAGACCTCCTCAACCTATCTCCCGCTGGAGGAATACGACTTCTATGGTCTATACCCTTCGCTCCTGACGACCAACCACAGCTGGCTCGGCGGTGGCGGTAGGTGCTACAAGGATCTGGTCAGCGCGCTAGCGGAAGTTTACCGAGTTACTGCGGCGGGTGAAGGGTAATCCCTGCTTACGTATAGTTCTGAGTGCGGGGAACGTATGCCTAACGTGAGGCGATGGTGTAGCGGCCAAGCCCGAGCAGGTCGAACAGCTGTTGTTGCTCCCGGTTCCTCTCGCTCAGGACGATGGCATCCTTGCGCTTGGCCGAGTCGGGGTAGACGGCAGCCACCTCGTGGATATCGTCCAGCGTCTTCAGCAACCGGTCGGCGCTCAGGGTGATCCCCTGCCGGGCGACCTCGCGCTGGAGGAGCGAGGACAAGGTAAGCGCCAGGACGCAGTAGAATGCGTGCACCCGAATCTTCTGGTCGGTCCAGTGGAACATCGGCTCCCAAGACACGAAATGGGCGTCCTTCATCTGGCGAAAAGCGGCCTCGACCTGGCTCTGGCCGCGGTAAGCGGCTACGATTTGCTCATTGCTCCAGTCATCCCGGCCGGTAAAGAGGATGCCCTTTCCAAAGAGCGTGCTCGTAAGCCCGTGAAGGGCGTCCTGGTCCGTGTGGTAGTTGAGCGCCGGCGGTTGCACGTCAAAATCCACCTCCGCCTTAAGAATGGTTTTCATATGTTGGGCGGAGAGAATCTCCCGGATGCGCTTTTCGACGGTTGCCGGGCTCGGTTTCCGGCCCCGTCGCGGTTTGGTGAGGTTTCTCCGCAGTTCCCCGAGCCCCCGCACGGCCCGGGTGAGGTGCTGGGAAAGTCCCTGAATCTGTCCCGCAAAGAGGCTTTCATTGTAGGTCACGACCACCGTACGCTCCACACCCATGACCCGCTTGGTGGTCCGGAGGGCTTTCTCGCCCGCGAAGGGCGGCTTGAGGTCCACGTAATCGGCAAGGGGGATCGCCAGCAGGTCCCGGTGATGCGACGGCGCCAGTGAGCCCACGAAGTGGTAGGGCGATTCGTCGATCCCGGTCTGATTCTCCCGTGCGTTATTGCCCTTGTCGTAGATCAGGGTGACGTCCCGGCAGTGCTCTTGAAAGGCCCGGTAGCGCCGCACCAGGTCGGCTGTGATCGTGAAGAACTGCGTGCCGTCGGTAACGTTGCCCGGGTAAACCTGGTGGAAAAGCGGGATGTGCGCATCCAGCGTGACCATCAACGCCAGGTTGACCTGCTTCAGATCCCCCCGCCTGGCCTTGCTGTGGCCCCGTTTGGCGAGCGTGCCGGGACTGGCGGAATCGATGTAGGTGACGAAGTTGGTGGTGTCGTACACCAGGCAGTGGAGGTCCAAGTTGAAGTCCCGCACCATCCGGGCGCTCAGTTCCGCCTCGATCCGGGTGATGCAATCCTCATCCAGATAGCTCATGTGGTCCCAAAACCTCTGGCTGGTGATCTGTTCGGGTCGGACCCGCAACAGATGGGTGAGCGCCGTGCGTTCATACCAGGCGGCCAGTTGAGTCTTGCTGGCGGGCGCGAGCACCCGGTTGACCGCCGCCAGAAGCATGTACTCGCCGACCCCAACCCCTTGACGCCGTTTGGGGGCATGCCGGTTGATGGTCTCGACCAGTTCCAGGCGGCGGGCCAGATCGTACAAGGCGGCCACGGCGCCGAAGCTGGTGATCCTGGCAAACGAGGGTTCGGTGGTCCCGGCCTCCAACCGCCGGACGATATCTTCGGCCTTGCCCAGGTATTTCTGCCAGACCACCCGCGGCTTGCCGTCCACGCGGGCCGTCTGGACGGCATAGTAGTAGAGCCTGCCCTTGATGCGCTTTTTCTGGATGCTGGCCAATCGGCATCGCCCCATTGGGGTTACGTATACTCCGTTCGACGCTTTCTGCACCCATTCCTTTCTATCTCAGCACTTTTTACGCTCCCAGCTGTGTTCAGAAGTTAGGTAAGACAGCTCTTACGTCTTACCTGGGACATGCCGGCAACCGGGCAATAGAAAAAGGCCTGGCAGCACCTCCGAATGGTCTCGGAGGGAACCACGTCGGCCTTCTTGAACAGGGCTATGACCGGCTAACTCGGTGAACTTCCGCTAGGGCTCGCCTGGGCGCCGGACGAGTCCGCAGTCGCCGTGTCAACCCCCCAGGAGCTGGCGTTGATCAGCCTGGACGGCAGCAGCCGGCGGGTTCTGGGGCTAGGCGAGGAGTACCTGCACGGTTTCGAAAACCGCCTGCGTGGGTGGCAAGTGCCATCATACCCTCAGTACTTTGCCCAAGGCAGACTGCTAGGGGCTCAGCTGAGAGTCGAAGAGGAAGGCCCATTTGAGCCATGGCCGGGCACGGTCTGCTGCTATGACCTCGTATCCGGCAGCCGGCGGGACGTCGGCATCAAGGCCCCGCACTGGGAGGTCGGGCAAGCCCTGTGGTCCCCAGACGGGCGGCTGATTGCGTACGACCTAAAGCCCCATGAGGATGGTAGCCGTGGGGTGATGGTGGTTTCGCCGGAAGAGGCAACTGCCGGTCACGTCGCCATAGCCAGCGGGTATGTCCATGCAGGCGTGCGGGAGTGGACGAAAGACGGAGAACACCTGCTCTTTCTGATGGGGCTGTGGACGGTCACTGACCACTGGGAAGAGGCGTCGGATTTCGACAAGGTGCGTCATCTCCTGTGGGCATGGGATACCGGAACCGGGAGTATGTCATGGATCGACGGCGTATCGCCCTGCCCGGTCGGGAATGCGCACGACCGTCTTGTCTCCGAGAAGTTCTAGCAATGGCCATGAGGCCATGTCGAAAGATGGCGAAGGATTCGGCTGGAGTTGCTTCATCACCGAACAACTCCCCAGCACAGGGCCACTGTTCATTGCTGACCTGCCAATGATAGCCTTGAGCGGAAGATCGATTGCCAATGGGAGGTGTTTCATCCATGCGCCGCGCTGTATGGTGCACGGTCGTCATCATACTCCTTACCAGCCTTTTCGCAGGCATCGGTATCGCAAGGGCAAGTGCTTCTGACGTCAGCCTCCAGCTTACCCAACAGCCGGCCTTCTTTGATGTGCGCTCTCCGACGCTGTTGTTGACGTGTGTTCCCGTCTCTCTGCGCTCTACAGTTGCATCTGTCGTTAGGGTCGAGGCCAAATTGGCTGGGTCGATCAGCAAACTGGAGGGCTCATGGGCGGTTGTGTCCGCGGCTGGGCACTTCGACACTCGTGCGGAGTTGGAACAGGCTTGGCACGCTTTTTCGAAGCCGGGTGTCAAAGCTGCCGACGAAAGTGCCTTCTCAGACCGCCTAACACGGGTCCTTGCCGGGAGCGCGTTGAGCGCGATAGCGCTCGAACTACCTCGCCCAGATGGGGCCAGGCCGGGCGATGTTTTCCTTGCGGACATAGTCGCCACTTTGGACAACGGAAATCAGGTCAAAACGTCAGCAGTTGTGGTGGCAACGGCATGGACCACGCCCAATGACTGGATTATCGGGGACTGCCATATCCATTCCAGCGTTGGCGGAATAGGTCATGCGGGGAAGTCCAAAAGCGAGATCCGATCCATGGCCGTTGCGCGCGGTCATCATTTCACCTACCTGACAGACCACCTCGACCTCATTGTGGCTGACATAGGATGGGGCGGGCATTGGAGTGGCTGCCAGAGCCTATGCACTACCACATACACTATGGCTCCTGGGTGCGAGATATCTGCACTGGGCGGCTCGGGCGATGCACTAGCATACGGCCTGCCAGCTACTCTACCCGATCTGGTAAACCTCAGAGACCCATGCGCCCTGCTGGTGTCCCGCATTCAGGGACCGGCGGGGTCAGGGAGGACAGCTGCCGTCGCGCACCCGGCCGGATTCACGCCCTGGACGGACCATGGGTGCGGCTACAACGGCTGCCAGGTCATCAACGACGAGTTCGCGTTCGATGCCGTGCCCTATTGGAGGCATGACATGGCGTCTCATATCAGTTCCTGTCGCGCCTCGGCAATTGGTGGTTCGGATTACCACTGGTGGTATACGTCCAGTTTCGGTGAAGCAACATGGGTGTATGTTCCATCGTGGCAGTTAGCTTCTGTGTGGCCTGGCAAGAAAGACGCGATCGCTGGTGCTATCAACCTCGGACGGACGGCGGCTACTGACGAAGGAAGCCTGGGGTTCTTCATCATAGATGGCAAGTACCCGGGGGACGCGTTCTCGCGACCGTCGGGCAGCACGGTCTACTATGATATCCGAGCTCACGCCATTGACAACGGATACAATGTGCAATTCACGTGGGAGTTCTACCGAGGTTCGACAAGGATCAACAACGGTATATCCGGCATCCTGCCAAGCGGTGCGGCATTTTCAGTCAATGGGCTGGCAACGACTGTACAGAGTGGGGCTTTTGGCTACTCCCTGAGTGTTCGGTTTGACTATCTGCTCAGTGGTCAGATACAGTGGACCGATGTCAGCTACTGCGGGCCGACAACCGGCCGCAACCCTTAGGGCTACGAGTGTGGTAGGACTCAGGCGCTATTCCATACTGGTTCTGACTCTGGCTGTCCTCAGCCTTAGCATATTGCCGTATGCCCATGCAGAAGAGGGCCGAGTCGTACGCCGGAATCTTCTTGTCAGTTCAAGCTGGCTTTGGATCGCAGTTCCCGGGGCGGTGGCGGCGGGGCTGGTGGATTTAGTGCCTTTTTCCTCACGTCGCTGCGTGCGGCTGACGTTTGCTCTGGTGCTCGGAATCCTGCTTGTACCGGCCCTTATCGGGCTCAACAGTTGGACTCTCGGCGGGCAGGCCCGCAGCGAGTTGCCCCTATGGATGCTGCGGGGCGCAGCCACGATCGGTGTGCCGAATGCTATGGTGAGCTTAGTGGTCACCTGGTTTGCATCTACGTCTGAAGCCAGTGGTGGGCGTCGCAGCTTGCGCAGTTGGGTGATAGCAGTATTGGCCATTGGATTTGTCGTAGTGTTGCTCATCAGGCTGTTGCCCGGAGTCTAGTACCAGCCGTACGTCTAGTCTTGTGAGCAATGAGTGGCCAACAGGGACGATGAGCTATCTCGCCCGAGAGCACAAACGGAAGACACCCGGCTTGCATCCAACCGCCGACTGGAGGCGGTGACTTAGACCTACAGCCCACGGGAGCGGGGCAACTCCAAACGATTGGGCAGCCGCCGGTGCTCCTGCCCCACCCAGGAAGCTAACGGCCACCATGACGAGCGTGCCAGCAGTCACTGTCCACGGGATGACTTGCCGCATCAGCCCCTGAGCCAAGGCCGACTCCGCACGCGCTGCCTGATACATCCTGCGGCTGGTAACGGTGTTTGGCGTCTGGAGGGGG
>JAUYEF010000398.1 GCA_030691635.1 Bacillota bacterium
CCTTCGACCACCACGACCGGGTTTGCGACCGGCGGGTTTCCGTTCCCGTCAATGAGAAGTCCTGCCTTTATAAATGTCTTTGTCGCGTCCATCAACATGCAACCCCCTGGATGGCACCGGATGAGGTGTCTTTCTGCGCAGGCGGGCGGTGCACCTCCGTGGTGGCGGGGGCTGGACAGAGCAGGAAAGCCCCCGTAATCGGCAGAACTCCCAATCCGACAGACTAAGGTGCATAACCACAGAGGGAGGTCTTGCGCAGTGCCCATTCCGTTTTCGTTCGACCACTTCTACCAATACGATGAGATACTGGCTTTCTTGAAGCAGGCCGCCGGTGAGTACCCTGGTTTCGCCGACCTGTCGGTCGTGGGTAAGAGCTATGAGGGCAGGGACATCTGGTGCATCACCATCACCAATAAGGCAACCGGCCCGCACAACGAGAAGCCTGCCATGTACATCGACGGGAACATCCACGCAGGCGAAGTGACCGGCTCGCATGTGGCAATGTACACCATCAAGCAGTTGCTTGAGACGTACGGCACGGACCCCCAGGTGACGCACCTTCTGGACACTCGCACATTCTACATAATCCCCCGCGTGAACCCCGACGGCGCGGAGCTCTACCTGACCACCCCGACCATGCTGCGCTCTTCCGTCAGGCCCTACCCCGAGGAAGAAGAGAAGGACGGCCTCAGGGCGGAGGACATGGACGGCGACGGGATGATTCTGCAGATGCGGGTACAGGATCCTTCGGGCCCGTGGAAGGTGTCCGAGAAAGACGCGCGCGTCATGATGCTGCGGTCGCCCGACGACATGGGCGGCAAGTACTACCGCATCTACCCCGAAGGCCGGATCCACGGCGACGAGGAGCGTCCGGTGAAGATCGCTCCGACCAAGTACGGCCTCGACATCAACAGGAACTTCCCGGCCAACTGGGTGCTGAGCCAGGGCGGGGCGGGCCCGTACCCGCTGTCCGAGCCTGAGACCCGCGCGCTTGCGGAGTTCGTGCTTGCCCACCCGAACATCGGGGCGTTCCAGGCCTACCACACTACCGGCGGTGTGATCTACCGCGCCTTCTGCTCGAAGCCGGACGACAAGATGATCCCCGCCGACCTGGCGCTGTTCAAGGCGATCGGCAGGCGTGGTGAGGAGATCCTCGGGTACGAGTGCATGCCCGCATCGCATGGCGGCCTCGGGGCCGTCAGGGCGGGTATCTTCATCGACTGGGTCTACGAGCATCGCGGCATCGTCGGTTACACGACGGAGCTCTGGGACATGATGGGCCGCGCTGGCGCGGACAAGAAGAAAGAGTCCTCGGAGAAGACGCCCAAGGAGCAGGAAGAAGACCAGATCAAGCAGCTCAAATGGCAGGACGAGAACCTGGGCGGCAAGGGGTTTGTCAACTGGACGCCTTTCAATCACCCGCAGCTCGGCCAGGTCGAGCTTGGTGGCTGGGTGCCTAAGACAGTGCGGCAGAACGCGCCTCCTGGGAAGTTCCTTGAAGAGGAATGCCAGAAGAACTACAAGTTCACGAACGCGCACGCCCTGGCAACGCCACTCATCGCGGTCGAGGGGGTTTCGGTCACCAAGGTCGCGGAGAACGTCTGGAAGTTGGGCGTCTTCGTCAAGAACGACGGCTACATGGGCACTTACGGCACGCAGATCGCCCTCCAGGCCAAGATCGTCAAGCCGCTGAAGGTTTCGGTCTGCCTGGGTGGAGCCGGCGAGGTCGTGGGCGGGAAGGCTGAGCAGGAGATCGGCCATCTTGACGGGCGCGTCGCCGCGTCGGCGGGCTGGTACGGCCCGGGCGGGACCACAAACCACGAGAAGAAGGTTGAGTGGACGGTCAGGGCGCCCGTCGGCACGAAGGTGACTATCGAGGCGGTCTCGGAGCGCGGCGGCACGAAACGCGCCGAGGTGGTCCTGCAGTAGCGCCGGGTTTGCAGTAGCGCCGGGTTTGCAGTAGTGCTGGGTTTGCAGTAGTGCCGGGGCTACAGTGGCGCCAAGCTGGCAACAGCGCGGGCCAGGGCTCGACGGGTGAGAGCCGCGCCTCGCTTGAGACAGGGTCGTGTCTCCAGGTCAAGCGCGTACGGGCCGGAGCAGGAGCTCCGGCCCAGATGTTACTCGTCCTGGCTCAACTGTCTTCCAGGAATATAGATTACTCGAAGAACCAGCTTCCCGGCAGCTAGATGTTCGGCGGAACTAGCTTCCCGGAAGTCACATCCGTGCCAACTGGTTACCAGGCACTCTATGGTTTATGCTACTTCTTCACCCCGACCCTCACGGGCTGTGCAACACCAGTTTGCCTCGCGGCCTTAGCAGCGTAAGCCATGCAAATCCTGACCAGCGCCTTGAAATGTGGGCCCGCCTCGTCTATGGGATTCAGAGGCAAGTCATCCGGAATCAGCTTGCCAAGAACGTCAGGCCGGAGGTCCTCAGCCGTTACTGTGATCAGTTTCACTCCAGTCTTGTCACTCAGCGCCTTCTTGAACAGGTCTCTTGCTTTTGCTTCCTTCAGGGCTTTCTCATCGGGATACGCCTCGGTCGTGCCGTGATGCTGAGGACCGTTAAACTCAAAAGCAACTCGGCTCATGTAATACCGGTCATACTCTAAGGGCTCGTCCGTCATCGGGTTGACCAGGAACTCTGGCCGGGCGTTATCTACGAACTCGTCGCTATTGATCCGCAGGTCCAGGTATCTTTTCATCAGGAACTCACCCTTGTTCCTCACCAACCCGTACACCGCCTCGAGGTCCTGCGCCATCTTCACCTGATACTGGTATGGGACTAACGCAATGGGTCGTATCCTATTTCCGGTTTTGACCAGGGACATCCAGCCCAGTCTTACAAGATTCCGGCAAGCTCTTAAGGTCGCACTCCTTGACGCCTTCGCCCTGGCACAGAGTTCAGCCAGGCTGTTCGGCAGGCATACGGCGGCCACTAAGTAGATAGTCTTATCGATCAAACTGAGTTCGCAGTGCTCGAACAACTCTCGCAGCACCGATTGCGGGATCTTCACCCGGCGATCCTCCCCTTTAGCGCCCCCCGCCCAACTGTACCACGGAACCTGAAGATCCCATAAGCCGTGGCGGGAGACTCTATCCTGCTTTCACCTGACAGGTTTACCCAGGGGTTCGGCAACACCTGGGTCGGAGCAGGAGCTCCGGCCCTTTTGTTAGAAAGTGCTGGCGTAGGGGGCTCGCCGCCCCGCTAAGGAGGCCAAGATCATGCGAATCCAGTACGTGCTTCCGGGTGTCATGTCCAAGACAGATGCCGGCAAGAAGGAGATGCAGCGCAGGCTGGGCCTTCTCCAGAAATGGGCCTCGGATGGCACCACCGTCGGCATCGTGGACATCGAGAACGGGCCGATGTCAATCGAGTCGCATTACGAAGAGTACCTGAGCGCGCCGGGGGCAATGGAACGGGTCCGGGAGGCTGAGCAGGCAGGCTTCGATGCGGCTATAGTCGGCTGCTATGGTGACCCAGGCGTGGATGGCGCCCGCGAACTGGTCCGGATACCAGTGGTCGGGCCCGGCGAAGCGTCAATGTTCATGGCATGCATGCTCGGCCATAAGTACGGAATCGTATCGGTGATGGAGAGCACTGTGCCGACTCTGGACAAGCTCGCGCGGCTGGTGGGCGCGGACGCGAAGTACATCGGGGCCGTGTCAGTCGGCATACCCGTCCTGGAGCTCGCGAGCGACCGGGAGCGGACCTTCGCTGCGATCGTGGAGGCGGGAAGGAATCTTGCCGGCCGCGGCGCGGACACCTTGGTACTTGGCTGCATGAGCATGGCTTTCATGGACATCTCAGGTGAAGTGGAAAAGGCGTTGTCCATTCCCGTGATAAACCCTGCGCGGGCCGCTCTCGCCATGGCAGAGACGTTGGTCAGGTGCGGGCTTTCGCACAGCAAGAAGGCGTATCCCTTGCCGCCGAAACTGGCAGCCGCAAGAAGATAGCGGCCGTCCGAGGATAGCAGTCAGCAGGGGTTGCTGTTAGACATATGTCCCGGGCTCGAACGCCATCACCGTTCGACATATGTCCGGGGCTCGGACGCCATCGCGTCGGGCACATCTCCGAATCTTGAACGCCCAACAAGGTAGGGAGGCGAGTTACTATGAAGTCCAGTGTCAAGGACCTCGAGGAACGGGTCCTGTCCCTGGTCTCGCAGGAAGAAATGTGGGAGCACTGCAAGGTGCTGAACACGATCCACCGGCAGTCGGGCACGGAAGGCGACTACCAGGGTGTTGAGTATATCGTCTGGACTCTGAAGTTATACGGCGTTCCGGTGGAGGTTTTCGCGTTTCAGTCGCTTGTCAGCTATCCGGTGCGAGCCAGCATGCGTTGCCTGGCGCCGGAAGAACGCGAGATTCGCTGTAAGACGCGGGCCTTCTCCGCGCCCACACCGCCGCAGGGAATCGAGGGTGAGCTGGTCTACGTGCCCACGAAGGCCGCAGGTGTCGGCATCCTGGAAGAGGTTGCGATCAACGAATATGCAGGGTATGACGTCAAAGGCAAGATCGTCCTGACGGAGCGCGGCGGGCCGGACGGGCTGTGGGACGCCCAGAAGGCAGGCGCGATGGCCATGATCCACATGTGGGCGTCGGACGAGGACGTAATACACGAGATGATTTCCTCGCCTGTATGGGGCACGCCCACGCCGGAATCGGCGCAGAACCTCCCCGCTATCCCGACTGTGTCGGTGACCAGGGCGGACGGCATGTGGCTGCGCGACCGGCTCGAGAAGGGTCCGGTGCGCCTGACCCTGCGCAACGACGTCGAGTGGCACTGGCGGGAACTCAGGATGCCCGTAGCCACCGTGACGGGCCGCAAGGAGCCGGACAAGTTTGCGCTGGTGGGCGGCCACCTTGACTCGTGGTACGTCGGTGTCACCGATAACGCCACCGGTAACGCCTGCCTGCTTGAACTCGCGCGCGTGTTCAACGCTATCAAGGACGATCTGGACCGCAGCGTCAGGGTGGGATGGTGGCCGGGCCACAGCTACGGCAGGTATTCGGGCTCGACCTGGTACTGCGACCACATCTACCAGGACCTCTTCGACAACTGCCTCGTCTACGACAACATCGATTCGCCGGGAGTGCTGGGCGCGACGGACTATAGCAATGTGACCGCGATGCCGGAGGCCAAGCACCTGGCGGAGGCGGTCGTGAAGGAGCTCACCGGCCAGGACAGCCGGGCATCCCGGCCCGCGCGTGCGGGTGACCAGTCATTCTGGGGGCCGGGCGTCACATCCCTGTTCATGCTGCTTTCGGACCGGCCCGCCGGGCAGAGGGCTGCCGTGGGGGGCTCCGGCGGCGGCTGGTGGTGGCACAGTGAATACGACACGCTGGACAAGGCCGACCCGGTCAGGCTTGCGCAGGATACGCGGCTGCACGCGCTTGCCCTGCTACGAGTGCTGCAGTCTCCCGTGCCGCCGTTCAGGCTCGAGCCGCTGGCACAAGAGCTGCGGGCGACGACCGAGAAGTACAACGCCAAGGCCGCCGGCCGTTTTGACTTTGGTCCGGTGCTCAAGGCTATTGAGGGGTTCGAGCAGGCTGCTGTGAAGTTCGATTCGCGGGCCGACAAGGCGGCTGCAGGTAGCGATGCCGGACACGTCGCAGCCGCGAGCGCTGGCCAAGAAGTACGCGCGGTGACGTCCGCACTGCTCAAGGCGCTTCGTGCAATCAACCCGGTGCTCTACACTCTCCATGGGCCGTTTGAACAGGACCCGGCGACTCCGATACCGACCCTGCCTGGGCTGCACTTGGTCAATGATCTGGACCGGTGTGCCCCTGGGCACGACGCGTGCCGTTCCAGGAAGGATGCCTACCAGTTCCTGCTCACTCGGCTGGTGCGTGAGAGGAACCGTGTCGTAGCAGGGATCATCGAGGCCGCTCGGGCTATTTCGTAAGGGGCCGGTGTCAAGGCGGGGCAGCGGAGGCGTCTCCTGCAGATCAGTTGCTGCGTTTGCACTGGCTGGTGGTGACCAACGTCCGGCGTGTGGATTCGGTGTTGACCAACAGGAGTGCACGTTGGTCGTGTGGGACCAGTAGAGCGCATTGGGGTGGTCCCAGGGAACCAGCGACTACACCCGGCCTGGTCCCTGGTGACCAACAGTCGTCTTTGGCAGCTGCGGACAGGCTCGACGCCGGCCTAGTCCGAAGTTCCGTCTGCAATGAGCGATGAAACATCATTCCTGCTGGCCTTTTAGTGAAGTGAGATCACCTGCTACTGGGTACAGCTCCGGTAGGGTTCAGGCCGAGCAGTTCAAACGCGCGTTGCTGCA
>JAUYEF010000063.1 GCA_030691635.1 Bacillota bacterium
TGCTGTCTCGCAGCGGTATCAACTCGAGAGACCGCCCCTTTCCGCCGGCCCACGCCGGCTTCCCATCATGTGTGCTGTGCTCTGGGCCGTTCGCCGACGCGCACGTGAGCCCCGGGCAGACCGGGGCTCACGTCTAGGACCATCGCTCCCAGGCTACGATCTCTTCCAGAGCCTTCCGTGGCCTCGGCACCCCATCTATGTCGGGAACACCGATGGGAAGCAGCACGACCACCTTGATGCCTGCCGGAATGCCCAGTATTTCCTTAACCTTGTCCTCTTCGTACGCGCCTATCCAGCATGTGCCCAGTCCGGCCTCGTGTGCCGCCAGGGTCATGTGGTCCACAGCGATTGCGACGTCCACCATATGCCACTTGCGCGACGGGTCCGTCGCGCACGCGACTACGACGGCGCCAGCCTGGCCGACGAAGGCCTGACCCCGGCAGGCGTCAACCAGCCTGTCCCTCGTGGCCTTGTCCTTGACGACGATGAACTTCCACTCCTGCCTGTTGCCCGCGGACGGGGCGATCCTGGCTGCCTCGAGCACGCGGGTAAGCTTGTCTTCCGGTACCGGGACATCTTTGTACTTGCGGATGCTCCGTCGGTTCTTGATCGCGTCGAATATGGTCAATTCCACACCCCCACTTATACATGAGCTTTGGCAGTATTTTCTATGACCGGCGGCCAATCCCTGCTTCCGATGTTTGAGCAGGACAGCGGAGATGCCTGTCAAATACACAGGGCAAGCACTCCACTTGTGAGGTGACCCCGCAGGTTGTTCAGACACGTGATGTCCCTGCTACGTTCCGAGGTCTCCGGCTCCTCTGCGCTATGGTATGTAGAAGACATATCCAGGTATCACAGGATTCAGGCCAGCCCCGGTTTCCGCGAAGCGGCAGAGTACTGCAGAGACCAGCTGGCTTCCGCTGGGCTTTTTGCGGAGGTTCACGAGTATCCCGCTGACGGACAAGCGAACTACTGGGGCATGCGCTCCTTCCAGGAGTGGGCGTGCGATTCGGCCAGGCTCGAGACCGCTTCGGGGCCACACGAGATCCTGGCCGATTTCCGGGCATGCCCGATCTCGCTCATCCAGCGGAGCTCGGGCACGTCGCCAGACGGCGTCACCGCGGAGGTCGTGGAAATTCCCAGCCCGGAGGACCCCGGCTCATACGCAGGTCTGGACCTCGCCGGCAAGATTGTGTTCGCGCGCGGGCCGCAGGACCGCATCCGCCAGCTTGCGGGCGCGAAGGGCGCCGTGGGGCTCGTCACGGACAACATGAATGAGTCTTTCGGGATCAGACTGCGCGTGGATATTCCAGATGCACGGCAGTACACTTCGTTCTGGCGGGTGCCTCAGGACCCGCCGTTCTTCGGGTTCGTGCTGTCCCCCCGGCAGGGTGACCTCCTGCGCAAGAAGCTCGCCGAGAAGTCCGGTCCGGTGTTGCTGAAGGCGACAGTGCAGGCGTCCTTCTATCCCGGGCACTACCAGGTCGTTGACGCCTGCATCAAGGGTACGACGGACGAGGAAGTCTGGGGCGTGGCTCACCTCTGCCACCCCAAGCCTTCAGCCAACGACAACGCCTCAGGCAGCGGCGCCGTCATCGAGGCGGCGCGGGCCCTCGAGGCGCTCATGGCCTCCGGCAAGCTGCCGCGGCCGAGACGGACGATCAGGTTCTTGCTGGTGCCGGAGATGACGGGCACCTACTGCTACCTCTCGGCCAACGAGCATATCATCCCGCGCGTGGTGGCCGCGCTGAACCTCGACATGGTCGGTGAAAACCAGGACCTCTGCCGCGGCCCGCTCATCGTCGAGAAGCCGCCGAGGGCCGCGTCCTCTTTTGCCGGAGAACTCCTGGCGAAGATGATGGAAGAGCTCGGCGACGACGTCAAGAACCTGGGTGGGACGAGCAGCTACGCCCTGTTCAAGCATGTTGTCACCCCGTTCTCGGGTGGCTCGGACCACTACATACTGTCCGATCCGACGGTGGGCATCCCGTGCCCCATGCTGATCCAGTGGCCCGACATGTTCTATCACACCAGCGAAGACACGATCGATAAGGTCGATCCCGCCATGCTCGCCAGGGTGGCATCGCTCACGGCCACGTACCTTTATTTCGTCGCCTGTG
The DNA here is from genome assembly GCA_030691635.1 of Bacillota bacterium. GTDB lineage: Bacteria > Bacillota > Sulfobacillia > JAUYEF01 > JAUYEF01 > JAUYEF01. The sequence continues at coordinate 2,124 of JAUYEF010000063.1, forward strand.
CCGGGCGCGCGGAGGCTCTCTACATCGCCGGGCTGCTCGCAGGCGATTTCGAGAAAGACGCATCCCGCCTCGCCGAGGCCAGGCTCGGGGAGGCGCTCAGGCCGCAGGGTCGTGGCCAAGGTGCTGAGGCGAAAGGCGATGGCGAGAGATGCTCGCCAATGGGCAGGCTTGCGCGCGAGATAGCGTTCAGGCACGAGCGCCGCATTGCGGACTTCGATTCGCTTGCGCGGCTCGTCGCGCCCGGTGAGAAGGGGGGCTTCCATGAGGCGATCGCGCGGCTCGCGGGGGAAATGCAGGCGTACACCAGCACCACACTCGCGCGTGCGAAGTCGCTGTTCGAGACCGCATCATCCGGAAGTGCTGCTTGCGCACCCGCCTCTTGCGATACGCCAGTGCCGGGGGATCCGGGCCATACCTGCGGCCCGGCGGAATGGGAAGACCGCGCCCGCCGGACCGTTCCGGTCCGGGTTTTCAGAGGTCCCGTGGATCTTCGCGGGCACCTCGAAGGACTGCCGGCAGACCGGCGCGAGCACTGGGAGTCCTTCATGCAGAAGAGCCCCTCAGCAAGACGGCTGGGCACATACCTGCTGTACTGGGCGGATAGCAAACGGAACCTGCTCGAGATAGCGGACATGACGGAACTGGAGACGGGTATGCGGGATGTCGAGAGCATGGTGCGCTACCACGAGCTCCTCAAGGAATGCGGCATGGTCCACTGATCTCTCGACTGACAGCCTCTGAGCTGCGGACCACAAGAAACAAGAGGGGCGCCCACTGCGGGCGCCCTTTCGAATCTCGCCTCCGGCCAGGAGGTTATGGCAGCCCACCGGCGTACATGATGACCTTACCGCACTCGCCCTTCTTCATCAGTTCAAAACCGGTCTCGAAATCCCTCATGTCCATCTCGTGCGTGATCAGTGAGGTGATATCCAGTATGCCCCCCAGCAAGGCGGACGTCTGGTACCAGGTGTCCCAGATCCTCCTCCCCGTTATGCCGTCAATGCGGAGCGCCTTGAAAACGACATCCTGGGCCAGGTCGATTTCAACGGGCTTTGCGGGGATGCCCAGCAACGACACCCTGCCAGCGTTGCGCGCGGCCTTTAGGCAATTCGTGATCGCACCCGGGTTCCCGCTCATCTCCAGCACGACATCCGCGCCGCTCCCTCCAGTGAGGTTCGAGACTTCCTCAACCCATGGGATCCGCCCGTCCACCACATGGTGCGCCCCGAGCCGCTTCGCAAGCTCGAGCCTGTAGGGGTTTATATCGACACCTATGACCATGGAGGCACCGCACGCGCGAGCTATCGCCACGGCCATCAGGCCTATGACGCCGCAGCCCACAACGAGCACGCTCTGGCACGCCACGGGCCCGTTGAGGGTCGACATCACGGCGTTGCCGAAAGGGTCCTGGAGAGACGCCACTTTCGGCGGCATGGAGGCAGGGTTGAGCCATAGGGATGTCTCGGGCACCTTGACATATTCGGCGAAACACCCATCCACATCGACTCCCAGTATCTTATAGCTTGTGCACACGTGCGCCTGGCCCGTCTTGCATAACGCGCACCGGCCGCACACCAGGTGCGAGTCAGACGACACATAGTCGCCGGTAGCCACGCGGGATGTGTTCGGGCCCACCTCGACGACATGGCCGGCGAACTCGTGCCCGATGACGCGCGGCGGCTTTATGCGCGCTTCGGACCAGGCGTCCCAGATATAGATGTGAAGATCGGTGCCGCATATCGAGCAGGCATCCACGCGGACCAGCGCCTCACCGGGCCCCACGACAGGCACAGGCACGTCCGCCATCTCGAGGCCAGGCCCGGCCTGTCTCTTGACGATAGCTTTCAAACCCCCACCCCCAGACAATCCATGCTAAAGGCTCGGATACTCCTCACATGACTCGAGGGCCCTCGTCAGCATGGCCCTCGAGATGTTCCCACCGGAAACCACAAAGACCGCCCTCCTGGGCGTGCGCCCGGTCTCTGAAGGCCAGTCGACTGCAAGAGCCGCGGCTCCCGCGGGCTCGGCCAGCACTTTCGCCCAGAGAGCCAGCCTTCCAGTGGCCTCCAGGATCTTCACGTCCGTCGTCACAGCGATCCCGTCACCGTGCTCCCTTATGATGTCGAACGGCACCCGCCCGGGCGACTTGACCGCGATGGCGTCGGCTATCGTGCCTATGTGGTCAAGGTGCTCTATTCTGCCGGACGCCAGTGACGCCGCGCCCGAGGCCGCGCCCTCCGACTGCACTCCCCAGACCGGAAGGCCGGGCCTCGACGCCTTCGCAGCCAGGAGCATCCCAGCGTACAGGCCGCCGCCGCCGACAGGGCAGCAGATCAAGTCCACATCCGGAAGCGCTTCCAGTATCTCCAGAGCGATCGTCCCCTGGCCTATGATTATGTCTATGTCATCAAAGCTCGGCACAAAAACCCTGCCTTCTGAAGCGGCCATTTCCTTCGCCAGCGCGTATGCGTCGTCATAGGTCTCGCCATGGATGACGAGCTTCGCCCCGTAGCCCTTCACACGCTTGCGCTTGACCTCCGGGCTCGCTGAAGGCATCACAACGGTGGCTGGGATTCCGAGAAGGCGGGCGGCAAGCGCGCTCGCGATGCCATGGCTTCCACTCGATGCGGCCACAATGCCTGCCGTGCCGCGCCCGAGCTTCGCCATCT
>JAUYEF010000101.1 GCA_030691635.1 Bacillota bacterium
CAAGTTTCCCTGCGGCACAGCGGTAGGCAGCTCAAGCAGGACCATTACCTGTATACCAACGGCTTTGTACGTGTTGGTGGACCCCGTACACCAGGAGGCGTTCGAATTCGTGGCACGAAGCCGGTCTGAGGAACATGTTCCCTAGTCCGAAGAAGAGCCTGGCATCACTAGTCATTGCGTTCCTCTTGCTCACGCTTGCTGGCAGCGGCGCGGGTGCTTCCCAATTGGCGGGGCAGGCAACTCCTGACCCTTCTGACGATGAACTGGCCCGGGTGGCGACGACATTCAAAGAACCCCAGGGGCCGCCAGCCATTGACCGGGCTGCGGCCGTTAACATAGCCAACAACTGGCTGAAACAGCTTTTTGGAGCCACAGACGGAGGAAGCATTGCTGCATCCGCCCCGGGTGCGCGGTACATACTGTTCAGCCAGGCACCAAATATCATGGACAAACCCACATGGGTCGTCAAATATACTCAGGTGGCCGCATTGGAGGGCAAGTTCCCCTGCGGATTCATCGTCTTAGACCCGCCTGGGGGTAGGATTCGCTGCACAGAGACGGCTTTGTACGTATTGGTGGACCCCGTACACCAAGAAGCCTTCGAATTCGTAGCCCTCGGCCGTTCCGAGGACTATGTTCCCTAAACTAACGCCAAGGTGAAACCCGCAGAGTCGCCATGATATGCCATATGACATACGAGATACCATGTAGTTCCCACCTTGGTTCTAGTTTAGTTCGAAGTCCTAGCCCACATTTGTCGTTTTGTGCGGGAACCGTGTGGATTTACCATGAGGCTGTCACGGGCAAGGGCTGCTCTGCATGGAACCGAGTAGGCCTGCGATCGATGAAGACAGGAGGTGGTCGCAGCGGGAGACTGCGGTGAATTGGATCAGGTCGCAAGGCAACCCCTTGGTGGCTGCAAGAGGCTGCCTACCGGCAGCCAAGGTAACCGATGTTCTCATCAAATGAATGCGTAATGGAGGTCGTGAATGCTTGGACGCCTGAAGCAGCTAGTCCGGCTGAAGCTTCTGCTGGGACTGAGTGCCCTCGCCATTAGCGGGCTCGTGGCCTCGTATTCGGTAGTGTCGGCCAGACCCGACGCTACCGCGCATGAGACTTCTCCAGCACCGGTCGGCACGCCCGTGCCAAAGTATACACCGAACGACGCAGAAGGTTGGAAGCCCTACAACTTCGAGGAAGAGGCGGTAGGGCGGCTTCGAGCGGCGCTCGAAGGAATACCTGCTGATCGAAGGCTGTTGGTCGACGAAGACACCATTGCTAACGTGGCCCGTCCCCTAAGCACGGGGCAAATCGTGCTAGCCGTTCATCACATACCAAGTCGGTCGGTCATCAACTTCGATGCAACTGGCAAGCTTACATACGAACGTTATGGATCTCCCGCCGGGAAGGCACGATTGCAGTCCATCCAATCGGATCCCGCTATTATGAGGGAGGTGATGAACCTTGTCTCGCGCATATCTCCGTAGGCAGTTTCAGCGATCGTGGAAGGCCGCTATCGGAGCCCTGGCTCTGGGCACGTTCTTAGGCCTCCTGCTTAGGCCTCCTGGTCTTCATCCCGGCGGCAAAGGCCTACTATCCTGCGCCGAACGTGTACCCATATGCAGGCTTTGAAGCTATTGCCACCAGCATGTGGGGCAAAGTGGATTACGCCATTGACCCGGCGCTGCCGTATACAGATCCCAACGGTAACGGAATCTGGGCTGGGATCAGGAGCGCCTTCAGCGCGTACAACCAGAGCCGTTGGAGGAACTCCTCGGCGACTCCAGCATATGTCTACGAGACGTCCTATAGCTCAGGCGTCACGTACCGTTGGCTGGAGGACAACGCGTATGGGAACTTCACTGATTTCCTGAAGCGTTCGGACGGTTCGTGCAGTCAATGGAATCCAACCCCTGCCGAGCACTGCAAGGCACGAAGCTTCGCTGCCGACAACCCCCCTTGGGACAATGTACCCACAAGCACGCGAGGTGCCTACAGTGCTCATGAAATTGGACATGGACTCGGGGGGGTTCCCGGAGATCGCCGCGTACGACTGCACCACAGTGATGAGTACCTGCGTTGGCGATCTTACAGGGCCCCAACCTGATGACGAGAAGAACATGCGCCGGGTCCATGGAGTGCCTGAACCCGCCACGCTGAGTCGGAAGGCCGGAACCACGAACACCGCCCTAGTAGAAGCGCAGGATGTGTTGCTGTACGATGCGTGGTGGAAGGTCGAAACATGGAAGTGGAACAGCACGCTGGGACAGTGGGACTATCTCGATCAACACATCACGACAACCGACGGCTACTGGCTCCACTTTGAGGAGAACGTGGTAGCCAATCACGGCCCTGGCATCTATATATTCCAGGTTTGGGTACAAGACAACTATCCCAATGGAACGCAAGGGCTGAACTACGGCGGCTTCACGAACCAGCTTGACTTCTACTAAAGTGGCGTCCCCATACAGATGGGAGCAGCCTGCCCATGCGTCCTGCCCCCATCCGTATGGTCTAGTTGCAGTGGAACGTAAGGAGCAAGGACGGACAACCGTGATTCACGTAAGCACAGCGGTGATGCTGCTGTTCTTTCTCCTGACAGCATGTAGTTTGCGTACAAGGGAGGCCACACCTACCAGATTGGGTTTTGAGATTACACCCACGCCTGCGTTCGAGGACCTACAATTGCGCGCGGCCGGGAAAGACGCGATCCATGACTTCAACTGGATCGCTTTGAGTTGGGATAGTCTTCCTGTGACTATCACCGCCTTCGTCCTCGAGCGTGCTGAGGACGAAGGCGGGCCATTCGAAACGGTGGCGATACTGCGTCCCGAGGCACTCTCGCTGATTTCGGAGGACGGCAAATCTGGGAGTGGCTCATCACGTTTTGAGTACATAGACAAGGGACTGGCCCCTGGGAGGCGCTACTACTATCGCATGTATGCGTGTGGCGTAGAGGGAAGAACGAGGTTTGCGGGATCCGCTAGCGCGATTGCCCCAGATACGATGCCAGGCACTGAACCCACGGTGGTGCCCACGGAGTCTCTTTCTCCACCATGTTAACGTGTGGCTCTCGGCCCAGTTCCAGTTTGGGAGCACTGCCAGTTTAAGGAGCACTCGGACGTAAACCAGCCAAGGGGTGTTGAGAAGTCCTCTTGTCCCTGAAGCATCCACGAGCATAGACTGTTCAAGGAATGGTAGCGTAGAATACTATCTGGGCAGGCTGATGAGCGTTCCCAACAGGGCACCCATTCCAAGTGAGGCAGATCGCCCCAAGTGGTGGAGTATTCTGACCTACGTCATCTTCATAGGTGTCCTTGTGCTGACCGTGATCGGTCTAAAGGAAGGCATGGGGGCGCTCGTGGGAGGGCTGATCGGGGACAAGGAGGGCCAGTCCACAGCGCGCCTCGCAAGAGAGGTAGAGAGTGTCCGTCTTGTGGCGCTCGAAGTTGTGCGACTACACGGTGAGGACCCTCATGGCGACTTGGACACGGTTTTCAGGCAGGAGGCCCACGCTTGGCTGCAAGCCAATTCGCCGACAGCC
>JAUYEF010000113.1 GCA_030691635.1 Bacillota bacterium
CAGCGCCTCCAGATCGGCGACCAGCGTCGCATCCTTCTCCGCCGCTCGTTTGCGCCCGCCTCCTGGTCGACGCGTCCGATCCGGGCTGAGTGTCTCGTGCGCGCCGGACTCCACTTCTCGTATCCCGCGGCTGATCGTCGAACGCGAGATGCCCGTGGCACGCTCGACCATGGCAATCCCACCATGGCCCAGCACCATGGATTCGGACGCGGCCCACAGCCGCCTCGAGCGCTCCGTCAACCCCGGCGCCAGGGCTCGGTACTTCCTGCGAAGCGTCCGGATGTCCACGCATCAACAGTACATCCCTGTCCGTCCTAAATCAATCATTTATTTCGTTACTATCCCTTAGAGTCATCTGGCCCGGCCCCTGTTCAGTTGCCGGATGATCCAGAGAAACACCACGGCCCCTACGAAGGCCACCACGATTGAGGTGATGTTGAGGCCGGTGACGCCGGCGCGGCCGAAGTAGTTGAAGATCCACCCGCCCACGAACGCGCCGATGACCCCGACGATAAGGTCCCCGACGATGCCGTGGGGGCCCTCACGCATGACACTCTTTGCCAGATAGCCGGCGATAATCCCGACGATGACCCAGACCCAGAACACACTCATCTTGGACACCTCCTTTATCATCTGTCGTCCAAACGAAACGTACCACGGTGAGAATGTGCCGTCTGTTCAAAACTGCTCACGATGGATCAGAATGGGGGAATTGGCAGGGACGCCGCGTCTTGTCTGGACCGGCTAGCCTGCAGCGTCAAGGGCGTCGTCATATGCCACAGGTCCTGGACGGAGCAGGGCCTGGCGTCACTGGTGCCGAACGAGAAGTCGGGCATAGCGTCAGCTTAGCATTGCCCAGCCTTGGGGGGATGATGCGCGAATCCTCACGAAGAACCTCATCTCTCAGACTCGCCATTGTCGTCTGCGCTCTGCTGGCGGTGATGTGGGCTGTCGCGCAGCCTACGCAGGCACAGGACGACGAACCAGTTACCCGCATCAAGCCCGCGGTGGTCTTGATCTCGATCAAGCACGTCAATGGCCAGGCAGGCCGTGGGTCTGGTTTTCTGTACAACTCTTCTGGACTGGTCCTTACGAATCACCGGGTGATAGAGGGCGCTGTCGAGATCATCGTGAGGCTTTCCGACCAGCGCAGCTTCCAGGCAACCGTGGTCGACTACGTTCGCCGAGAGGACTACGCCGGAGAAGAATTGCAGGCGGCAACAGACGCAGCAGTGCTCAAGATCAACGCCTCAGACTTGCCGTCGCTTCCTCTTGGGGACTCCGACACGTTGCGTCAGGGTCAGGAGCTCTTGGTCCTCGGATACCCGGGATCTGTCGGTACCGAAGAAGTGACGGTTACGCGGGGTATTGTCAGCACTCTCCGGCCCGGTTGGATCCAGACGGACGCAGCTATGGAGCCGGAAAGCAGCGGCGGGCCGGTCGTTGATCGGCAGGGTCGCGTCGTGGGGATCGCCACATTCGTAGCGGGTCCGAACAGGAAGACCGGCGGCGCCGTGGCCATCAACGGGGTTCGGGGTGTGGCGAGCTCGGCCCTGAATGAGGGCGCACCGCGCATTCGTGAAGTGAAGGTCACGGGAATGGAGTACGTGGTCATTCGGGCCGGCCGGCGAACCGTGTGGCGGAGGAGTTATGCCCCCGGCTCGACCGGCCAGCAGGGGTATGTCGCAGGGGCTACCAGTGAGGATCTGCAGGTAGACAACTACAATGGAGCGCTGCTGGTTCGGGCGCGAGACTCCACGGGCGCGGAGTCCAGGAGCTACCTGGATTCACATGGGCTCCTGGGTCTCCCGGTTTCGCAAGGTGGATGGGTGTTTGCTTCAGAGCCACGACTCATATTACCTCTCCCGCCGTTCGGCGGCCGGACGTGGCAAGATCGTCGAACGGACCAATTCCCTCCGCAGGGGCTGGTTCGCCAACTCACGTCGACCACCAGAATCGAAGGCCTCAACGAGGTCCTGACGGTTCCCGCGGGGACCTATACGCAGTGCATAAAGGTCGTCGAGGCGATACTCCAGGTGGATACCCGCGGTGGCCAACGACAGGTGTGGCACGTGACCACGACGACCTGGAGAGCCCCTTCAGTTGGTCCGATTCGAACTGTGAGAGAACTCGGGGAGACCAAGGAGCGATTCGTGCAAGAGCTGGTTAGCATGACGCCCTGAGCTTGCGCGTCAGGCTAGCCCTGCGCGTGTAATTCGGCGACTTAGGCGGATAGGCGGGGGCCCCGCCGAAGCGGGACCCCCAGGGTCTACCGGCGTGCTCTGTGTCCTCGTTAGCTCTCTGTCCCCGTTAGGAGGACTTGTAGTTCGGCTCCTCCGACATCCTTACGATGGCATTTCCTTCCTGCCAAGGGTATGGCCAAACACGGGCCAGAGTCGCCCTTATTGTGACGGCCTCGGAGCGCCGGCCTAGTGGGTCGATGGTCACGGCCGTGATCGTGAGTTCGGCGTTGGAAATGCGCACCGTCGTGTTGAGACTCACCGCCCAGTCGCCCGCGGCATCTGCGGTCGTCATGACTTTTCCATAGGTACCTTTCAGGCCGAACACGAGCAGCGCGCCCTGGTAGTCAACCTGAACCTCGACCCGATACCCCGGCGTTGCCTTGCCCCGAATCACGATCGGGGATGCCAGACGTGTCCCAGCCGCCGGGGAAGTGATAACGGGCGGCGCCACGCCTTCGGTAGGCACGACCATCAGCCGTGCGACTGCCGCCTGGCTCGTGACCCCGTCCTTGGTCAACCTGACGATGATGCGCGCGTTCTGCGCGGCGCCTTGTTCTCGCCGCTGGATCGTGTGCGAGCCGACGTAGACGCCCCGCTGATTGGCGGCTTCGGCCATGGGAATGTTCTCTTCGACGCCCTCGATCGTGAAGGAGGCCTGACCGCCGGGTTCGCCGAGCATGCGGACGGTCAGGACGTCGCGCGCGCGCAGCGGCGTGGTGGGGCTTACCGTCACGGAGTGGATAAGCGATGTCCGCGAGACGGCGGTCGTGAACGTATACTCCTCATCGGTGACGTTGCCGGCCTTGTCGGCCAGGATCACGCGGACCAGCACGCGCCCCGCCAGGGCTTCCGGCGGGCTGTAGGCGAGAGCGGTCTCGGTGATCGAGACCCGCGCCGTCACGTTCTGGCCGTTAACGAACAGCCGGCTACGGGCCGGGTCAATGCCCGACCCGGTGTCATTGAAGACGATGAGGATGTTGGGCCGGACGTTGTTCACCGTCTGACCCTTCTCGGGGAAGCGCTGGACGATTTGGGGCGCGGTGCCGTCAAGCGTCACCCGGGTTCCAGCCTGAACGAGCGGAGCTTCCTGCCCGCCGACACGCAGTCGTCCTACGACGACGGCTGTGCCCACGTTATCCTGAGTGCGGACCGTGTAGATCCCCTGGTAGACTCCGGGCGAGACCTGACGCATTGCGACGTCGGAGTCGACGCCGAAGATGTCGAAACTAGCCGTGCCTCCGGGCGTCCCCCTGAGGGTGACGGTCAGCCGGGAGCCGGCACGGAGCGGCGCCGTCGCGTTGTGGCTAAAGGAAGTGATCTGGACGTTTCCGGCGGGAGGCGCGGGCGGCTGGACCCCCGATGCACGCGTCTGCGCGACCAAGACCTGGCTTGTCTGCGGGTTCAACCGCAAGACGACTTCCATGCCCACCCGCAGTTGCTCCCGCGTCGCCTCCTGGCCATTCACGATGAACCTCACGCCATCGGCGAATGTGAAGACCTGGCCGTCGGACAGGGCGATGGACCGGCTGGTGATGGCGTCGATCCGGCCGGAGACGGTGCGCACGGACACCCGGACCAAGATGGCGCGGCCCGCGTTGTCGGCCGTGACGCGGACAACGTCTCCTGGGCGGATCTGGTCGGGGCTGATCGTATCACTGCGTCCCGTCCCGACATCCAGGGCCGTAAATGTCGTGTCGGATGTCAGCGTGAACGTGCGGATGACACCATTTTCCTCTACGAGAATCCGCTGCCCGTCAACGCGCAGGACGCGACCCTCGACGACCGATGGCGCCACGGGCGCCGGTTGTTGCGGCACGGGCGTCCGTCGCGGCACGCGCGCGGGCGGCTGGACCGGCAGGGCTGTGGTCCCTGAGGTGATGGTCACGACGCGGGTGGCGTTATCCCAATCCACTTGAGCCCCCATGGCCTCACTCACGAAGCGGAGGGGCACGAGCGTTCTCCCCCCAACGATCGTCGCAGGGACATCGAGGAACACCACGCGGCCGTCTACGGTCGCCTGTCGGCTGCCGATGGCCAGCTGCACCTGTGTATCACCGCGCTGCGCGGTGACAACGTTCGTTGCAGGGTTCCATAACACGGTGGCTCCAAGGTACTCGAAGACGCCTCGAAGCGGAACGAGAACCCGGCCGCCGGCCACGATCGGCGACTGGTCAAACCTCATCAGTTGGCCGTCGACCACTACGCGCACGGTCTGCGCAAGGGCCGGGACGGCCGGTAGGGCGGCAACGGCAAGGATCAAACCCAGAGCGACTGAAATGAAACGCAGTATCATGTGTGATTCCTCCTTCCTTCATCGGATCCGAGGGGCTGCGGGGTGGATCCCCTGCAGGCCCTCGGACACCGGTGGTCGCCCTTCTTGGTTCATTTCCGCATCTTCGAGATCTTCGATCCCTCCAGCGTCAGGTTGTACATAAGACCCTTCTCGCCCACCACGAATCCCACAATGGGCTCGTCGAACTTCCGGGTGTTTATGGAGGCTGCGGCCCCCTGGTCCACGAGCACAACGGCTCCATCGACACCCACCTGCCAGCCCTCGCTGGCTCGGAACTTCCTGAGAGCCGAATCCTGCAGGAACACCAGGATGATGTCCTTCTTCTGGATTCCCAACTGGAACCCGATCGAGGCAGACGTAATGTTGTAGTACGCAACGGTTTGACCGCGGATGCGGAGCGCGCCCTCGCCGTATTGCCCCCCGATCCCAGCGCCCGCCTTCCAGACTCCCGCGAACACAAGGATGCCCTTGGAGGCCTGGAGGAACTCCTTGGAGCCCTTCACTTGCTGCATGAACCGGCCCATCGCCGCATTCACGCTCACGTCAATCTCCCGTGCCGTTTTGGCCTGGGACACAGTCGGGAACACCAAGAAGCTACCCACCAGACTGAGACAGACTGCCCACACGATGGTCCTGCTGAGGCTGCGTGCTCGCATCACTGTTTCCCTCCTCCTGAATCGCTCAGCCTCAGGCCAGGCTTCCACAGAACGCCCGGAAGCCTGGTCTGTGCTCGTACCGTTCCTTCTGCTAAGGCGCGAAGGGCGTCCACTGGCCGGTCTGCAGGTGGTTCAGGTACCGGGTATAGCCGGCCCGGGACATGAAGTTCATCTCTGCGCTGAAGGGGGTGAGGGTGGCCACGTTCGGAGACGGCTGAGCCGACGCGACACCCACGAACGCCGCTGAAAGCATCAT
>JAUYEF010000153.1 GCA_030691635.1 Bacillota bacterium
CCGAAGTTACCCTGGTTGTCACGCAGGACCTTGCAGCGGTGCAGAAGCAGGTGTTGGCGGTCCTTGGGATACGAGATCTCTGCGGTGTAGACCACAGACCCGGAGACGTCGACCTCGCGCTCGAATCCGCTCTGCCTGTCCAGTCTAACCAGGGCTAGGGCACGATCCACCCGTTCTTCATGCACCCCGTAGTTGCAGGTCTGCTGCTCAATCTGCCGCGCTAAGTCCCGCAGGTGGTCGAGCGGGACCTCCTCGCCATCGTAGAGGCCCCGAAGCTGGCCGTAGACTTCCCAGAAGTCCAGGCGATACCGAGCGGCCAGGTCAACGGCGGCGCTGTAAGCATCCGCGGTCTCGGGCACGGTCTCAATGGCCACGGTCTCACCGATCTGCCGCAGGACCTGCCTGGTGGCCTGCTGTATGGCCAGGTCGTAATCCTGGCGGCGCAGGGCGGCTTCCTGCTTGCCCCTGGGCCGTTGTAGCGCCAGAGGCACTCTCTGCGCGTCCTTTGGCTCGACCGTGCGCAGGATGTGGGTCACTACCAGAGGAGGTATGTCCAGCTTCTGCAACTTGATCCGTGCCCGCCGGGTTTCGGTGCCCTTACGGTTGAGGTCAGCGATGGTCTCGCCGTAGGTTTCCTGTAGCTGGCGATCCAGGATGCCGAAGTTATCCTGGGACAGGTAGACCCGAGCCTTGTGGGTATTGCCCGGCACCTGGCGCAGGCAGCGGCTGGCGGCCTGCAGGACGAAGTTGTTGGAACTGGTGAGCCTACGCACCAGAGCACAGGCGAACAGGCTGGGGCAGTTCCAGCCCTCGGTGCCCTTGTTGACCAGCAGCATCACGCGGTGCGGCGCGTGCGGATCATTGAGCCGATTGAAGGCGTCAATGTCCGCCAGCTTGGTAAGCGTCTCGTCCGAGGTGTTGACCAGGCAAAGGGTCGGGCTTTGTCCGGCCTCCACCAGGGCCTGATCTATCACCGGCCTCAGTTCGGCCAGGTCATCGGTCTGCGGGAAGTACATAGCCAGTCGCGCCGGTGCTCCGCTGGGCAAGCACACCTCCCCGTAGTCGGCGAAGAAGTCCTTGATGACGTGGCCGACGTACTGCTCTACGTTTCCCGCGAAGTCATAGGCTTGAATATTGCCCGCCAGTTCCTTAAGGTAACCGTCCGTGATCCCCTCGGACAGGCCATACCAGATCACCACGTCCTTGAGAGGCTGGCGCCTGTAGTAAGGCGTTCCGGTGGTGTTGACCACACAGATGACCCACGTGTTCTCGGCGAGGTAGTCCACGGTCTGGCGGACGCGCTTGAGCCGGATGTTGAGGGCCTGCCCGTAGAGGTGGTGCGCTTCGTCCGAGAAGACCACCAGGCGAGGTAAGCTCGCAATGGCTTGCAGGCGGAGGTTAGCCACCTCACGTTTGGCTTCGTCTTCAGTCTGAGCGTTGGCGAACAGGCCCCTCAGATCACCCTTGCGGATAGTCTCAGCGGTGATGCGTATCTTCTCGGTGTTGGTGACGATCAGGTTGAAGCTGGAATCGTGAACGACCGGGATATCGGTCTCGCCGTCACGGGTGAATGTCAGCTTGACCGAAGCCGCAAAGGGCTTGTACAGGCGCGGCGGCAGTATGCGGTCGTAGGGAACCTCGTGCAGTTCCCGCAGGGCTTCCAGGATTGTCTTGCCGGGCGCGAAGACCAGGGCGTTGTGAGCGAAGTCGGCCTCTGGATACTCCAGGGCCATGGCGAACTCGGCCGCTATGATCGCCCCAATCAGTATCGTCTTGCCAGCGCCCATCGCCAAGGCGAAGATGTAGCTTGGGTAATCTAGGTTGAGACTTTCGCGTAGCGCCTGCAGCCGGAAGTCGCGTACAAAGCCGTCGTCGTTGCTGAGGCGATCCCAGAGCCGGTCCATGTCATAGTCTGCAGCCCTAAAGGCCGCCTCTGGGATGCCCAGGGCTTCGAGTAGTTCAGCTCGGCTGCTGTAAAACCCCTGGTAAAGCGCAGATAGACGCGGGGTGTTCTTGATAAGGCGCAGATACCAGTAGACCTCCAACGCTCTGAGCTGGGGCTTGCGCAGGTAGCGCAGGCCTCCGGTTTCCGGGTCGGTCTGCCAGTCCAGTATCTCGCCGATGACCGGGTGCTCCTCACAAGGATACCCGGCCTCGCGCCACTGCTCGGTCTTGTTAGCCAAGACTTGGTACAGGTGGCTCATGATAGGCTCACGCTCTTGCCGGCGTGTGCTCCCGCATGATGTCCAGGTTGTTGCCGAAGCTGGCCCATGCTGTTTTGCCCCCAAATTGACGCGCTCCCTGACCGCTGTTTTCGCTCATTGGCATCGGTTTCCCTATCCGCAATGAGCAGCCCGCAGGCCGGTATGCCCCGCAGCCGCAGATAGCAAGCCGGGGAGCCGCCGCCAGGCCAGAACCCTGCCCCAGGGCGGCCTTTGAGGAGGTTTCGGGAAACAGGATGGGTTTCAAGGCCCGCACAGCCCGGAAAACGCCTCCTGCGGCATCGTCATGCGCCGTGGGCCTGGGCGGTTCTCCGGGCGGCGGCCTGGCGCGGTGCGCTTTTGCGGAGGAATTAGACTATCCGGTAACTATACGGGCCACGAAGTAGAGAGCAGAGAGGTGGGCCCGGCCAGCGTAGACACATGGCGGGGGCAGGGGGGGCACCAGGAGGCCCGGACAGCGGTTTCTGCGTACCCGTCCGGTAATTCGCCCGTGTTCGGTGAGCGGAGGGCGACGTCGAGGATCGTCGTTGATGGTGCCAGCGTAGGGTGTGGGCGAAGATCCCCGGTGCAAACGGGCATCGGAGGCGGGCTGCCAGAAGGGCCTCTTGGAGCGTCGAAGGCGAAGGTCGCGGTACTACCGGCGGGGGAAGTCCCCCCACCGGCGTTCACGATCGCGGCGGGGCCGGTGTCGGATGTCCGCGATGCAGGCTCGCCCTAGCCCTGTCGACTCAGGTCAAGCGGTCTAGCAAGACACTGGTCGCAGATAAGCTTCCCCCCGAACCGCTCGAGGCGTTCCGGGCTTCCAAGGAATTCTGCAGTCCAGTCAGTACGATAGGCGACTTCTTTACTGTGCTCTAGAGCTGGAGGTCGATCCTTTGTTTCTTTGGTTTTCGGAGCTCGGGATCAACCACACACATTTCGCGAGCGAGCAAGAGGGAAGCGGCATCCCGCGCATAGACGTATCGGTAGGAGTTGAGCACTTGCAGCTCATTCATGTGCCGTGTCAGCTCGGGTCCCGTACGCAGGGCGTAACTGTCTGCTATGGTATCTCGATCCTTGGTGACAGAGGATATAACGACAGCGATATGAGGTTCTAAGGGATAGTAGAACCTGGTCTGTGGCACCCCGTAGCCGGGCAAACCTGTTGATGGATCAGCGAAAGGAGACCATCGTGTCACAGGATGGTCGCTCGTTAGGAGATCCTCATCTGTGACCGCAAACCACCAATGTCGCGCCTTCAGCTTGCTGACCAGTTCGAGAATCTGCGGAAACGCAAACATTGTTCCAAGGTGAGCTAGTGTCTCTTCTTCCGCACTGAGTTGAGCTAAGTGACTGATTCGAGCTTCATTGAGGGTTTTGCCAGACAGCAATCCATGAACAAGCGCTTTGTA
>JAUYEF010000164.1 GCA_030691635.1 Bacillota bacterium
TGTGGGACCAGTAGTTGGCCGGGGGGTGGTCCGTAGGGACCAGGTGCCCGCGTGCGACTGGTCTGTGGAGACCAACGCACTTACACGTCGGTGGCCTCCCCTACATCGACTCCGGAGCCGAGACGCCGATGATGCCCAGCACAGTCTTCAACACGATCTGAGTCGCGCGCGTCAGGGCGAGCCTGGCGGTCGAAAGGCCTGCGTCGTCGCTCAACACGCGGCATCTTGTATAGAACGCGTGGAACGCCGTCGCGAGCTCGCTCAAGTACCTGGTCATACGCTGCGGCTCACGCGCGACAGCGGCCTCCCAGATCTCCTCCGGCAGGTCGGCCATCTTCTTCATCAAGTCAAACTCGCTCGGGTCGCTCAGCAGGCTCAAGTCCACGTCGCCGAGACCTTCTGCCGGCACCCTGAAGCCGCGCTCACGCGCCTCGCGGAATATGCTTGAGATCCTCGCATGCGCGTACTGCACGTAGAAGACCGGGTTCTCGCTCGTTTCCAGTTTGGCCAGGTCGAGATCGAAGTCAAGCTGGCTGGCCGGCGCCCGTGTCAGGAAGAAGAACCGGGCTGCATCCTTTCCGACCTCGTCCAGCAGTTCGTCCATGAGGATGATGGTGCCGCCCCTCTTGGACATCCTGACCGCTTCGCCGCCCCTCACAAGCCTGACCAACTGGACAATGAGGATCTCCAGCGCGTCGGCGGAGTAGCCGAAGGCCTGCACCACGGCTTTCATCCTTGGAATGTAGCCATGGTGGTCCGGGCCCCAGATATCGATCACTTTCTCGAAGCCACGCTGGAACTTGTTCAGGTGGTAAGCAGCGTCCGGCGTGATATATGTGTAATTCCCGTCGCTCTTTATCATCACGCGGTCCTTGTCGTCGCCGAACGCTGTGGACCGGAACCACAGTGCCCCTTCTGCCTCATAAGTGTGGCCACGGTCTTTGAGTATCCCGACCGCGCGGGCCACGTCGCCGGACTCGCGCAATGACCGCTCGCGGAACCACACATCGAACTCCACGCCGTAGCGCTTGAGATCTTCGCGCTGCTGGGCGACGATCCGTGCCACCGCCCAGTCGGTGAGCGCCTGCCTGCGCTGCTCTTCCGGCAGCAGGAGCACCTCCCGCCCTCGCTCCGCAAGAAGCTCGCGAGCCATGTCCACAACATACTCGCCCGGGTAACACCGGTCGGGCAACTCGATGCTCTCGCCAAGAAGCTGGCGCGCGCGGATCTCCAACGACAGGCCGAGGTCCTTGACCTGCTGCCCCGCGTCATTCACGTAGTACTCCCGCTGGGGAGCCATGCCGGCGTAAGAAAACAGGTTTGCCAGGGTGTCACCGATCGCGCCCGCTCGTGCCTGGACGACCGTCATCGGGCCCACCGGGTTTGCGCTGACGAACTCGATCTGGATGCGCTGTCCCCCGCCCCTCGTGGTGCGGCCGTAGTCGTTGCCTCTCTCGAAAATCTCGCGCACCACACCATAGAGCCAGCGCTTGTCCAGCCGGAAGTTGATGAAACCCGGCCCGGCGACCTCTGTCTTCTCAACAAAGCCCGCGCCGGCCGGCAGGTTGCGCACGATCGCTTCCGCGACCTGCCTCGGCGGCTTCTTGGCAGCAGACGCAAGGACCATGGCCAGGTTGGTGGCATAGTCGCCGTGCTCTTTTCTTGCCGGGACCTCAATGACTATGTCCGGCACGTCCACCATCGGGAGTTCACCCTGAGCCGTGGCGCTTGCCACGGCCTGCTCAAGCGCGTTGCGTATGCCGTTCTTCAGTTTCTCAACGGGCGTTAGAGTCAATCTAAGCCCTCCCAGTCTGATTTGTCGCTACGATACCGGGGTGCCACCATCGATGTCGCCCGCAGCCCCCGTCATGAGGCCGGCGCGCGTGCCATCATCATGATGACCTCCCGCGCAACCTTTGCTGCCAGTGCAGCGGTGATGCCGGCGTGGTCGTATTGCGGCGCCACTTCGACTATATCCGCCGCGACTATGTCCAGGCCGTGAAGCGTCGCGACGGCTTCCAGAAGCTCGCGCGAGCTCGGGCCACCCGGTTCGGGCGCGCCGGTGCCCGGCGCGAAGGCGGGATCAACGACATCGATGTCTATTGTCAGGTAGACAGGCCTTTTCCCTGCCCGAGCCGCGAAATCCATCAGCGCGCCGAGGCTCGTGGAGAGGTTTGCTGCAAGCGAGCTCGCGTATTCATGCTCGTCCGCCGAGACCGACCGGATGCCGGCCGAGTAAACGTTCTCGCGCCCCACGATTGCGGATACCCGCCGCATCACCCCTGCGTGCGTGAGCTCCTGGCCAAGGTATTGAAGCCTCATATCGGCGTGGGCATCGATGTGTATGACCTGGAGACCCGGATACGCAGCATGCACCGCCTGGACGGCCGGAAGCGTCACAAGGTGCTCTCCGCCCAGCATGAGGGGGCTGCCGCCCTTCTTCAAGATCACCCGTACGGCGTCGCATATCTTGTCAAGCGCTGGGCCGACCTCTCCGGGCGCCAGGTCCACGTCGCCGGCATCGAAGAGGGGTATCTTCTCCAGGTCTTGCCCTGTCCGCATGCTGAAGGTCTCGAGCACGTATGAGTATTCCCTTATGGCCCGGGGTCCGTGGCGCGCTCCCGAGCGGAAAGACGTCGTGGTGTCAAGCGGCGCGCCGAACACCACCACCGCGGGAGTATCCGGCGCCGCCCCGGCGCACTGCGCGGTGTCCCCGCGGGTGTCCTGTGACACCCGGCCGCCATCGTGCTGTGACACCCGGCCGCCGGTGCGCTGGGGCACCCGGCCGCCAGTGTCACGCCCCATGACCAGGAAGTCACGGGCGGCCATGAACCGGGATGTTTCTATGAAGTGTCTGGCACGATCGTCGGTCACTTGTGCGGCCTCTCAACTGCCTCGCCAGGAACGCCGCGAGGCGGGTCCTCCTTGATCATGTCCTGCACAAACTTGGGCAAGACCATGGATGCAGCGTGCAGTTCGGGCGTGTAGTACTTGCAGCCCAGCGCCGCATAGCGATCCGGTGCCACGATATCACCTGAGTGCTCGAGCGAGCCCATACTGAAGCTCCACATGTTGCCTGGGTACGTCGGCACAGTCGCGAGGTACAGGCTATAAACCGGGAAGATCTTCCTGAACACGCCTGCGATTTGCCCTATGAGTTCCTGATAAAACCATGGGGACTCGGTCTGGGACACGTGTATGCCTCCGGGCCGAAGAGCGTTCCGCACGCTACGGTAGAAATCCTCCGCGAACAGGCCGGTGGCCGCGCCCACCGGGTCGGTGGAGTCAACGATTATCACGTCGTAGCGGTCGCTTGTGGTCTTGAGATACTCGATGCCGTCACCAACGGTGATCTTCACCCTGGGATCCGCAAGCGCTAGGGAAATCTGTGGCAGGTACTTCCTCGATGCCTCAATCACCATCTGGTCTATCTCCACAAGATGGGCAAACCGGACGGACGGGTGTTTGACCACCTCGCGGATGGCCCCGCCGTCACCACCGCCGATGACCAGCACGCGCTCGGGGCGCGGGTGAGCCATCATGGGCACGTGCACGAGCATCTCGTGATAGACGAACTCGTCTTTTTCGGTGGTCATCACCACATCATCGATCATAAGCGCACGGCCATAGGTGACCGTGTCATATACACAGACTTCCTGGTACTGCGATCTCCCCTTGAACAGGACATCTTTGACCTTGAACCCGAGTCTCAGCCCCTTTTCCTGGAGCTCTGTGAACCATAGTTCCATGTGAACGTCCTCCTGCCCGTGTCGTCGTGCGAATGTCGTTGCGTCCGAAAACAATCCTTTGCGGAACGTCGCCTCGACGACGTCAGTACCCGATGTCAGTACCAGAGAGCGACGGCGGCGAAGGCACAGCCGATGCGCTCAACAACATGATCGACCGACTTGACCATGACCTCGTCCAGCGGCACGCCGCGGAGCCTGAGCGCGTGCTCAACCATCTGCTTCACCTGCGACGCGGCTTCCTCCTTGGTGGCACGGCCCGCGAACTCCATTATCACCCCGTGGCCGTTCTTGGACCGGCCGATAGCCACAGCCGCGGCGATACGGTCACCCGGCTCGCCGCTGACGATCGTGCCGAATGCCGCGGGGACAAGCGAACCCTCGGGGATCTCAAGCCTCTCGCAATACTCCGCGCCCGGCGGAAGTATGCTGCTTATCTTCAACAGGTTAACATTTGCTATTCCGGCCTTCAGCAGGGCTGCGTCGAACGCGTTGAGTTCGACAGGGCCTTCTGCGTCACCCGCAAAAAGCGAAAACTTTGTGGGCCTGGGCAGCAACTCGACACCACTCCTCGCCAGCGCGAAAGATAACAGGACATTTAGGATTATAATGCCTAGTTTTCGCTGAGTCGAGAAGCCCCTGATGTGCGTTCGCGTGAAGTACGGCTCGGATAGGGGAATAATACCAGGAAAACAATGGCGGGAGAACATGTCCAGGACACGCGTAGACAGGAAATCCGAAGACAGGGACCGCAGGAGGCGCTGGGATACATGGCAGGTCGCCGCATGGCTGGGCCTGACAGGCCTGGTGATCGCTGGCGGGATTCTCATCTTCGCACGCATCCTGCCCCTTCCTGCAGCCGAGGTGCCGGTGGCCACGATCGTCTATGATACCCGCGGCCGGGTCGCCGCACGGCTGTTCGAGCAGAACCGTGTGGAGATACCTACCCAAGCGATGCCGAAGCACCTCAGGAATGGGACGGTCGCCATCGAGGATGAGCGGTTCTACCTGCATAGGGGCATCGACCCGATAGCGATAGCCCGGGCGCTCATCGCGGATATCCGCGCGGGCAAGATCGTTGAAGGCGGGAGCACGCTGACGCAGCAGCTTGCCAAGAACCTGTTCCTTTCGCCAGAGAAAACCGTCCTGAGGAAGATAAGGGAAGTGCTGCTCACCCTCCAGATGGAGACCCGCTTCACCAAGGATGAAATCCTCACGATGTACCTGAACCAGATATACTTCGGCCACGGCGCATATGGGGTCGAGGCGGCGTCGCAGTTGTACTTCGCCAGGCACACAAAGGACCTGGACCTCGCCGAATCCGCGCTGCTGGCGGGCATTTTGAGGGTCCCGGAAAGCCTGTCGCCCTACCGGCACCCGGACCTGGCGACCAAGAGGCGGAACCTCGTTCTCCAGCAGATGGCGAACCTTGGGTACATCAGCCCCGAGCAGGCAGCGGAGGCCGGCAAAGCCCCGCTCAAGCTCGCCACGCTCCGTGTGCCCGAGGCGCCGTATTTCGTGGACTACATGCTGAGCGAAATCCGCACCAGGCACCCGGAGGTGGCCAGGAACATCCTGACGGCCGGGTATGTGATCGACTCCACCATAGACAACGATATCCAAATGGCCGCTGATCAGGCGTTTAAGACGTACATCGGCAAGGGGACGCCCGATGAGCAGGGTGTCGAGCAGCCACAGGGCGCGCTGGTGGCGGTCGACCCGCAATCCGGAGCGGTCAGGGCGCTCGTCGGCGGCCGCAACTTCCAGAAGAGCCAGTACAACAGGGCGTACCAGGCGCACAGGCAGCCGGGTTCCGCCATGAAGCCGTTCCTCTACACCGCGGTCATAGACTCCAACATCCCCGTGACCAGGGCGCAGATGTGTGAGCAGGTCGGCTATCCCGGCGCCACGCGGGGCGACGTCTACATGCCCAAGGACTACGGCAAGGAGCCGTACCACTGGCGCGCCCTCGCGATACGGGAGGCCATCAAGATCTCGGACAACGTCGTGGCGGTCAGGTGGGCGAACGAGATTGGCCCGAAGAAGATAGTCGACTATGCGACAAGCATGGGAATCTCCAGCCGCCTTGACCCGTACCTGTCCCTGGCGCTCGGGACTTCAGAAGTGACGCCGCTCGAGATGGCTGCGGCGTTCTGCCCGCTGGCGAACCTCGGTCTGCGCGTGGAGCCGTTCAGCATACGCCGCATCACCGACAGGTTCGGCAACGTGATCGAGGAGAATCACCCGCGCATCCAGCGTGTGCTGCGGGAACCCGTGGCGTACCTGGTTACGGACCTGCTCAAGAGCGTCCTGACCCCGGGAGGGACCGGCTCGGGCCTCGGCTCGATCGTCGGGCGGCCGGCCGCTGGCAAGACGGGCACAACGGAAGACCTGCGCGACGCGTGGTTCGTGGGGTACTCTCCGGACCTTGTGGCGGCGGTGTACGTGGGTCACGATCAGCCCAACGTCTCGCTCCGCGGCACGGGAGCCGCGGTCGCGGGGCCGATCTGGGCGCATTTCATGGCTGGCGCCTTGAAGGACGTGCCCGTGCACGACTTCCCAGTCCCCGTGGGCGTGAGGGAGTTGCAGGTCTGCATAGAGTCCGGCCTGCTGCCGAACAGCACGTGCCAGACAGTGCGCGAGATCTTCCTCGCGGGGACGGAGCCGACAGAGGTGGACCCGGTGATCCACTGGGACAACATATTCAACCCACCGCAGGGCTGGCCGGGAGCCGGGGGCGTGCTTCCGGGGTGGCCGGAGACCGGCGGAGTGCCTCCGGGCCAGCCCTCGGGAGCCACCTGGCCGGTGCAAGAGCCTGCGGAGGAGCCTGAGGCTGCGGGGGAGTGAGGCCGGATCGTCGTCAAGGCTCCAGTTCAACCCGGGTGCAGGCTCCAGCCTAACCTGAGCGACCCCCGGCAAGCCGACATGCCCTAGTGCTCCGTCGTGCCTGTGAAACTGAACTTCCCAATCTTCATCGCCGGCACTGACAGGGCCCCGAAGCCCATGGACCGGAGCTTCACTTTCTTCGACACCATCTCGACGTAGTTCAGCGCCTCGACCACGCTCTGCGTGTAACGCATATTCAGGATGGGATACTTGATCTCGCCGTTTTCCACGTAGAACGTGCCGTCGCGGGTCATGCCGGTGATGAGAGTCCTCATCGGGCTGACAACGCGGTTGTACCAGAAGCGCGTGACCAGGATGCCCTTCTTGGTGCTCTTTACCATCTGGTCAAGGGTGGCGTCTCCGGGCTCGACGAACACGTGCATCGGGACGGCCCTGAACCCGAATCCCCGCGCAAAGGCCGGGGCAGCGTGGCCGGTCGGCTCCTTGCCCTGCCTGGCGGCCGTTTTGCCATCGTACACCAGGTCGGTTATGACGCCCTTATCCACCAGCGCGAGGCGCTTCCGGGGGCGGCCTTCGAAATCGAACGGCAGCGGCAGGCCACTCAGGTCGTGCCCGTCGTCACGGACGGTTATGTTGCTGCCAACGACCTTCTTGCCGACCAGGGTGCCGATGGGGCTCCTCCCTTCGGCCACGGCTCCGGCGTCGAACGCCATGCCCAGAGAAGAGAAAAGGTCGCTGACCGCTTCTTCCTCGAGGATGACTTCGTAGTCGCCGGGCGGCAGCGGGCGGGGGTTGGCGCCAGCAACGCATTTCGCTATCGCGGCATCCGCGATCGTGCCTGCATCCACGTCGGAGCCGCGCCGGGACAACAGCCGGGCATATCCTGATGAGTCCGGTCCGGTGACGATGGACAGGCAGTCTGCCTCTGTGCCGGCGTGGTATGCCCGGACGCCGAGCGAGTTCGCGATACCGATTTCCGTCGTGGATGTTGAGAAGTAACCGAATGCGTTCAGGCTCTTCGCCTCTGCCCTGCTGGCGATCACCTTTGCCGCATCCGCCCGCCCCTCAGGGGTCATGGCCACGGTGGCCGGGTCGACGGCTTCCACGGATGGCGCTTCGCCCGTGGCCGGAAGGCCCGCGAAATCCGGGTCACCGGGCAGCAATCTGGCCTGGGCGCAGGCGCGTTCGACGCAGGCCAGGACGGCTGCGGGAGCCAGGGAACTGGTGGTCACGGATGCAGACCGGTCGCCAAGGACCGCGCGCACGGCGACCCGCACGTCGGCCTCGTTCACGTTCTGGTGTATCTCGTTGTTGGCAAAGCGCGTCAACCAGAGGTCATCCACCATCACGGTGATCTCAGTTTGGTCTGTGGGCGATTTCGCGAAAACCTCCTCGGCAAGTTCGAAAATCCTGTCCTTTCCTACCACTTGCCAACACCCACTTTCACGCCCTGGAACCTCGCTGTCGACGCGCCATGGCCGACATGCGCCATCTGCCCCGGCTGGCCCTTGCCGCATGAGGGGATCCCCCAGACTTGCCAGTCGTCTTTGGCTATGGCATCGCAGGAGTGCCAGAAGTCGAGCGTCTTCGCGGTATACGTGGGGTTCTTGAGCATCTTGCCGATCGAACCGTCCTTTATCTCCCAGGCGCATTCAGGGCCAAACTGGAAGTTCGTGCGCATGTCGTCAATGCTCCCGCTCCCCATGCCTTCCATGAGGATGCCGTCCTTGGTGTCCCGGATGATCTCGTCCTTCGTGAAGTCCCCAGGGTCGAGGTTGACGTTTGTCATCCGCACCAGGGGGATCTTGTTCCAGGATGTCGCGCGGGCGGCGCCGCCGGACGGGCGGCCGATGACGGGAGCGGTATCACGGCTGGAGAGGTAGCCGACGAACAGCCCGTCCCTCACGATCGGGACAACCTGAGCAGGAACGCCGTCATCGTCGTAGCCGAAGGTCCCGAGGCCTTCCGGGGCCGTCGCGTCGGCGGTGAGGTTGACGATGCCGGAGCCGTACTGGAGCTTGCCGAGCTTGTCGGTGGTGGCGAAACTTGCGCCCGCCATACCCACCTCGCTCCCGAGCACGCGGTCGAGCTCGACCGGGTGGCCGACGGATTCATGTATCTGCAGCGCAAGGCATGACCCGTGCAGCAGGAGCGCCATCTCGCCGCTCGGGCACTGTGGGGCATCAAGTAGCTCGGCGGCTTCGTTCGACAGGCGTTCGGCCTGGTCAAGGAACCCCATGCGCTCGATGAACTCATAGCCCGCGGTCTTATGGCCGCCCGACCTGCCGTTCGGGTAGGAACGCGACTGGACTTCACCTGGCCGTACCGCGGTCGCCGTGATCCCGCCGCCGCTCTCGGTGAGCTCCTGTTCGATGAAGGAGCCTTCGCTCGAGGCAAAGACCTTATCGGTCGTCTGGAACACGAGGGATGCGTCGGAAAGGCGGACTTTGGGGTTTGAGCGGAGGAGCTTGTCGGCATCGAGCAGCAGGCCGATCTTATCCTCAAGTTTGACCGCGAAGGGATCAGCCTTGACAGAAGTCCGGTACCTGGCACGCACAGGGGTCTCGTCGCTGAGTCTTACGTCCTTCTTCTTGCACCTGGCGCTTGCCCTGGCTACCGCGCATGCGGTCTCCGCGGCCTTCTTTACGCTCTTGGGCTCCAGGTCCGGGGTGGACGCAAAACCCCAGGCACCGTCCACGATAGTTCTGATGCCCATGCCGCGGGTCTCGTTGTAGCTGACGCTTGAGACGGCGCCTTTTCTCACCGTGATGCGCTCGCTCTTCGCGTTCACGATCCGGACGTCACTGTAGCCGGCGCCGATCTCCCTGGTCTTCTCAAGAGCCAGGTCGATCAATTCCTTCATAAGCCTTCCCCCCGTCCTAGTGAGTGCTGGCGAAAAGGCCGTTCTCCGAAACTTACCCATCTAGGACACCGTCCCATCAGGCGCTCGGTTCCTGCTTCCACGCCCGCTGCCCGGCAAGCCGGGTCTTACACGGGCTCCACAGGCTGTAACCGCCGAACTGGCGG
>JAUYEF010000199.1 GCA_030691635.1 Bacillota bacterium
GCTTCAGCCGCGTGGACGTGGTGTCCCGTAAGGGCTTGATGTCCCCTTGATAAGATAGATAGTTGCTGAACGCGATGATTTCAGGTACACAGCGGAAGTGCTCGAGGAGCCGCACAGTGCTTCCGAGGCACATCGCGGCCAGGTCATATAGCGACGTCTGTCCGTTGTACAAGCGTGCGTTTGGGACCCCGCCCAGGAACTGGTCCTGAAGCTTCTCTTCTTGGTCTTGGTTGATGCCAACGGCCAAAGGGCTGACCTGCTGGTCGTCGCCTACCACAACCACCTCGCGGCCCATGTAGAGGGCGATCAACCCCATCAAGTCGGACTGGCTCGCCTCATCGATCACGACGACGTCGAACTTCTCCGATCCTTTGAAGTTCTCAACGACTCGGGTCAGAGGCATGATCCACACAGGCACAGACTTGACGGCATCGCGGAGGTACTGCTGTGCGATGGCCTGCCACTTAGGGGCGAAGCGCCCGTGGCCACCGCCGAACCGTCTCTTCGCTAGTAACCAGCCGAGCAATGCCTGACGTTTGGACGTTGTAAGACTCCGCACTTGCGCACCCCACGCCCGCATCGCGACCAGCTCGCTAGTGGTCTGGTTCAGCTCGTCGCTGATCTTGAGGACACGGTCTTGTGATTGTTCGACAGACCTTTGGGCAAGTATTTCCAACTCCTGGTCTAGTTGCCGCCATAACCAAGCTGCCTCTGGATCGCCTGGGAGCATGTCCACGTCGTGCGGCGACCGCCGGATGTGGATAGCCTCAGCCCAAGCGGAGGCGACGCTCCTGAGACGGGACAGCAGGAGTTGGCGTCGTTCGAGAGTAGTCCGCCTACCATGGAGGTCTGCAATGCGCTCGAAGGCATTGCGATATGCGGCCGCCTCACGGCTGTGGATCGCGTCAACCAATTGGCGGAGCGCCTGACTAGGACGCCCCGACCGCGCGAGAACTGCTACGCTACCTTCAAGTCGTGCCATGCGCTGCTCCACGACTGTATCAAGCGACCGGTTGACTTGCGCGGTCAGGACGGCGGCGAACTCCTCTCTGAAGTGCTCGGACAAGTGGATCAGGTCACCGTGCAGTCGTAAAGACGGCTCTCCTCGCTTGAGGAATTCCTCCAGTCCGAATCCGAGCCGCTTCAACTGCGATGCGAGTGGGAGCCAGGTACCTGGGTACCACTCAAGCGCGTCTTTTATCTGGGCAGAGAGTTGCGCGAGAATGACCTCCGGCTGATCTCCGAAGTCCTCCGCAGAAGGGAGTCCAAGCGGCACCGCCATCCGCTCCCATCTGGACAGTAACTCCCTACGGGCCTGCGTCAGTCTGGCCAATTGCAGAACCGCGTTGATCTCTTCGGCGCTAGTGGGAGGCTGACCCGCGACGCTGACACACGCCAGGACCCGTTTCCAGGACCTGTGCGTGGTGTACGTGAGCCAGCTCAGCTTCCCGCCTTTCTGAAAATGCCCAACGATCTCACCAAGTTTGGGGAGGATCTCAGATACATCCCGGTCGGATTGGATCGAAGGGTTGTACCTGATGATCGCCTCGCGACCTGCACCTGCGAGCTCGCCTACATTAGCGATCAACTCGATCAGATTGTCCCAAGGGATGCGTTCCACCGAGCCCCGTTGGCCCGCCTCAATAGCTGCGAGTCTCCACTGTTCCTGTCGCGTCAGGGGCTCAATGGCCCGGTCAATCGCTGTTGCGAGATTGCGTAGGAAGGCCAGTTCCGGTTCGCCTGTGACGCTGGACCAGAACTGCCGCCCGTACGCGAGGTCAGTTCCCCGCAGTCTGCCCAATTCCTCCACAGCCTCTGCGAAGGCGACTGGGGTGATCAGGGCTTCAAGTGGTGGGAGAACCGACTCCAGCTCGCGCTCGTCGGTGGCGGAAAGCAAGGAATTGGTTGCGTAGAGTTCCACAAGTTCTTGGACAGATATGGGAAGCACGGCGTTGGGGGTGACGGGCGGGGGGATCCAGTCATTCTGCGCCCGCCCTGCTGCAACCAAGCGCGCAGCGTCCGACGGCGAGCGGGACTCGCCTCCGACCGTTACCGGAATGTATTCAGTGCCCCGAACTTCGAGAAGCTCCTGTTTGGCTTGCCTGAACTGAGACACCAGCGCCTTGCGCTTCTCTCCCAGCACCCTTGCTCGCCGCTCGATTTCTGGGAGGTCGTCTGTCACCTTACTGACTATGGTGCCGACCGAAGCCCGAAGCTGCTCTTGCCCGGCGGTGTCTCTGTCCAAAACACTCACGCAAAGAGGCCGGATCTCCTCGGCCACCTGATCTCGCACCATCCTCAGGGCCTTGGTCGTGTGGCTCGTGATGAGGATACTCTTGCCTTGGGCGAGCAGATGTCCAATCAAATTGCCGATGGTGTGCGTCTTGCCGGTGCCAGGCGGACCCTGAACCTGGACGCCATCAAAGCGTTGAAGGCGGCGGGCTATCCGCAACTGTTCCAGGTTCGCTGGTTTGGTGAACAAAACCTCGTCATCATCGTTGCCGGTGTCCAACACGTCCGTAGTTTCCGGGGCGTTGTCGTGTAGAGGCTGCGGGTCGATGCCCACCAAACGCATCAAAGCAACCGGTAGGTCGCTGCCCCGCTCGAGGTCTCTGAGGACATCTTCAATAGCAGTAGCGAATCCTAAAGTCCGAGCCCGCATGAAGACCACGGGATCGCGTCCAATGCGAGGGTACGGCGCCTCGCCGGCGGGTTCGGCGTCACCTATGAACTCCCCCCTGGCGTGGAGGGACACTGCGACTCTTGTCAGGAAGTCCGCGGTCGCTTTGCCGGCAAGTGGGTGAATGACGCCATAGCCCAACTCGGCGATGCGGTCTCCCAGAGCTTTGTTATCAACGTTTTCGAGGGAGCTAAACAGCGCTGAGTACAACTCGATGGGGTGGTCAGTCTGGCTCAACGTGAACTCAGGGACATTCGGGTCAAACGTTATCTGGAGTCGCTGGAGCAGAATCGGGTGATGGACTAGGCTCCCCTCGGTCATCCAGCGTAAAACGCCCTCACCCAGTACCAACTCGAAACGCTCTGATTCACGCTCCATCTGGGTGTGTATTTCGTAAAGCCGCTCGAAAACAGACAGCGCTGCTCTAGCCGGCTTCTCCTTCTGTGCCCATCCCTCCCGGGTGCTTCGCCATTCCTCGAGTTTTTCAGGCCGCACAGGGTCGCCGTCGAATGGCTCAACGCCATCACCGGCCTCGGCCTCTGTGCGGTGCACGCCGCGGATTGTGACTTCGCCGTCGGGGTCGTCCCATCCAGGGTCCACCCAGTCCGCGATTTCCGGTGGTGGCGCAGGTGGCGGATTGAGTGAGGGGCGTCGGACCTTGAGAATGAAGCTAGGGCTAACATCCGTTGGCGCCTGTTCTACGGCATTCGGTGGCTCATCTTGTGGGGCAGCGGGTTCTTCATACTGTCCGATAGCTACGGCAGGATGGCTTGGCAGGCTCCGGAGGTTCAGCACCCAGGGTTGTTCCGTGATATGGCGGATTACTGGGTTGCGAATCTCATTGAACGCCTTGAGAAACCTGAATACGGCGGTGATGCGCTGGCGGGCGAGCCGTTCGTGTTCCGGGTCAACCGGCATGTGCATGCTCCTAAGGACCCTAGGCTCTACACCCCTGCAGACAAGGGCATGGACGCTGTGGCACCAAGAGCACGAGCGACTTGATAGTGACCCTGTTGCAGTAGCCTCATTCCAGCGCCTGTTGG
>JAUYEF010000200.1 GCA_030691635.1 Bacillota bacterium
ATCCGTGGCAATACCCGTTGGGAGTACAGCACCCATGCGCCCTGTGTCGTTTGGCAGGGTTCGCATGAGCTCTGCAAATATGGCGTAAAGATTGATCTTACCTCTTCCACAGAGCGGATATCTTCCGGAGCTGCGCAGGAAGTGGCTTTCGCCTTCAGCCTGCCTCTGGGCATCAAGGAAGGCCATGTGCATCTCTGGGTCTTCAGCCTTGAGGTCCTCAATGCGCCTCTTGCGCTCCGCCGCATTGCGTGCGTTGGCGATGCTTGGAGCGCGTTCGGCAAACCACTCCTTCTCCTGCAACTCTACTCGTTCCCATGGCGGGTTCCCAAGGACGATGTCAAAGCCACCGCCTGCGTACACGTCGGGAAATGCCAGATGCCAGTGGAAGAACTTATACTGGCCAGCCAAGCGCTGCGCCTCATCCAATAACGCAAGGTCCCGTCTGGGCACCTTTCGGTCGGCAACACGTCTTAGCAGGTCCTGGGTAATGCCGACAGCGTCTGCATCAACACCAGGCGTGGTGAAGTGCTTGCGAATAAGAAAAGCGCCACACCAGATGTCGGCAATGAGCTTCTTCAGCCGATATTCGTCAGTACGCTCCAGTGCGCGCAAAGCCTCCTCTTTCGCTTTGACCTGGTCAAGCGACTCGTCGGGCAGAATCTCCATCGCTCTGGCGGCCTGCTGCAGAGCCTGAAGGTCTTCAGCCTCTGGCGCCGCAAACAGCTCATCCTTCATCTCCCTGGCCCTGCGATTGTGTCTGCGAAGTAGTGTGCACGCCCTCTTGTCATCTCCGGCAATGGCGGTGAACGCCTCATCAGGGATCTTAGCGCTGATGAGCTCAGGCGTGGCTCCTAGAAGGCTGTTCCCGACTCTGATGTGGTGGTCTAGGAACGACAGCGGCTTTCCAGGCTCCAAAGCCTCCAGCCAGAGACTCACGCGGCACAACTCTGCAGCCATTGGGTTGATGTCGACACCGTAAAGGCACCGACCTATGACGTCACGCAGAGCCTGCTGGTACTCGGCCGGTGAGTGCTCACTTTCGCCATGAGCAGCCGCCCGTACACGGGCCAAATGTTGAGCCAGTCGATGGGCCGCTCCCACGAGGAAGTGCCCACTACCAACCGCCGGGTCACATATCTTCAGCGAAAGGATGGCCTCTTCTGCCTCGTGGCCCTTCTTCCCCTCGATAGCACTCTTGACCACCGGGTCGAGCGCAGAGTCGAGCAAGTTCTGCACAAGTGAATCCGGCGTATAGTAGGACCCCGAGGTCTTTCGCTCGTTACCGGCGAATTCGGCAAAGGTGAAGTGGCTTCCGTCGCCGCTAATCTGCGGTGTCAGAGACAACAGGCTCTCGTAGACCCCACCGAGCTCCTCAGCGCCGAGATTCTTGTAGTCCACGGGGCGCAAAACCTTGTCCTGGCGCGTGAACGCAAGATGCCTGATCGCTTCGAGGAAGTCCGCGTTTCCGAGCTCGGCTCCTCCGTCACCCGCCAAGAGATTCGCGTTGATGTAGCATGTACTGGCTGGGTCCCACAACAGGCTACCCAGAGTGGCAAGGGCCAGGTGTTGCCGCACGCCAGCGAACTCCTCTTGCCCAGAAAGTGCACCAACCAGCAGGTTAAACTGCTGCCACAGATCTCCGTGCCGGGTACCTTTTATCTTGGCCGCTAGCTCGCGCAGCCTTGCGGTGCTGTAATGCGCCGCAAAGCGTTCGCGTGCCTTGCCTGCAACCTCGGAGTCGTCCCGGGGGTGTAGAATGGGCCGTCCGTCCAGGGTACGGTCTTCGGCGACGAAGAGGAATATCAGCCGATACACCACTCTCAACAGCTGGGCGTGGAATTCCTCCAACTCCAGGTGACCAGCTCTTAGGGATTCGCGCAAGTCAGTGTTATGCGGGTGGCCTACTAGCCCTTGGCCAAGGAGAAGCAGCGCCCTCTCAACTCCCTGGCGCAGGTCTCCCAATGCTCGTGTGCCCTGCTCCTGAGCCTCCTTGGTCCACCGCTCCAGCCAGCATGTGTCAGGACCGCCACCGTCGTGGCTAACGACTCGGGTGGCATGGGCCATGAGCCACAGCAGGACGAAGTCGGCATACAGCTCACCCTCAAACATCATCTCCAGGTCAAACTCCAGGTACGACTGTCGCGAAAGGGCCTGGTTGTCACGCAGAATCCGCAACCTCAGGCCGTTTGTGACGAGACCCCATAGGTGGTCAGGGCTGCGATTGAGGAACTGCTGCACCAGGCCATGTGGGTTAGCAGACGCCGCACCTCGGACGCCTGCAGCTCGGCGGTCCAGGCTCAACCCGCAACCGACCAGATGGATGGGGGTCGCATCGAGGAAGCGGCTGATAGCATAAGTCTGCCCATCAACCCTGGGAGCAGGGCTGGTCGGCAATAGACCGAACCCTAACTCCCGGAGCAGCGGTAGACTCCATCGGTCATTGGTCAGACCGGTTCCTGGCTCGCCATCGGGCAAGTGTTGGGCCGCCGCCCGGAATTCCCGCCAATGCCGGCGGAGGCGATTCCAGGATTCCGTGATGGTCTCGTTGATCCGATCACCGCTCAGCAGCCCGTAGTCCTCGGGCTTGGTGCCTGAAACCTTGGCTCTCGGGTCAACCACCCGGTGCAGTAGGTCGTGCGGCAGCAGACCACCCTCCGAGTGAATACTCCCGAACCCATCACGTCGTCTTCGCATCGGCTATCCCAACCTTGGGAGCAGTATGTAGGCTCCCAGAATGTCTACAGGCAATACTGGCTCGATGGTCAGGCGGCCCTTGGTGCGCAACGCCTCACGTACCCGCTCGTGGGCTCTCAGCTGTGTTGCTGCGCGCTCCTCAGCAACCACCGCCAGAGCCAGCCGCAGATCTGACAGTGATTCCATTAAGAGGTCAACCTGTTGGTGAACCAGAGTCGGGACCAGGTTCTGCTCGGGAATGGCGGCAAGTAGCCGGTCACCCTCACCGGCGTCCAGCCACTGTGGGTCGGTAGCTGGACCGGTGCAAGCCAGGGGAGTGATCTCTTCACACAGAATCGCCGGGCCTGCGCCCGACGACTTCAGATGATAGCGGAAGCGAGCCAGCATGAGTGTGGTGCGCAAGGTCACAGCCGAGGTCCTTATGACGCCGCAGCGTGAGGCAACGGACCGTCCATCACGGGCTCCGGGGTCCAATGCATGGTCGAGCGTCCAGCCCGCCAATCCTTCAACTATGGGACTCGTACGTCCCAGGTACACCTCGCCTTCACCCAAAGGCAGATCAAAGCGGCCCTTGAACGGGTCGTCGCGCCCCATAGCCTGTCTCAGCGAGCGCGGGGTCTCCTTGGTCACCTGCACACCTATTGTCTGAGCGGTCTCAGAATAGGGCACATTGGCTGCTCTGAGCAGAGAGCGGACAAAGCAGGCCACATCCTCGCCTCGACCGACTGCTTCGCGCACGCTTCTCAATTCGGCAGCTACGGTATCTTCGTCAAGAGCGTGTTGGGCGAAGCGCGAGCGGCTGGCCCGCTCCTTATCGCGTGCGCTCTCCCACTGGGCGTGGAAATCCGCGATCTGGCTGATAGCGTCATCCCCAAAGTCGAAGGCGATCTGGCGTCCTCGGCGGGCGGCCATCTCTCGAAACAGCGCGCCCTCGAACAACGTCTGGGCGATCGTCTCGCTCGAACCGGGCACAGCCACCGTGACCCCTAAATCACTCTTAATCCGTTTGTGCTTGCGGATCAGCACATCGAGAATGACCCCGTCGATGGGATTGTCGCTGCCGTAGTACGTCACTACTCGAACCTGAGGACGTTCCTGCCCGAATCGATCCACCCTTCCCTCGCGCTGTTCGTGCCGCGTTGGGTTCCAGCAGAGATCATAGTGGAGCACGGCGTTGAACGCCTGCTGGAGGTTCACCCCCTCAGAGAGGCAGTCTGTGCAAACGAGCACGTATTGCCCACCTTGCTCCGCCAGAGCCTCAATGCGGGCTTCACGTTCAGCTGGCGGCAACAGCCCGGTAACCGCCTCTACCCTAACCTCGCTGCCAAGCGCCTCGCGAAGGTGCGCAGCCACATACTCTGCCGTGTCGACGAAGCGGCAGAACACGATCGGCTGAAAGCCGTCACTGAGGAAGCTCTTCACCTCACGCACGGCACCTTGTAGTTTGTTGTCTGCGGCACCGGCGAGACTAGCCGCCTGGCGGGCGAAGGCGAGAAGCTTCCTACGGGTCGTCTCGGCGTCGCTCTCCAACTCCGAGCCCGGACTGAAGTCTAGAGCTACAACGTCATCTACGTCATCTTGGTCAAGAACCGTGCGCCGGCCTACTTCCTCAAGTTCGTCGTCTTCGGCTTCGTCTACCGCGGCACGGCTGCGCAGCGTAGCCACCGCGGCGGCGGGACTGGAAGAGACACACCGCAGCAACGCCAAGGCCGACCAGTAACGCACTCGTTGGTGGCGGGCTTCGCCCGTGGTGTCCGACACAAAGTCGCGGACAAACGCCACTATGGCATCGAACAGCGCGCGGTACTCCTTGCTGAAGCTGTAGGTCTCCTCCTTATCAAGCCGCTCCGGGAATGCAGTGTCGGTATCTAGGTAATGGCGGATATCCGCACGGCGCCGCTGCACCAGGTGGCGTGCCAGCTTGCGGCGGATGGGGTCTCTCTCTTCTCGGGTGAGGTCGGTCGGGAGGTCCGCAAATTCTGAATCCAGCAGCCCCAACAGAGTGCGAAATGCCTGTTCGTTGCCACTATGCGGGGTGGCGGTCACCAACACAAGGTGGCGCTCTGGGTCAGCAGCTATCTTGCGCACAAGGTCGAAGCGTTGCTGGCGCCCCCGTCCCATCCGGTCCTGGAGAGTGCATGAGTGAGCCTCATCCACAATGACAAACTCCGGGCACTTCAGCGCAAAGTCGGCGATGCGCCTGCTGCTCTTGATGAAGTCAGTTGAAACTATCACAAATGGATAGCGGTCGAATACCGAGACGCCAATCGGCAAGCCGCGTTCTAGCCGCTGGATGGTGCTACTGAGTACGAGCTCGGCCTCGATATGAAACTTCTCTGCCAGCTCCTTCTGCCACTGCTCCGCGAGGTGTGGCGGGCACAGCACCGCCATCCGCTGTATCTCGTTGCGGTCAAGCAGCTCTCGGGCAACCAGCGCCGCCTCAATGGTCTTGCCGATGCCCACATCATCCGCTATCAGCAACCGTACGGGGTCAAGCTTCAGGGCCATCATCAAGGGCACAAACTGATAGGGTCTCGGCTCGACGGCTATGCGAGCAAAGCTGCGAAAGGGCCCGGCAGCAGCGCGCGTGGATAACCTGGCTGCGTCGCGCAGGAGTCTGCCTGACCTGAAGTCGCCAAGGTCTTCGCTGGAGGGCAACGGGAAGGTCGCTGACTCTACCGGTTCGATTGCTGGGATTACGCCCACAGTCTCCTCGTCAAGGCCGCCCAGGGGCCGAAGGATTAGGACTTCCTCGGTGGAGTCCGATAGCACAACCCATTCCCGTCCACGCGCACGAACCAGGGTGCCAGCCTTGCTCAGGACTGTCGAGCTCATGTCCTGGCCACCCCGAAGACATCGGGATGACGCCGGAGTACCTCATCCCAATCAGCTGCATGATGGAACCGGATAACCACGTAACCCATCTCCCTGAGCCGACGGGTTATGTCCTCATCCTGACTGAGCTGTTGTGGTTCGTCATGGTGAGGACCGTCGACGAAGATAGCAGCACTGCACTCGCCATAGTAGAAGTCGGGACGTGTCGAGCAGGACTCGATCAGGAACTGGGCGTCGCTCGGGGGATTCAGCATCAACGCGTCCACGCGATCAAGCCACTTGATCTCCAGCTGGCTGTCGCACTGTCGGCGCAGTTCTGCCATGCGCTCGGCTCGGGAACCTTTGCCGCCGGCGGGCCTGCATTGGGCTTGGGCTAACTGCGCCAGTGTATTGCGAATGCTGTGGCGGTCTAGCAGTTGGTGATCGGGCTGGTTTACGTAGTCGAGCAGGCACCTATAGCAAGCCTTCCCGCAGATATCCGCACCCTTGTCCTCCAGCGTCTCGGGGTCAAAATGACACAGTTCCAGGGCAATGCGAGCCAAACGCGGCACAACTGTCGGGTCCTCGACCAACTGACGGAGCACCCCAGCCCCTCCTTCGGACGCCTCATAAAACAGCACCTCTTGCCGCTCCTGTGGTGAGGGCATCGCCTCGCAGGCCAGCTCCCGCGGTTCAAGCTGAAAGTGCTTCTGGACAGCCTCCTTGAAGGCGGCCTGTAGACCCGCTATTTCGCTGCGCGAATACCCCGGCACAAAGCTCATCACCAGAGCGTTTTTGGTATCGGAGACGTATGGCACCACACGCATCTTGCGCCCCTCAGCGGTCGCGTCATCCTGGTCCTGCACATCGGCTTGATTGCGTGCCCAATAGCCCTTCTCTAGGTCGAGCACAAATCCCGGTGGCTGGTCCTGACGTTGGTTCGCCCAGCCGAGGTTGATGCGGTACAGCTGGGTTGCATCACCGTATTGAAGCTGCATTACCTGCACGCCATTGATGTAGACAGCAGCATCCCTGCGGTCAGGTTTGCCGTTGATGTCCGGGAACCGATAGGCAGACACCAGCCGGTAGCCAAACCTCTGGCGCTCCTCTTCGTCGCAGGTTATGCGCTGAGCCATTCTCAAACTGACGTTCTGCTGCCGGACGAGGTCATGGATCACAGAGTCACCGCCAAGTGCGACGCCACACCGATCACATATATCGTTCAGGTTGTTGCCCACGTCGATGTGTGCGTACCCACAGTCAGGACATCTCTTCATCGTGGCCGTGGCCAGCGTATGGGTGGCCTCAATACTCTCCGAATCATAGTCAAGGTTGACCTTGTAAACTCGGTAGCGAGAACCCTCGTGGTAGATGAGGGCCCGTGGGCCGAACTCGGATATAGCCAGAAACCGTGGCCGCGAGACGAACTCGTCACGACCTCTGCGCCTATGCCGGCCTGGAACGTAGGCCGAAAGCGGCAAGCGCGGGAAGTTGTAGCCTGGGAGAAAGCCCTCGGCGGCAAAGTAGCGGTAGGAGTAAAAGTCCCCCTCGAAAGCACCTTCAGCCTCAGTAAGCAGGCGAATCTGGCTCTCGGCCTGGGCACGTAGTCTGCGAGAGTGGTCGCGATCGGCCTCGGGTCTGGAGTGGTCGCCGATGATCTTATGGTGGAGCTCGCGTTGGCGAACCGCCGCCCGATACAGCCCCCTCCAGCGCTCACAGGCTCGGTCAAAGCTCAGTTCTACTTGCGCAAGGACTTCACTCGCCCAATCGCCGTGAAACCAGCTGGCAGTGGCGAGCTCAGTTTGGATGCCTTCGATAAGACGCCGTGACTTGTCTGTCGCATCGCGCCGATGAATCGGACTAGAAAGAGTACGTCGCAGGAGGTCCTTGATTGGTAGTAGTATCTTTCCATCTTCGTACTCGATGTCCAGCACAGAAGTGAGGGTGCTGCCCAGGTCCGGCTTGGCAACCTCCATCCAGATGGCGTGGATGTGTGATCGGACCAGATCTCGATTGCGAAGATCAATCCGTGGCGGCGCCACAGAGCCAGCCACCATTTGACTTGGTTCACGATAGTAGTACTGATCGTGCGGGCTCCGGCCAGCGCAGTAGGTGTAGACGAGGGCTGGCTGCCCACCACGTCCCGCTCGACCGCTGCGCTGGGCGTAGTTTGCCGGAGTGGGCGGGACGTTGCGCAGGTTGACGAGGTTTAGTTGGGCAATGTCCACACCCAACTCCATTGTTGGCGAACAGAACAGCAGCGGCAGGTTGCCCGTTCTGAAGCGGTCCTCGCGTTTTTGCCGGTCCTCCGACGCTACCTGCGCTGTGTGCTCACGTGCTTCTAGCACCCCTTTGAGATCGACGAAGTGCCGGTAGCAGTCCACGAAGTACTGATTGACCGCCGGTGGGGTCTCGCCAACCTCCAACAGCCGGGTGCGGTCCAAGGGTCGAACCTCGCCGGTGCCCGCAATCCAGCGCAGCGCGTCGGCGTTGATCTGGTAGCCGGGGACATCGCCGTCCCGCACCTGTTCGACTATGCCATAGCGCTTCAGGGCCTTGAACAAGAACTGAATGGCCAAATCCACTTCATCCCGACCAAAGCGTTCGCCTTGAGGTACGTAATCCATCAGCGTCCGCCGGAGATACCGACCGTATCTACCGTAGGACGAGATGGCGAACGCTGTGCCATCGCCACGCTGGCGAGGGCGGGGGTAGGCAACAACGGCCTTGACAAGCTCGCGGGCATCCTCCAGATACCAGACCGTACCCTCCAGGAGCCGGGGCTTGGTCTGTTCAACCAGGTCAAGCTGTTTGTGCGGGTCAAGCACGTCAACCTTGATCGCCAGAGTACGGCGCATAGCTTCAAGCAGGGTGCGGAGGAGTTCCTCCCGTAGCTCCGGAGGGCAGTGCCGCAGCGGTGCGGGGGTCTCGACTAACACGTCGGCACCCTGGTCACCACGCGTACTGAAACCAGCTGACCAAAGCTCTCCTTCTTCCAGTAGTCCGTCAGGGCCGGTCAGGCCCTCATACTCGTACCAGAGAAGACCACAATCTTCGAGATTGGGAGCCGTCACACGCCAACCGCGCTGCAGGTCCCGGTAGATGTGATAGTCAATCACCCGCCGCAGCGCGTCATTTGTTGAATTACGCGCGGGACCCCGAACATCAGGGTCTGCAGCGTACTCCTCAAAGTCGAGGGACAGCTCCGCGAACACGGCTCGCGACAAGTCCCCGTGACCGAGCCCTAGACCGTCTCTGGCTTGGGTCGCTTTGTATAGTGCTGAGCGAAGCAAGGCCACCTGCGTGAAGTCGTTAAAGTGCCCTGCCTGCAGCGATGCATCCTGACGGTTGTCCGTGAAGCTTAGGAGCTTTCGGGCCTCAGGACTGAGACTGGTGTCACCCTGCAGTTCAATCAAGGAACGCACGGCCAGGATGGTAGTCGCCGTGCTCCGGTTGTCAACTCCCAGGGTGCCAAGTTTGGCCCGCTCAGAGCGCTGCGTCTTGGCATGGGCTATGCCGCAGGTCGGTGCAAGACAGAACAAGAACAGGCCGTGGATCAATGCCGCAGGAAGTCCGTCTCCTTCGGAGACAATGCGACCATCACTGGCCACAAATACTGGCTCGGGAAGATAGCGCCGTTCGTCTGCTTTCACCCGCTCCTCACCATGAGCGCTGGTGTCCTTCATAAAGGCGGGCAGACGCTCCAGCAACTCAAGCCCCGAAGACCTGGGCCAAGGCGCTGTGGCGGAGAGGTGCAGGTATGCATCCCCGCTTCCATCATCGGCCTCTTCACGATGATCATCTCGTGGCGCCAACCGTCTGCCCTCTGTATCACTGCGGACAACCACCCGGTAATAGGCCGTACCGCACTGCCGGCAGAAGACCAACGGGAACAAGGGTTTTTGGGGTTCACCGGGCTTGGAGCCCAGCTTAGCCAGTTCCAGGTGCCGTTCGTCTTCGGCCTCGACCGTAGCCCACACAGTGTCGCCGCGGGTGAAGAACTGATGTAGCCTGAATGCAAAGATCGGAAAACGACTCGCTGAACTTGCTTTGAGCTGCGAACCCTTGGTCAGAAAGCTCTGCAGCAAGCCCGCGCATGCCTCGGGATCGGTAGTTGTGAGCGCTGCTAGCTCCTTCGCTGCACCACCCTCTCCACGAAGCGAGCGAGGGGTCTGACGTACCAAGCGTCCTGTGCCCGGCTCGGTACGCACGCCAAAACTAGACTCAATCCAGGATGCCACCGGGTGAGTCCGAAACGAATCGTAGTCGGCGGGCGGATCGTCATTGGCCTCTACCGCGACCTTCAGTTGTGCAGCATTGCCAGGGTCAAGGAAATCGAGCTCCGGCGTAGCCCTCCTGAGGGTCTCCCCAACAATCTGCTCTGGGCCAACCGGCGCTCCGAACAGCGTTTGGGCAACCTCAGCGACTGCCTGCTTCTCCTCAACCGACGAGCCGCCGATGGCCATAGTTGCTGAGGTACCAACACAGATCATCTCATCGCTGGAAAACGCTAACCGGCAGCGACGCACCAACAGCGCCACATCGGCTCCCTGTCGACCGCGGTAGGTGTGGAGCTCATCGAGAACCAGGAAGCGCAAACCTTGCGCGGCTCGGATCACATCTCTGTCAGTGCCGCGGGTCAGTAGGAGTTCGAGCATCATGTAGTTTGTTAGGAGGATGTCTGGCGGATTGTTGCGAATCGACTCGCGTTCCGGCCCTCTCTCCTGCCCGGTGTAGCGCGCAAACGTGACTGGTGACCCACCTTTGGGATAGCCCCTCTCCAGGAACTTTCTCAGCTCCTCGGCTTGGCTGTTGGCGAGAGCGTTCATGGGGTAAACAACTATGGCCTGGATGCCCTTCCCGGAGCCACGGCGCAATACGTGGTCCACGA
This sequence comes from Bacillota bacterium, assembly GCA_030691635.1. Classification (GTDB taxonomy): domain Bacteria; phylum Bacillota; class Sulfobacillia; order JAUYEF01; family JAUYEF01; genus JAUYEF01. The sequence goes on from JAUYEF010000200.1 coordinate 10,400, forward strand.
TTGGGACTATGTACGCGAGGCTCTTGCCGGAGCCCGTGCCACTGGTAAGGACATAAGATTCACCGGTCTTGGCTCGGTGGATTGCCTCGGTCTGGTGACGATACAGGGGAATTTGCTTGCCCTGGGCATCCGTGTCTGTCTTGTCGATTCGAAATATGCGTGCACACTCCGGATGTAGGATCTGTGAGGCAACAAGGTCATCAATGGTCCCACCAGGCTCAAACGTAGGGTTAAGCTGAGTGAGTGGCTCAGGCCAGAAGGCTCCGGCATCAAGTTCGCCATCAACTTTGGCCTTTATGCGGTCATCGGCTATGTTGATGAAGCTTCGTGTATACCTCGCATAGTCGCTGACAAGGCGCTCTCGAAGGTCGAAGACGTCCAATGCTGATCGCCCTCCAGGTGCAGCTTCTTCTCCTTGTCCCTTCCATCGGAGGTACCGTTGTCCCTTCTGCACCTGTCAAATCGTGCTAGTCTGCCTAGCTGATGGACGCGGGCGGATGGACCGTGACCAGATTGCCTCTGGCAAGAACCGCGCAACCTGGGTGGCCCCGCGAAGAACCCTATCGAAGACCCTCACCTTGACCGTAGTCCCTTCATCGCCTCCTCCAACTCACCATCAACGATGTGCGCATAGATCGTCGTTGTGGTGATATTGCTGTGGCCCAGGGCCTTCTGGACTAGGCGTAGATTCTTCGTTGACCGAAGCAAGTCCGTAGCCATGGTGTGCCTGAGCAGGTGGGGGTGAACGTCCTTTTCGATCCCTGCCCGTTTGGCCAGTCGCTTGACCAGCTCACGAATGTAGCGTGCGTCTAGCTCCCCACCCTGGAGCGTAGTGAACAGCAACCCGTTGCTCCCCGCCGGTCGCCGTTCCCGCCACTGGCGTAGTAGTTCGAGCAGATCCTCGTTGATCCACACCACGCGGTCCTTTGCGCCTTTCCCCTGGCGGATCATCACCTTGCCTGCCGCCCAATCGAGGTCGCGCACCTGGAGTGCTAATACCTCCCCCACCCGCAGGCCCGCGTCAACCATCAGCCTGAGCATGCACTGGTTCCGTAGGCCAGTTGGGCATTTAGGATTGGGCTGAGCTAGCAGAGCCTCGCGCTCAGTGTCAGTAAGGACTTCAGGAAGCCTCAGAGGTCGCCCTGCCATCCCGAATCGCCTCCAATACCGCTATTGCTCATTAGCGGTAGTCTATTTCGCTCTCCCATCAGCATAGCGCTCGGAGGGAGGAGGGTCAAGCGTAAACGGTATTATTCTGGTTGGGAGAGGCTGTTTGGTCCAAGTGCACGTACCGCAGAATGGCAGCATCTCCGGCAGGACTCCTGCTCTTCACTGGCTAATCCTCCGCGAATCAGAGGGGGCAGGCATTTGAAAGCGACAGGCTTCGTCCGCAAGGTCGATGATCTCGGCCGCATCGTCATTCCCATGGAGCTCCGCCGGCA
>JAUYEF010000275.1 GCA_030691635.1 Bacillota bacterium
GAGGGGCCCTATCGTATCATCTTGATGCCACGCCCCAGCGAATACTACGAGGGCAACGTACGTGTCAAACGGGAACTCTACATGTGGGCCCTCGGTAACAACCGCTGTTCGGAAGCTCCCTATGGTACTTACCAGGAGCGACGCCAGGAAGCGCTGACCAATGCGGCTCAGCGCGAGAGCGACGTCTTCTCGGAGATTGCCAAGATGGCGCTTGGCTCCTGGGCCGCGGTCAGAACCGACGTGATCATGCAGGCCATCGAAGGTATCAACCAGCGCAAGGACGGCAGTGGCTTCTACCTGCTGGGTCTGCTGGGGATGCTGCGCCGGTTTGGTGACAATCCTGGCTTCCCGGAGTCGCTCAGGCAACCGCTGCAAGACTGTATCCTCAGCTTCAGGTACTGGCACGACGAACCGGGCGAAGACGTGATGTGCTACACCAGCGAAAGCCACAGCATCCTCTTCCACACCTGCGAGATCCTGGCCGGCCAGCTTGGCCCCCAGCGCACGTTTGGCAACAGCGGCGAGACCGGCCTGTGGCATCGGGAAAAGGGTGAGCGGCTGGCCCTGGCCGGGCTGCACGAGCGCGGAGCTGCCGGGTTTGAGGATTGGGACTCGAATCGCTCTTTTGCAGACGACTTGTTAGCCCTTTCCCACCTGGTCGATCTGGCCGAAACTGAGCAGGTCTGGGAGATGGCAACGGTGATCATGGACAAAATGCTCCTCACAATAGCCCTCAATTCGTACAAGGGCGTTTTCGGCTCTACCCACGGGCGCACCTGCGCCCCACTCATTGGGGGGGGACTGTTGGAGGCAACAGCGGGCATCACCCGGCTGATGTGGGGCACAGGCATCTTTAACCATCACATCGGAGGGACCGTCGGCCTGGCCTGCATGGAGAGCTATGAGCTGCCGCCCATCATCTCAGACATTGCCACTTCCCTGCCGGAGGAGATGTGGAACCGCGAGCGGCACGTTGCCGCCACCTCTCTCGATTGTGGGAGAGGGAAGCAAGAGGTCAACAAGGTCACCTACCGAACCCCCGACTATATGCTATGCTCGGCGCAGGACTATCATCCAGGCGACGAGGGCTACGAGCAGCACATCTGGCAGGCGACTCTTGGACCTGCCGCCGCCGTCTTTGTGACGCATCCCCCCTGTGCGTGCGCGGAAGACGCTCGCACACCCAACTTTTGGCTTGGCAACTGCATCCTGCCGCGCGTGGCCCAGTGGAAGGACGTGCTTGTCGCCATCCACAACCTGCCGGAAGACGATTGGATGGGGTTCACGCATGCCTATTTCCCCGTCCACGCCTTTGACGAGTATGTACTGCGGGATGGCTGGGCGTTCGCCAGGAAAGGTGATGGCTACCTGGCCCTTACTGCTTCTCAGGGCCTGAGCTTCATCACGCAAGGGCATAGTGCCTACCGTGAGCTGCGTTCCTATGGACAGCACAATGTCTGGCTGTGTCAGATGGGACGGGCGGCGTTGGATGGCGGCTTTGTAGCGTTCCAGGAGAAGGTGCTGGCCTTGGGTGTGACCTTCGACGGCCTGTCGGTATCCTGCGATACCTTGCGCGGCGAGACTCTGTCCTTTGGTTGGGAAGGGGCGCTCGTGCGCAATGGACAGGAGCAGCCCCTTGCGGGGTTCAAGCACTATGAGAACCCCTACTGCGTGGCTGACCTGCCCGCCAATCAGATGCAAGTCCGGTCGGGTGATTATCTTCTACGGCTGGACTTTAGCCTTCCCCAATCAAAGGGGTGAATCTCGGAGCAAGACCCAGCCCCCAGGGCACGACAGCGCAGCGAGTCGCAGTCCAAACCGCCTCGGCCGCGGCTCGGCGGCGTTTGCGGCCCGACTGTTGTGCTACTCGTTCCAGGCTGATTTGTCCTAAAAGTGCCAAAGCTTGTCCTAAAAGTGGAAGATTTATCCAGGTGGTAATGGTAATGTAATGCTAGAGTAGTCGACAGCCGTTGGCGAGTAAGAGACGATTTCTCATCTTCAAGGAGGGAGAGATGGTGACACGAAAGCTCAAACGCCGCGAGTTCCTGCACTTGTCGGCTGCTGCCGCTCTTGGGGCTGTTGCAACAGCCTGTGCTGGCCCGACCCCTGAGGTGATCGAGAAAGAGGTCACCCGGGCGGTCGAGAAACAGGTCACCCAGGTGGTCGAGAAACAGGTCACCGTCGAGGTGCCAAAAGAGCGGGGCGAGCCGCCAGCGCTGGCAGAAAAGGTCGCCGCCGGAACGTTGCCCCCGGTGGCCGATCGACTGCCGGTAGAGCCCGTCGTGTTGGGTGGACGCGAAGCGATCGGCACGTATGGCGGCGAAGTGCGCATGATCCACTTCGATCCGGTCTGGTTCGTCAGCCAGTACGGCTGGTTTGCCGAGCGAATGCTCGCCTACTCAGACCTCGACCTCAGGACCATTGTGCCCAACGTCTTTGAGAGCTGGGAGATCGAGGAGAACGGCAAGAGCTTTACCTTCTACCTGCGCAAGGGTATGAAGTGGTCCGACGGCCAGCCGGTTACCACCGAGGACGTCGACTTTTGGTGGAACGACGTGGCGATCAACGAGCAGCTCTCGTCGGGAGTCTCCTGGCAGTACCGTCATGGCGGCGAGCCGCTGAAGCTGGCGATACTGGATGACTATTCCTTCAAGATCACCTTTGCCGCTCCGTTCGGCAACTTCCCTGCCTACCTGACACGGTGGCACATGGGCGACTGGCTTGTCCCCAAGCACTACCTCAAGCAGTTCCATGCCAAGTACGAAGACGAGGCCAAGCTCGATTCCATGGCCACCACGCTACAACTTGAGGGCTGGGAGCAGTTGTTCTTGAACAAGAACGGCTGGGGGATCGCCATCTGGCAGGGCCCCGACAACGTAACCGAGTACCCCTCGCTTTCGGCCTGGGTCATCGTCGAAAAGCCGGAGGAAGGTCTCTTCCTCTGGGACCGCAACCCCTACTACTGGAAGGTCGATCAAGCGGGCAATCAGCTCCCCTACCTCGACAACATCCGCATCGATTACGTGGCGAGCCACGAGATCGTCACCATGAAGATCATCCAGGGGGAATTGGACTATGTCGGGCCGCACGACGTCTCCATCGCCCGCTATCCCCTGTACAAGGAGAACGAGCCGGGCAACAACTATATTGTCAGCGACTATCTCTCCTGCATGACCGACCGCTATACCCTGTACCCCCAGCACAATCTGCCCGAAGACGCGGTGCTGGAAAAGCTCGTCAACCATCCCAACTTTGTCAAGGCGCTCTCAGTGGCCATCGACCGGGATGAGATCAACCAAAGCCTCTTCTTTGGCATGGCCCGCATGGGGCAGCTCGGGCCGATGCCCAGCTCCAAGTACTACAAGGAGAAGTACGGCACGGCCTGGGCGCAGTACGACCGTGACCTGGCTAACCGACTCCTCGACGAGATGGGGTTGGACAAGCGCGATGGCCATGGCTTCCGCCTGCGTCCCGACGGCCAGCGGCTCAAGTTCAACATCGAGCATTCCGGCCCGCGTCTTGGCGTCGCCACCCACCAGTTCACCGAGATGGTTGTCACCTTCTGGCGCGAAG
>JAUYEF010000330.1 GCA_030691635.1 Bacillota bacterium
AAGACGAGGTGCGCATCACCCGCCCCACCGGCAATATCTTCCTGACCAACATCCACCGCGTCTATGCCGGCGACGACATTCCCGCATCGCCCGACGACGAGAACACCATGGACTACTTCCTGGGCAAGCGTCCCACCGGAGCGACCACCGACTCCAAAGTGGATTTGGGCATGAGTGTGCGCGACATTGAGGAGCTGGTGGTATTGAACGACGAAGCGCACCACATCCATGATCCGCGCATGGCCTGGTTCAAATCCATCGAGGACATCCACAACCGGCTGAAGCAAAAAGGGGCGGCGCTCTCCCTGCAAGTGGACGTGACTGCCACGCCCAAGCACAACAACGGGGCGATTTTTGTGCAGACCGTCGCCGATTACCCACTGGTAGAAGCCATCTCACAAAACGTGGTCAAGCATCCCGTCCTGCCCGATGCCGCCAGCCGCGCGAAACTGGTGGAGCGTCAGAGCGCCAAGTACACCGAGAAATACGCCGACTACATTCACCTGGGCGTGATCGAGTGGCGCAAGGCATATGCCGAACACGACAAGATGGGGAAGAAGGCCATTCTATTCTTGATGACCGACGACACCCGCAACTGTGACGATGTGGCTGAATACCTGGAAGGCCACTACCCCGACCTAAAGGACGCGGTGCTGGTCATCCACACCAAGAACAACGGCGAGATTTCGGAATCAACCTCAGGAAGAGCCAAGGAGGAAATGGACGAACTGCGCAAGCAGGCCAACGCCATTGACGGGCTGGACAACCCCTACAAGGCCATCATCTCGGTGATGGTGCTCAAAGAGGGCTGGGACGTGCGCAACGTCACCACCATTGTCGGCCTGCGCGCCTATTCCGCCCAGAGCAACATCCTGCCCGAACAGACCCTGGGGCGCGGCTTGCGCAAAATGTACCCCGGCGGCATTGAAGAATATGTCAGCGTGGTCGGCACGAATGCTTTCATGGACTTTGTAGAATCCATCCAGGCGGAAGGCGTGGTGCTGGAGCGTAAGCCGATGGGCGAAGGCACGCAGGCTAAGACCCCGTTGGTGGTAGAGGTTGACAAGGAGAATGTGAAGAAGGACATCGACGCCCTGGACATTGAAATCCCCGTGCTGACGCCCCGCGTCTACCGGGAATACAAGTACCTGGGCGATCTGGATGTGAGCGTGCTGGAGCATCAACGTGTGGCATATCTACATTTCAGCGAGGAAGAGCAGCGAGAAATTGTCTTCAAGGACATCACCACCGGCGAGGTGACGCATACCACCATCCTCGACACGGCTGGCGTTGCAGATTACCGAAGTGTGATTGGCTATTTTGCGCAGACCATCATGAAAGATTTGCGGCTGGTCAGCGGCTACGATGTGCTGTATGGCAAGGTCAAGGCGTTTGTGCAAGATGAGTTGTTCGACCGGAAGGTGGAACTGGAAAGCCCGAACACCTTACGCAACCTCTCGGAACTGGCGGCCACCAAGACCCTGATCGAGACCTTCAAGAAGGCGATCAACGCCCTGACAGTGCAAGACAAGGGCGACGCTGAAATTTACGATAGCATCAAGTTGCGGCAAACCCGGCCCTTCGTGGCCAAAGACCAGGGTTATCTCATTCCGAAAAAGAGCGTGTTTAACCGCATCATCGGCGACAGTCATTTTGAACTCCTGTTCGCCCGTTTCCTAGAGGATTGCGACGATGTGGTTTCCTACGCCAAGAACTATTTTGCGGTGCATTTCAAGCTGGACTACGTCAATGCGGACGGCGATATTTCCAACTACTACCCAGATTTCCTAATCAAGCTGTCCGACAAGCGAATTGTGATTGTCGAGACCAAAGGCCAGGAAGACCTTGACGTTCCGCTCAAGATGGAACGGCTGCGGCAATGGTGCGAGGATATTAACCGTGTGCAAACGGATGTGAGGTACGACTTCGTTTACGCTGACCAAGAGAGCTTTGAGCAATACAACCCTAAGACGTTCCGGCAGTTGATGGATGGATTCAGGGAATACAAAAGGAACCCCCAGTGACGGCGATAAAAGTCGCGGCGCTCGCCCACCGCCCGTTCATCGGCTTCACGGTTTCTACCTTATGGCTCGGCCCTTTACAGAGGGAAGGCCTTGACCGGGTGCGTTGCGTACAAGAGCGGGGAGAGGTCAGCTGTACCCGCGGAGGCCATCGACACCGCATTCAAAAAGAATGTGACCTACTTCCTTGACCTCCTTGAGGCGCCTGCTGCTCCCGTCCGCACGCCGAACGTAGCTGAGTGTCGCTACTGTGATATCACCGTGGCCGAGTGTCCGGAGAGGATAGGAGCCGACGTGGCAGGGATGCAAGCGGAAGGCGACGCGGAGATACCGCTCTGAGAGTTTTAGAGGGAGCGTCTAGCCAGTCGCCCATTTCCTCAAGCTTCCGGCCAATCAGGAGGGTATCGTGATAGAAGACGGGGGATTTGCTCGCTTCCGTAGGTGCGATCTCCACATGCACACGCCCCTTGAGCCCAACTGGGACGAAGAGCCTTTACGGTTGACCTTCGGTGACTCCGAGATGCGCATGCGCGAAGTCGCACGAGAGTACCTGAAAGCCTGTCATGAGGCGGGGCTGGAAGTCATCGGGATTGTTCATCACAACTTTGCACCGAGCCCCGATGCTTCGTTCATCAAGTGGCTCGTAGCGGAGAACAATGACGTTGCACGTCAAATGAACCGGGAGCCGCTGGTGGTTTTCCCAGGCTTTGAGATGGAAGCTGACGTGGGCAAGGGATGCCATGTGCTCTGTCTGTTTCCACAGGATACGCCACTTCCGGTCGTTGACGCCCGGATCACGGCACTCGGGTTGCCGCCCGACGAGCGATACGCCAACGGCCAGCCTCGACCTTCCAAAAAGCAACTCTCGGACATCCTAGAAGTAGTTCAGGCTGCGGGGCCATATTGTGGAATCGTCATCGCGGCTCACCCGATGAAGGACCAAGGCCTGTTTGATGACGACCGTGTGGCGGGTTGGCTTCAACGGGAGGAGTTCACCAATGAAGGATTGCTCTGCCTTGAGGTCCCAAAGCCTGTCGAACAAATGAGCGCTGGGTGGCGACGGCTTCTACGTGGCGGTGCGGACTGTGACGCTACATGGCGACGCCAACGTCCTATTGCGTGCATCATGTCGTCGGACTGCCATCGCCTGCACAAACTAGAGTCAAGACCTACGAATCATGCCGGATCTCGGTTCACATGGATCAAGATGAGTCAGCCCTCCGTCGAATCATTGCGCCAGGCCTTCTTGGATCACCAGTCACGGATTAGATTGGGAGTAGGGTGCCCGGATGAGCGGTTCGTCTACCCAAGGATTCGCCGAGTGTCAGTTCGCGATGGGTCGTTCCTGCGCCGCCTGGAGGACGTGCGCTGGAGTCCCAATCTGAACTGCCTCATTGGATCGCGAGGGACCGGCAAGTCTACCCTGGTCGACTACATGAGGCTGGCGTTGGATCAAATGCGGCCCTCGGACCTTCCCGAGTCGCTGCGGCCGGAGATAGAAAAGCGTGCCAAGGGGACTCTTCGCACAGGCACGCGGATCGAAATCGACCTTGAGACGAGGGGTGGGCTATACAGAGTCGTGTTTGTTGCGGATGGAGGTCCCGGTCGCCGCGAAGTGTATGCCCCGAACGCGACGGAGCCAGACCCCCAACTGGACGTCCGCACTCTCTTTCCATGCCGCTTTCTTTCACAGCGAGAGATAGACCACACAGTTGGTGAGAGAGACCGAGCAGCGCAACGTAAGTTCCTCGACGATTTCATACGGAGAGACTTGAGCAGTCTCTCGCAGATAGAAGAGGATTTGAAAAACAAGATAAGGCAGGTGGAGGCCACGCTTACTGCCAAGCGAGATCGGCAGAAGCGCCGCTCCACGATCGAAACGGAGCGGCTCGACCTTCAGAATCAGTTGCAGGCTCAGAAACACCTGACCGAACTGCTGCCGCTGTGGCAAGGAGTTGAAGTTGAACGCGACTTCTTTGAGAGGCTATTCCGCGAGTGCGATGAAGTAGCGTCAACATTGCGGACACGCGTCAATGACTTGGAGATACCATCGTCTGGCCTGACAGACGAACTGCGCCGCAGCCCGAACACAGCACTAGTATCTGAGGCCGCGACGACAGTCACGCGAGCACTCGAAGCATTAGCGCAGGGTCTACGCGATGCCATCACCGAGTTCGAGAATCAGACCACCGCCAAGGACGCTCCTCTTTCTAGTCTGCACCAACGTAGATGGCGACCACGGTACGACGAGGTCAAGCAGCGATTCACTGAGGCCCAGAAAGGGGCAGCGGAGCAGGGACTGAGCCTCCAAGCGGTGCAGGAGATCCCTCAACGTATTCTCGCGTGGAATGCCGAACTCTCAGTCTTGGACCGAGAACAGCAGGAGATCAATGCGCTAGAAGGCCAGAGGTCCACCAACCTAGCTCAGTTGCGCAATACATGGCGACAACAGACTGAAGTGCGCCAGCGCAAGGCCGCAGAGTTGATGAACAAGCTGCGCCCAGAGCCGGGGGGGAAACCGTACGTGCAGATACAAGTAGAGCATCAGGCAGACCGAGAGCACGTCACAGGACTTCTGGCCAACAAAATCCATGACAGGCGCCGCCTCAACGATGACGATATCGCCGGTGTTGTTGGCTACCTCATGGATGATCCAAACCAGGACCCAGCGCACACCGTGATGGAGCGACTTGCCACGGAAGTAAAGAAGGGCGAGGCGAGTGTAGTCCTGAAGACCAAGCTACAGGACAGACGACGTGACGCTTTCTTGGAAACGCTCACCGAGGGAGTACTACGATCACTAGAAATAGAGCGGGTGAACGATGACATCGTTTACTACGTCTACAGGAAGGATGGGACGTTAGCAGGACCAATCGACAAAGTATCAGCAGGTCAACAAGGCACTGCGATTCTCAATCTGCTTCTGGCAGGCGGGGACGAGCCGCTGATCGTAGATACGCCGGAGGAGGGGCTAGACAACGAGGGTGTGTACCTTGACTTGGTCCCAGTGTTCCGGCGCGAAAAGGAGATCCGGCAAATCATCGTGGCGACCCACAATGCCAACATTCCAGTGAACGCGGACGCGGAGTTGATTGTGGCTCTTGATGCCGCCGGATTCGTCCCAATCGACGCTCTGGGAGGGCTTGTTTCCAATGCCGGGCACCAAATGGAAAACTCGCATCTACTGCACCTGGCAGAGCTAATCCGGTGGCCCGATTGGGAGGCGAGAATCAGAAGGTATCTGGAGAGGGATAGGGGATGGTCGGCCACAGCGATCGATCAGATGGTGAAGGGCATCGGCCATGCTCGAGCCGCAGAAGGACGAGTCAGAATGGCTGAAGAAGCAGGCCATCCTGCAACAATGGCACGCGGAGCGTTAGATGCACCTGCTGTGAAACGGGCTGTACAGGACATTATGGAAGGGTCTCAGGAGGCCTTTCGCCGTAGAACAGAGAAGTACGGGTTATGAAGCAGATTGTATGCGGTTGTCGGGAGCCGATAGCCGGACAGACAGTCTCTCGTGGCGAGCGAGGTACACTTTGGCTCCCCATCATGCTGCCACGGACTTCAGCTACCCGAATGTCGTCCACCCAGCCGAGTGAACAGGTCCTCTTTGAACGGAACGTCAGAACGTGACCAGGCCGTTGGGCCACGGTCCGCCGGCCCGCGTATGCTGCACATTTCAGCGTTGTGTGCAACCATTGGTCACCCCGTGGCGACCGGCTCTTGCGGCGCCTTCATCCTTTGCCCCCGCGGCGCCTT
>JAUYEF010000346.1 GCA_030691635.1 Bacillota bacterium
ATTCTCGCTCAGCAAAGACAACTCCTCCAAGTTTATTGTGACTAATCAAAGAATATCGCCAAAAGAGGCAATGATTGGTAGCTGCGTGACCAAAACGCCTGGTTAAGGAGCTTCGAGGGCGCTTGGGCTACTCCCACTCCAGGGTGACTTGGGGGCAGGCGAAAGCGCTTGGCAGTGAAGCCGAGCCGGCGGCACAATCTGGAAGAGCGATGACGATCCAGCACCAATCTGTCACAGATACGCACGGGATTCCCTATGCCACCCGATAGGTTCCGGGTCTCACGCTACTTAGGCTTGTAGGAGGTCAATAGGTGCAGGCAGGATATGACTCTTATTGCGGGCTGTACTGCGGGGCATGCGGAACGCTTTCCGCCACGGAAAAGGGCGGGACGGATGCGTCTGGCGAGCGATGTATGGGCTGCAAGAGTGATCTGCTCGCCCGGGGCTGCAAAGAGAAGTGCAGGATGAGACCTTGTGCTGTCAGCCGGGGCCTGGACTCCTGTGGTGACTGCGCGGAATTCCCGTGCGCGATACTCCTTGCGTTCGAGCGCGATGGGGTGGCCCACCACAATGCCGTTGTCAGGAACTTGAACCTGCTCAGACGCGCAGACAAAGAGGCCTGGCTTGAGGCGCAGAGGACCAGGTGGAGTTGCGCCAAGTGCGGGGAGAAGCTCTCGTGGAAACAGGAAACCTGCGTTCGCTGCGGCGACGGTCTCTACAATAGCCTCAAAGAGGCCAGGGACGCCAGCACTACTACCTAACGGCTCTGGTCAGCATACTGCCACCAACAGCAGGTTCCGACCATCCCAGCCAGCCCGGTCAGGATCACTATCCAGTAGCTTATGGGTCTGAGACTTGAGCCTTGTGCATACAACCCTGGCACTGACCAGGGGAAGTACTCGCCCCAACCGGTTACCACGACCAGGTTCGCCAGTATCGCCGTGAGAACCACCGCCCCCATTGGTAGCAGGTAGCCTCGCCCCACGCTGGCGAACAACGCGAACGGAGTCACCAGCAGAATCGCCATGCACGCTGTTACAGCCAGGAGGACACTGCCATGGAGAATCATGCCGGCCGAGCCCTGCGGGAGCCGGATGGCCACGCCCATGACAAGGCTGACAATATATATCTCCAAAGTCAGCGCCGCAGACCACACTGCCACCACGATGAACTTGGCCAGGACTATGCTTGAACGCGGGACCGGCACGGCAAGCAGGTCCTTCAGCGTTCCATCGACGAATTCGCGGCCAAACACCCAACTGATGCTCAGGCAGAAAAAGAAGAACCCTCCGATCGCTGCGAACTGGACAACCAGTTTCAAGTAGGTCGGCCAATCCGCGGTACTCACCAAGAGGCTGGCCTTGGCGCTGATCAGGCCAAGTTTCCTTGCGAGCTCGGGGTCCTTGGAGATGTAGATCAGAAAAGCGCTGGCCAGTGGCATCATCAGGTACCCCAGAGCAGTGAACAACGGCACCCTTGAACGCATCGCCTTCCGCATCTCGATCCAGACTGCGTCAGCAAGGTAGTTCATTCCACATCCCCCTCCAACCCGACCAACCGCAGGAAGTAGTGCTCAAGATCCTCCTGTTCCACGAGCAGTTCGGTGGGTGGGGCCCCGGCTTGAACGAGCAGGCTGGCAATATCGTCGGGGTGGTCGATGGATGCGGGAGTCTTGAGCTCGATAGAACCGTCAGGATGAACTCTCGCAGGATGCCCTGCCGCGACCAGCGCCAGACGTGCCGCCTCGATGTCCCGCGTCCGTAGCAGCAGGCGCTTTCGACGGTTGCGCTCCAGCTCGTCGACATCCAGTTCCTGTAGCAGGCGGCCTCTGTGGATAATCCCGATTCGTTGAGCGAGACGCGAAACCTCGGCCAGTATGTGGCTCGCCATGAACACAGTAACGCCCTGCTCACGGGTCATCTCGAGCAGGAGTTCGCGGATGTCGACGATCCCGGCCGGATCCAGGCCGTTGGCTGGCTCGTCCAGGATGAGCAGCCTGGGACCATGCAACAGGGCCTTAGCCAATCCCAGCCTTTGGGCATTCCCCTGGGAAAGCGTGCCCGCACGCCGGTCCGCATAAGCAGACAAGCCCAAGCGTTCGATGACCTGGCCGATAGCCCCTGGCGCTGTGCCAGGGTGTAGCCGGCGAGCAACTTCCAGGTTCTCGTAGACGGTCAACTCAGGGTAGGCGTACGGTATCTCCACCAGGTAGCCAACCGACGCCCAGGGTTCCCGGCTTCCGAGCCGGACCCTGGATTGTAGCACGTAGGCTGTCCCTGAGGTGGGTCTGATCATCCCCAACAGCATACGGATTGTGGTCGTTTTCCCGGCACCGTTCAAGCCGAGAAAGGCGTAGATTTCACCCTGGGCGACCCGCAAGGATAGGTGCTCGACGGCCTTTACATCTCCAAAGCACTTCCCGAGATCCCGAGTCACGATCGTCATGTTCATGTTCTGGTCTTAGCCTCGAGGCACGTATATCAACACCAACAAGAATAGCAGGAACAAGGCACGAGTAATACCGTAGACGGCCAGGAATTGCCACTTCCTGTCAAGAAGCTGGAGACCAGGGTACATCGCCCTGTATTTGGGTACCACAACGAAATAAGTAAACATTGGACTGAGCAGAAACACGCCAGACAGGCCTACGTTTACCATGAAGTTGGTCGGCACGATTCCCCACCCGCTCCATACCACTCCCAGGAAGTAGCTGTAAAGATTCGTCCATGTTACGTCCAGAGTCATCAGCCACGCTGTGACCTTCGCAAGGGCCTGAACCAGATCTCTGGAGGCCAGCTTCCCGACCAGCCAGACGACTATCACAACTACCAGAGGAGGAACAATGGCGATGGCGGCTTTCAGAGAGGCAGGCCTGGCTGGGTTGGGAGTTATGGTGTAGAAGTACTCCGGGTATTGACTCAGGATGGCCGAGACAATGCTGACTATCACTATCAACCACTCAAAGGCTTCATCGACATCATGCTTGACCATACACACGAGCCCCCTGCTCGAGCTCACTTCTGCGCCTGCCCGTCTTCCGCGATCCTGCCGTAACCAGCCGCCCGCGACACCGCGAGCCGCTCGCCTGGCTCCGGCTATCCTACCTGAGAGTCAGAGTCCAGCTGGTCCGTATAGGATCCCCGCCCGGGTGTACTGGTGTGTATTCCCACGTGATGCCCTCATAAGAGAAAGACATCGATTCCAGCGGTTCGGCGCCTGAGCTGTCTGATGCTGATGTGGTGATGGATGTGATCATGACATTCTTCAGCGTGTACGCCATCCTATACAGCACCTTGCTCCCATCACTGCCAACTATGAGGATTTTCGCTTCGCGCATGGATCGCTGTTGGCACACGTACAGGTTCAATAGAAGGGACCCCCTGTCCTGCCTTTTAACAAGTCGAAAATCCAACTGCCTGGTGTCCGGCGTCAGCCTGCCGCTGCCGTACGTAGAGCCCGAAGTGCTGATTCCGTAATCGAATGGCATCTTTGGGGCTTACCCACCCCTCCCCGCCCGTGTCTACACGCCTGCATATGTACGGTTTGCTTCCTGACCGATACTCACGGTTTTCAGCCTATCCCCACGCGGTTACACACACGTTACACACAGGCGTCTGGTGAATTCTTCCATTTCACTGCCTGAATCTGACATTTCATGTGTCACTGGAAACCTGCTGGAATGTCAGTCGGTGATCTCTGGCCGGTGAGGTGAAGGTAAACCAGTTAGTCACCATCGGTGTTCATGTGGTTTGTTTGCGAATAACAGTGAGCGGCTGCAATCACTCGGCCGAAGTAGGTAACTCCCGCTGCTCCGACTTCTTCTTGCTCTTCCGTTCGGCCTTCTTGAACGTGGCATCTGTGCCCCAATCCGGGTAAGAGATACCTCTGCCTGCCAGAAGCTCCTCAACAGTGATGATCTGCATTCTCGGGAACCTGCGCCCTGGATAGTCCTTTGGCTCATAGAACGCTGCGCCCGCGGCTTCTTCCTTCATGGGCCTTGTCGGTTCGCGCAGGGTGACAAACGCAGCGATTGTGGCATTCTCGCGCTCCATCACGCCGCGCAAGTCCCCTATCTGGTTACGGGTCACATGGCCGCTTTTCACCTGCACGATGATCTTCTTGGGCTTGCCACTGGTGTCATCGAAGAAGTAGATATACCCGTCTACACCGGAGTCCGCGCCTTTCTTCTTGTCCTGCGCCGGACGTGCTGCCACTGTGCCGAGTAGGTGTAGGGGTACAGGCCACGGTAGTAATGGTTCTGCCGCATCCACACCAGCCGGGCGCCATCGTCGACCTCCACTTCACCGCCCCAGAATTCCTCCAGGATCTCGCCCTGGACCGTGTTCAGCACGCTGGCCGTGATAGGCTGACCTTTCTCCGCGAGCGGGTAGGTCCGGCGCTGCAGTTCGCCCTCTATCAGGTGGCGGACGAAGTTGTGGTGATAGGTCTTGAGCAGCTGCATGACGAGCCAGCGGCGAGTCCGGACGTCTGCCTTCTGGGACAGGATATGGTGCCCCACCAGGATCTCGTTGATGGTGGACGGCGCTTCGATGAAGAACATGGTCGGGCGGGTGTTGGCCAGGCTCTGGTAGCGCTGCGACAGCACTCCCTGCCCGGCGTGCCCGAGTTCATGTGCCAGGGTGAGCGCGTTGCGGAGCCTGTTGCTCCACGTCATGCAAACATACGGGTGGACGCCGTAAACCGAGCTGCAAAAAGCGCCCGTGGTCTTCCCCACGTTGTCCGCCAGGTCGACCCAGCGGTTCTTGAGCCCGGTCTCGATGATCTGAGCGTACTCGGGACCGAGCACAGAGACTCCGCCAAGGATTATCCCGCAGGCCTC
>JAUYEF010000369.1 GCA_030691635.1 Bacillota bacterium
GTCAGGCCGCGTCGATCCGGGCAGCCTCCCACTGGTTATCTCCATAACGGCGCTCTTGCTCGCTGTCATCTTGGTGCTATGCTAACTTAGGCGAGAGATCGGTGCACCCCGTATCGCTACCCCAGCGGAGATAATACGCGCCGACATACTATTGACTGTAGTACTAGCATGTGTTACGCTCTTGTTGGTAGAGAAAGGTGTTGTCCAGGGTGATCAGACCAACAAGATGGTCTCAACTCTCAGTACTGTGTATCGTGGTGGGGATAGCCGCCCTGGTGCTGGCGCGAACCGGCCTTCTCCGGGGTCCGGCGTCCTGGGCTGTATACCTCCTGTGCCCTTTGACGCATGTCGTCATCGTGCTCTTGGCTAAAGATGGCTACTCGCGCACTCGCGGTCAACATCGCGATCCAGGCAACCGGTCAGAACGACCTGACAAGATGCAGATAGGAGGTGTCGCAAGTGGCAGAACCCAATGGTAAGGGCTGGCTCGGCAGGCTGATAGATAGGCTCGCGGAAGCAAGTGATAAGGAGTTCCACGGCAAGCCACCCTCTTGTTGCGCCGGAAAATCCAATGCGTCTCATGGCGGCCATGAGAGTACGGCGCAGGGCCCCAGGCAAACGAGTGACTCACACAAATGCCATTAGGCTGTGATTTTCGCGGGGGGCGAGTCAGCCCCTCGCCTTTGCTTAGTACGATTGGAGGTCGTGATAGATATGTCGAATCTTTCCGAGAAAAGAAAGAAGGTTCAGCCCCACAAGAGGAGGGGCGGTGCGTCCACGGCAACCATACTGGCTGTTGGTCTGTTTCTGGTCCTGGGAGCCGGGGCGATTTGGGCCTCCCGGTCTAATGCGCCCAAGCCTTCTGCCGCACCTGCATCGTCACCCAGCGGAACCACAGCGCCGGCACCCGCGAAGGCGACCACGCTTCAGATGACACCCATCTCGGCGAAGGTCGAAAACGGCAAGATAGGCATTCCTTTGGACGCAGTCAAACAGAAAGGCCTGGTGCGGTTCATCTACAAGGGCGCAAAAAGCGAGACCCCTCTGCTGGCTTACGTCACGCCGTCAGGCAAGATCATAACGGCAGTAAGCATGTGCGAGCCGTGCTCGTCGACACGGTTTTTCATCCAGGGCAACAACATCATTTGCAGCACTTGCTACACGCAATGGGATCTCGAGAACCTGAAGGGCATTTCGGGTGGCTGCACCAAGTACCCGCCCGATAAGATTCCGAACACCATCTCAGACGGCAGCATTCTCATAGACGAGAGCGTCGTAGCCAAGTGGCAGCCAAGAGTCTAGAGAGTGAGGAGGCATATGTTTGACACTCCTCGATATCGCGTTTCAGAACCTGAGACGGAGAAGTTCACGAGCGGCACTCGTGGTCCTGTGCCTTACGGTCGCAGTCAGCATGATGACCGCGATGGTCATTTCCAACAGAGCGCTTCAGTTGAGCATCAGCTCAAAGATGGACGACTACGGCGCCAACATCGTCGTTGCTCCAAGGAGTGACCAGCTCGCGCTGTCATATGGCGGCATGACACTGCCCGGAGTGACAACGGATATACCTGAGTTCGACGGGAGTGTGCTGAGCCGGATAACCTCAATAAGCGATGGCGCCGGCATCACCTCTCTAGCGCCGAAAGTAGTCGGCTCTCTGGAGCTCGCAGGCAACCAGGTGCTTCTGGTGGGCATCGACTTTTCCCGCGAGCTAGGTATGAAGAAGTGGTGGCACCTCAATGGCAGGAGCCCCAGCGCGGCCAGCGATGTGTTGCTCGGTGCTTCGATCGCTTCTGATCTGGGCAGGAAGGCCGGCGACCGCATCACAGTCGGCGGAAGAGTCTTTGATGTCGCTGCGGTGCTCTCGCCCACCGGCAGCTCGGAAGATGACGTCGTCATGGCGGACCTCAAGACCACGCAGGCCATGCTCGGGCGCGGTGACAAGATAACGTTCGTGGAAGTGACAGCGGGTAAAGGCGCGGTGGCCGAGAGGGTCGCGGCGCAGATCAGCGCGGCAGTGCCCGAGGCGCGGGTTACGGCGCTGAAGCAGGCTATTGAGGGTAAGAAGCAGGTCATGGAAAGGTTCACCACCTTCGGGATGGCATTGTCGGTGCTGGTGCTGGTCGCCAGTGGGTTCTCGGTGCTGACCATGATGATGTCCTCGGTACACCAGAGAACGCGTGAAATCGGTATCTTCCGTGCTGTCGGGTATAGAAGATCTCACATCTCTGCTGTTGTGCTGAGTGAGGCTCTCTTCATGAGCCTGGCGGGTGGAGTGGGGGGCTTCGCGGCTGGCAGCGCGCTTGGATGGCTCATTTCGGTCAAGCTGCTGGACGTGTCACGGGTACAAGTTGGAACCGGTACCCTGCTGCTTTCAGTATCGCTGTCGGTGGTCGTCGGACTTGCATCAGCGTCGTACCCTGCGTTCCGGGCGGCGTCCATTGACCCGGCCAGGGCGCTCCGCTTCATATAGTCTGGAGGGTAGAACGTGAGCCTTATTTCAATCGAAGATATCCGGAAATCGTACACGGCCGGTGACGAGGAAGTCACCGCGCTTCATGCCACCCGGCTTGAGGTGGAAGAAGGCGAGTTTGTGGCTGTGCTTGGCCCTTCGGGCTCGGGTAAGAGCACATTCCTTTCCATCCTGGGCGCCATGAATACCCCCACTGGCGGGCGGCTTGTGGTTGACGGTATCGATGTGTACGCGCTGACCGATGAGCAGAGGACCGATTTCAGGCGTGAATATATCGGGTTTGTGTTTCAACAGCTCCAACTCATCCCGTACCTCACTGCGCTGCAGAATGTGATGCTTCCGCTCGCGGTAACCTCCATCGGACGTAGGGAGCAAGTTGAGAAAGCAAGGGCGGCGCTTGCCATGATGGGGCTCGAGCACAAGGGAGGACGGCTGCCCAACGATCTCTCTGGTGGCGAGCAGCAACGAGTTGCCATCGCCAGGGCGATAGTGAATGATCCGCCCATCCTTCTAACGGACGAAGCCACCGGCAACCTCGATAGTCTGACAGGTGGGAGCGTGATGGACATCTTTGATGAGCTGAAGCGCAAAGGCCACACCATCGTCATGGTCACCCACAATCCTGACAACTGCCGTCATGCGACGCGGGTGGTTGAAATCGTGGATGGGCACGTCAAGTTACCTCAAGCACCGGAAACCAGAGGTGGCGTTCATTGAGCCTGTCTGATATAGCCTGGCAGAACCTTAGGCGGCGGAAGGGCAGGGCAGCGATCATCGTGGCCAGCCTTGTCCTGGGCGTTGCCACGGTGGTCGCGCTGGTCTTGACAACCCAGGCAATGCAACTCGATCTTGGCAACAAGTTGGACGAATACGGGGCAAACCTGGTGATTTCGCCTGGCACCCGACAGATGGCGCTCTCGTATGGGGGCGTTACCATACCCGGCGTCTCGGTAGGCACTCCCGAGTTTCCGGAGTCGGCACTAGACAACATGAAGACAATAAAAAACTACGAGAACCTGAGTGTCGTGTCGCCGAAACTGGTAGGGACCGCTGATGTGGACGGCCGGCAGCTTCTGGTTGTGGGCATCCGGTTTCCGTCCGAGCTCAGGATGAAGAAGTGGTGGAGCCTCGACGGGCAGCGTCCGAGCGACGACGACCAAGTAATACTCGGAAGCGAGGCGGCATCGCGACTTAACAAAGTCGCGGGCGATGCCGTCAGAGTTAACGGTCGCGAGCTCAAGGTGGCTGCGGTGATACGGCAAACGGGGGGCTCCGAAGATACGCTGATCTACCTGGACCTGGCTGTCACGCAGAATCTGCTGAACCGTCCGGCGAAGCTCACGTTCATCGAGGCAAGCGCGCTCTGCAACACCTGTCCGATCGACGACATAATCGCGCAGGTCCAGCAAGTGCTCCCGGGCGCGAAGGTAACCGCGCTCAAGCAAACGGTGAAAGCACGTGAAGAAATCGTCACGCGTTTTCAGGGCTTTGCCATAGCCCTCGCAGCGGTTGTCCTCCTGGCAAGCGGTCTCTCCGTGTTTGCCACCGTGCTATCGTCTCTGAATGAGCGCACGAGGGAGATCGGTATTCTGAGGGCGATCGGATACCGGAAGTCCCACGTCACGTCGGTCATCATGCGCGAGTCATTGCTGCTCAGCCTGCTTGGTGGGCTGGCCGGATATGCTGCGGGCCGGCTCCTGGCAGGCGGCATCGCGGCACGGATGGCGGACTCCGTCAGCGATCTGCCGGCCATTGGCTGGCTGCTGCCGGCGGCCCTTGGCCTGGCGGTTTGCGTAGGTGTAGTTGCCACAGCCTATCCTTGCTGGCGGACGTCGCGGATCGATCCATCCGAGTCACTGCGCTTTGTGTAGGAAGAGCGGCCCCGCCGCTCCCACCTTCTCATGAAGGAGATCCGCCGGTGATTCTGCTGTCTCAGGCCTTAGTCGCCTTCGTCAAAGCCTGGTCAAGGTCGGCAATGATGTCTTCGACGTCCTCGATGCCGACAGACAGCCTTACCAGATCATCGGTTACGCCAGAACTT
>JAUYEF010000062.1 GCA_030691635.1 Bacillota bacterium
ACGCATGATCGGATGGTTTTCGTCGATCGCCTCTCGCGAAGCCGCTCTGCTACCCCGTACCCAGCCTACGAACACCACTGTCAACAGACCGGTAAGCGGCAATAGAACGTTCGAGGCCGCGAAATCCATACCCTCAAGAAGGTTACGACCAAACAGAGAGTATCTCTTCTTCAACCGGGATATGATGGTAAAGGAGCCCATGTTTGCATACTGCGGCTCGGGAGAGCCGCCTGCACGGTCGTAGATGAGCCACTGTCACGGCGAAACTGAGCCAGCATCACGGTGAGCGAGAGCCAGGCACCCTGGCTATGACGAAGGGACAGAGGGATGACGCAGGACGTCGTGCTTTTTTCATCCCTCTGAGAGACCGAAGATGTAAACATCAAGGGTGAATGGGGCGCTGTTGCCGAATTAACGCTCGGCGCCCGGGATTCCCTTGCGGTTGCGCATGGAGTCCTTGCCATCGATGACGATGGTATACGAATCGTGCACAATGCGATCGAGTATGGCGTCAGCCAGTGTTACCTCGCCAATCTTCATGTGCCAGCCAGCCGGCGCAAACTGGGAACTGAAGATGGTCGAGGTCTTTTTATGCCGTGCTTCGACGATCTCGAGCACGTCGCGCGCCTCGCTCTCCGTCAGAGAGATCAACATCCACTCATCGATGATCAGCAGGTCATACTTCTTGTACTGGCTCATGGTCTTGCGGTATGTGCCCTCGCTGCGGGCCACCGCCAGATCAATAAGAAACTCTGGCAGGCGAATGTACCTCGTGGAGTAGAAGTTGCGGCAGGCAGCAATACCGAAGGCACAGGATATGTAAGTCTTGCCGGCGCCACTTGCACCCAGAACGATGATGTTACGCCGGTCGCCGATGTAATTGCAGGTTGAGAGGCGTGTGAGCAGCTGCTTGTCCAGTTTCCGATCGGCATGGTATTCGATGTCCTCTATACATGCTTGTGGCAAGTGCAGATCGGCCTTCTTGATCAGCCTCGCCAGGCGGTTGCTCTTTCGCCGGCACCATTCCGCGTCGATCAGCAGGCCGAAGCGCTCCTCGAAGGATAGGCCGTCAAAAGCCTGATCCTGCATTTGCTGTCTGAACTGCTCCGCCATCGCCGAGAGCCGCATCTCGAACAGTTTCTGTAGCGTCACCTGGTCTAGCATTTCGGCTCACCACCATAATACCTGGAGCCTCTGACGAAGCCGTGCTCAGATGGCTGCTTCTTCTCAGGTGGGAGTTGGTCCTGGCCTGACTTGAGTATGGTCTGAACGCCCCTGTAACTGGGTCGAGGTGTATAGGTCAGCGCCTTGGCGCAAGCCGCCTCTACACGTTCAGGCGAATGCTTCTCTGCGATCTTCAATAGCGCCATACAACTGCGGTAACCCTGCTGCTCGATCTTATGTGAGGATAGGATAGCCTTGATGACCACGGCAGCGTTGGGCCCTATGTCCTCTGCCCAAGACAGGAAGCGTTTTGCATTCCACTCTGCATACTTCCTGTGATCTTCTGGCATGTGCTCACTCAGCGTGCTGTACTGGCCTTCGCGGCCGTAGAGCCGGGCGTGGGAACAGATGCGGCTGCCTTGAAAGAACACCTCCACGACGGTGCGGGTTATGCGTACGTCCACCTTGTGCTTGATGAACTCGTGGGGGACGCTGTAGAACATACCATCTACGCAGACGTGGTAGTTGAACTGCACGGTGGCAATCTTCCATGTAGCCAGTTCGTAATGGGTCCGGGGCAGGGGGAGAAGCGTGACCCGCTCTTCCTCAAGAAAGGCGCTCAGGCGGCTTCCCGGCTTCTTTTGAAATGGCCTGGCATTAAACTCCCGCAGTTTGTCTGCGATGGCCTCATTCAGCTCAGCCAGGGAAAAGAATCGCTGGTGGCGCAGAGCCGCCAGGATCCATGTGGAGATAACACCGACGGTGCCTTCGGCGTTTGGCTTGTCTTTGGGCCGCCTCACCCGAGCCGGCATTACGACGGTGCCATAATGCTCGGCGAGGTCCTGGTATGTGCGATTGATCTCGGGTGTGAACCACGATGGCTTCTGAACACCGGTGCGCAGGTTGTCCGGTACGAGCATGCGGCTGACGCCGCCGAAGAACTTGAACGCGTTCACGTGACCAGCAATCCAGCACTCCTGATTCTGCGAGAGAAAGGCCTCGACGTAAGCATACTGGCTGCTGGAGAGAACAGCCACGAAGATGTGAGCCGGGACCTCTTCGCCGGTATCTGCATCGACGGTCTTCGCAGTCTGGCCCGCCCAGTCCACTTCCATCTGCTCACCTGGCTTGCGACTGATGTGCATCGTGGCTTTGGTCTTCTGCGCAAATTCGCGGTAGTACAGGCAGAACTGGGTGTACATCAGGGGCAGTTCACCCATGCAACGACATTCCTCACAGTACTCATGCCAGAGAAGGCTCAGTGTTACCCCACTTTTCGCCAGATCGCGGTGTACCTGTTCATAGTCCGGCCGCTTGCGCAGTGCCAGCGAGGGTTGGTCCGGGAACAGCATTTGCTGCAGGTCCCCGTTGTTTACACCGTCCTTGAGAGGCCAACGCACCCCCTGCATTTGGGCGCGCTCAAGCACCCTGACAACGGTGTTGCGGGAGCATCTGCAGCTACTGGCGATGCCGCGCTGGCTGATGCCCTGACTGCTCAGTCTCAGGATCTCTCGATAGTCCGCCATTTCTCGTCCCCCTAAAAATGAAGTTTCACTGTCTTTTGACAGTGAACGCTCTCATTCTATATGGGCGGGACGACGACTGGCTCTGCGGCCGTGACGCTGGCTCAATTCAGCCGTAGGCGTGGCTCTAACTCACCGTACTCATGGCTCACTTTGACCGCAGTATTCAGCCCGTAAGGACGGGATATATCTATGGACTGTGAATTACAGGGACAGGTACTACATTAGCTATATTGGCGAGACGGGTGTGTCGTTTTACGCAAGAATCAAAGAACACCTCATTCGGATCATGGGCGGCGACTATGAGAGTGCTGACCCAGAAAGCCTGGCTGTAGGCGAGGCGAAGCCATTATGGCGCGGAATGTGGAGAAAAGACACGCGGGACAAAATGAACGAGTTCATGGACATTTATGCGGAGTTGGCACCAAAGATCATCAGGTCGATTTCTGCGGTGAGAATGTTCCTGGGGGCTCTCGAGGGTTGCGGGCAAGTAGACAGAAGGCTGATTGAAGGTGCATTGGCGCACCATTTGCGTTCTCAAACCAACGAGATCAAAAGGTTTCTGCCGGACGATATAAGGTACCTGAAAATGAGAGTCGGCCAGAGGAAGGTTCGCGTAAGCATCACGTGTCCGGTTGAAGTTATAGGACTACCCTCGCAGATAGTGATTCGGTAGTCCCGCAAACACCGGTGTCTACGGTTAGAGAGTAACACACATTTCTGCCCAGTCCCCGCTCCCGGCACCAGCATTTAGCAGCGAATGCACTGATAGATTGGCCCTGCGGTCATGTGAGGGCCGTTCCTGTTTGTGCGCCGATATGCATGAAAACGACCTCCGTTGCAGCCCATTTGGCACCGCCTGGCACCAGCATCACTGCTCTTGTGGCCCTCGCCCATAGGTCGCCTCCATTCGGCGATGTGGTTTTGCATGGACAAGTCGTTCACGCGTGTAAAGAATATTCCTGCCAGAGATTACTGGTTCCTATGCTTTACCGATGGATAATAATGGAGGTCCGGCGGGCGGGCTCAACATCACAAGAAGGAGTGGGGATCACGAAATGATGACGTTGATTAGGAATTACCTGCGGCGTTGGTTCAAGGACGAGGAAGCGCAGACACTCACGGAGTACGCGCTAATCCTAGTGCTCATAGCAATCGTGGCAATAACGGCACTCACCGGGCTTGGCGCGAGGATCGTGGTGATTTTCCAGAACATCTTGGCTGGGCTACAGGCACCCGCCCCCTAGACAGTCTGAGGGCCTGCCCGCCGGCGGCTCCCCTCAAAGTCTAACCTCTTCCCACATAGAAGCACGCCCCAATGAACAGGCAGTAAGCTATCAGCAGGCAGAATCCGACGAATCTCGGTGTGATGCGTGGTCGTATGGTCATGTCCTCATCAACTGCCTTTCACAGTCGTTCTCCTCCCGATTATACGCTGAAGAGTGCGTCCATGATTCAAGCATCTCTTACGAAAACATGCGAAAGCACGATAGTAAGAATTGGTGTGTCAACACCACCACTTCCCTTTGTTGGGACGCTCTGGGGAACTCAGGCTCCAGGGCGTCTCACTTTGTGTGCTGTTGAAAAGAGAAAGGCCCTCCCGCCCGTAAGCAGGAGGGCCTTTCTCTGTTGCCGGTCAACTCTGGCGCCTGGCCAGGTACTCCCGCAGCGCATCCTCGACCGTCTCCCGCTGCGTCCGCATCTCCTTGGATGCCTGTACCATCGTGGCGCTCCAGCCTCCGCATCGATGTCCTGGCTGGTGCGGATCACGGCCTTCACCCGGTAGTCGGCCCGTACTATCGCCGCGTACGCCTCCAGGCTGAGTGCCTTGGCCGTCTTGATGATCGTGCCCGGCGGCAGGTCCGCGATGCCGTGGGGCTCGCCCTCGATCAGCAGCACGGGCATACCGTAACTCGATGACGAGTGCTCGGTGCTGAGCACGCCGGGACGAGAGTTGTCGCCGGTGATCACCTTGACGTTGACTTTCATCGTCTTACCTCCACCGCCGCTCCCTCATCAATGACGCCGTAGAAGAGGCGCCCGCGGCAGATATTGCATATCAGTCGGCCTGCGTCCTTGGCAAGCACGACAGCGGCGCGCTCTTGCTGCTCGCGCGTGGGATGCTCGAAAAAGCACTGCTT
>JAUYEF010000093.1 GCA_030691635.1 Bacillota bacterium
GGACCAGCATGGAGAATGTGGTCCGGGCGAACGTGTACCTGGCGAACATCGCGGATTTCTCGAAGATGAACGGTGTCTACCGGACTTTCTTCACAGGCGTCATGCCGGCCCGGACGACTGTCCAGGCTGCCCTGGCGGCGCCCCAGTTCCTGGTGGAGATCGACGTGGTGGCACTGGTCGAGTAGTGAAAGCCCCGGGCGGTACATAGGATATAACAGGACTGAAACACAAGACGGGCAGAAAACGAGCGGGAGCCAGCGAAAGGCTCCCGCTCGGAATTCCTCACCGGGGCACGATGCTGTGCCTCGGGCACGTTGCCGGCCGCAGACGGCCTCAGACGATCTTGTCCAGCGGCACGATCTCGATTTCCAGCGCCTCAAGCGAGGTCCTGATGGTCCTCGCGAAATCAGCGGCGCCCGGCGTGTCGCCATGGACGCAGATGGTGTGTGCCTTGACCGGGATCACGGTGCCGTCGATGGCGGCGACCTTGCCCTCTGTGACCATCCTCAGCACGCGCTGCGCGACAACCTTCTCGTCGTGGATGACGGCTCCCGGCGTGCCTCTCGGCACCAGGTTGCCGTCCGCAAGATAGGCACGGTCGGCGTATGCCTCATGGGCCACACGCAGCCCCAACGCCTCCGCCTCAGTGACCAGTGGCGTGCCCGCCAGGCCGATGTAGATCATGTCCTTATCGACTTCCGCCATGGCCTCTGCCAGCACTCTGGAGAGCTTGGGGTCCCTGGCGGCGACGTTCGATATCACACCGTGGGTCTTGAAGTGCTTCACCTTGGTGCCGAGCGCTTGCGCAAAACCCATCAGCGCGCCGATCTGGTAGATCATGTAGTCGCGCATTTCGTCATAGCTCAAGTTCATGAACCGCCGGCCGAACCCCTGGAGGTCAGGGTAGCCGGGGTGGACGCCGACGTTCACGTTATGGTCCATCGCCAGTTTGACCGTCTTTCTCATTACCGTCGGGTCTCCGCCGTGCAGCCCGCAGGCGATGTTGGCGGAGGTGATGTACTTGATTATCTCGTCGTCCGCGCCAAGCTTCCAGACACCAAAGCTCTCCCCCATGTCGCAGTTGATATCCAGCTTTGCCATCATCACATCTCCTTTGGTTCTTCTCACTTGCAGATGATGTTTTCTCTTAGTCCGTTCTGCCCAGACGTCCGATTTCCTCCAGGCACGATGCGCGCCTGAAAAGGCTACCTTTACCCCTTCCAACGGCAATAGAAGAGGCGGGTAGGGGTACCCGCGCACCGGGGCTGTGCTTAAGCCCTCAACCGCGCAGGGACAAATGGCCCCGCCCGCCTACCGCTACTTGATCAGGAGTATCCACTTGCCGAACATGAACTGGAGGATGCCGATGAACAGCGAGATCCTGAGCATGATCCCTGACGCGAATATCGCGCCAAAACAGAGCATCATGGTCACTCGCCCGACGTAGTTGGCCGATCGCATGAGGACGTTTTCCTGCTTCACGGTGAAGAGGAAGAACGCCAGCACGCCCAGCGTGCCCACCAGGGTCAGGAGGTTATCCAGCGAGTTGATCGGGGTCATGGCCGCTTGGATCTGCTGCACGAACTCCGCCTGTACCGAGCCGCGCAACGCGATGGCCGAGCCCATGCCTATGACGAACGCCAGAGGTATCCTGGCCGTCCAGGTCAAGCCTTTGGCGAACCTGCCGAACAGCATGAGCCCCAGGGCGACCGGGATCAAGAACTCAATCCGGCCCTTTGATAACGGGGTCCACGCTTTGTTGATGATGTTGGTGTACCCCATCACAAGAGCGTACCCCGAGCCCAGGCCTATGAACGCATGCTCCACGAAGCGGTAGAAGGGGTTCTCCTTATAGAGGAAGGAGTAGACCCCGATTGTCAAGATCGCTCCGATCCATACCGCAAGATCTGTGGACATCGCTCACGCCCCCTTCCCGCGCTGGCCGCGCTCAGCCCAGTAGGCGATGTTCCCCAGCAGCACCAGGACTATCATGACAAGGTGGCCCATCGACTGGGCGTCCATACCTTTGGTGGCTGGCCCGGGGTCTTTGATCAATACCTCATACCCCGCCGCGTCGACCATTCCCGCAAGGACGCCGACACACTGGCCTGCCTGCACATACGGGTAGGCTTGAGGGGCCATGCTCGTGGTCACGCCCGCCGCATACTTGACCTTGTACTGAGCGAGCTGCCGTACCCACTCGAGCGGGCCGGGCTTGCCGGTGCCGAACGAGCCCACCAGCTGGACCTTGTTCGCGTTGTTGGTCGCCTTGACCAGCGGGAAACTCAGAGTATCCTTGCCTGTCGCATCCTTGGGCACAGCCTTGGCGAAGTCGGCCAGGAACGCGGCGATTCCCGTCTCAGCGCCGGTGAGGTAACCCAGGTTCACGATGTCCTCACCATACTTCTTGCCGGCACTCACGTAGATGTCCACGATCTGGTCCGCGAACGGAACTCCCTGGTCCGAAAAGGCGATGCACACGATCTTGACGTTCTTCTTTAGCGCCTGAAGCGCCATCGCCCTTGTCTGCGGGAATATCTCCGCCGAGCCGCCAGCCGAGTAGTCAAAGGACATCACTATCGTGTCTCCCGGCTGCAGCGCATCGACGGCAGCGTAGACGTTCTTGACCATCTGGGCGACGGCCACGGGGAAACCCAGAGGCGTAATCAAAGGGATCAGGATCCCGAAGAACATCAGCGCATAGATGATGTAGGGGTTTATGTTCCCAAGACGTGTCAGGTTCATGACAGCACCCCCTTAGTCGGACCGGCCCAGGTACGCGCGGTCAAGGCCCAGCATGATGCGCAGGCCTGTCGCCACGGTGCCTAGAGCGGCGCCGATCATGATACCTCTGTTGGCGGCGAGGTTCGGTACGTTCATGATCCAGTCGGTGATGGGAACGAACCCGCCCCACATCGCCGCCCCCACGGGGGCTTTGCCGAGCATGACCAGCACGCCTGCGATGAGCAGCAGCGCTGCGTCGACATTTCTGGCCCTGAAGGATCTGTAGGAAGCCGTGGCAATCTGAAACACAAGCATCGCGTAGAACGCAGAACCGAGCGGGACCAGGCCGGCGTCCCACAGGAATTTGAAGCCCGCGCTGGTCCTTCCGAAGAAGACGCCGAAGACCACGAACGAGAACATACAGGCGATCATCACGATGCTGTATTGCCATCCAGATCTCTTGATGGCGATATTCCTGGTGTGCAGCAAAGTTAGGTTCACGGCCGCAAAAGCGAGGGCGAAAGCCGACACGATGGTCGACCAGTCGCGCAGGTCCTTGGCGAAGTTCTGGAGCCACGGCACCTTGAAGAAGTACTCAACCAGCATGATCACGGCCATCAAGCCGGCGATCCCGATCGGCAGTTCACGCTTCATCAGAGATCACCCCCTACTTGCCCAGCAACTGGGGAAGCCACTTGGACCCGGCGGAAGCCAGCACGGCTCCCACGAGTATGGCTACCAGCGCTATGATTTTGCCGATGTCCTGCGCCATGACGGTGCCCAGCTTTAGCGGGTCTTTGCTCAAGTAGGCTCCGGCGGTGAATATCTCTTCACCGATGAGGCAATAGTCGCAGGCTGCCACGAAGAACGGCAGCTGGTACATGCGGGTGGTGCCACCGATCGTTATGGCGCCACCCTGTGTCGCCGCCTCCGCAAGCATCAGTGCCTCCGCCTGGAAGAACCCGACGAGTATGGCCGCTCCGGCCTTCTCGCGATGCATGATGCCTATGCAGCCTGCCGCGTAGGCGAATTGCTCCGGCGACAGGAAGCGCACCATCTCGGGCTTGTACTCGTCCAGTTTGCCCTCTTCGGTATACACCTGGCGCACGGTCTCGTCGGCCACGGCATACAGGTTGGCCTGCCGTACGCCACAAATGAGGCCCGTATTGTACTTGGATGTCAACCGTGCTACGTGCGCCAGGACCTCGATGCCGGCCATGCTCTGGATTGCATCCGCGTCGGTGATATCGCCGCCTCCCGGGCTATAGAAGACGGGCCGGCCCATTTCCGTCGCACGTCCGACGGCCTCCTCGACCGCCTCAAGTCCCGGTATGCGCCGGATCCACGGGGCGCGCACCTTCGCCCGCTGGAGGGCCCAGCCGACGATCAGGAACAGACCGATCATGGTCCAGAACGTGAAGATCCTACCAGCGATCAACGTAATCTCACCTCCTGGAAGTGTGTAGGTAAGCCAAAAGGACACACAAGTCGCACAAGGGCTTTGCCATCTCTCACCCCCTCGAGCCGGCCAGATTGGACACTGGTGCCTCTGCGGTCCTGGAGAAGGTCAACCTCGGTGGCTCATAAGAAGGAAGCAACCTCTGCGTTCAGGAGAGAGTCGCTCTCAGTCGAAAGGATCAATCAGGTTGCCTGCGGCGACAATTGCGTCGATAATGCGGCGATGCTTACAGTATGCGGGGATCGGATCTTAATCTGTGTGACAAGCCTTCTACATCGCCAACGATAATCCCTATTCAGTTGTGTGCTTATTATAGGCATGAGACTTGGCCGCCCAACGAGGCGAGGCCGCCACGCACTCAGGTTGCCGCGCCTCGGCGGCGCGCCACAGGAAAAGGGGACCACGTGCCGAAAGTCAATTCAGTCTGGGGAAAGGATGAGGAACCTTGCCGGAGCAGTCGCTCAACATCGCTGTTATAGGCGGAACGGCCGCAGGTTCCACCGCGGCTGCCAGGGCCGCCAGGTCAGGGGCCCATCGCGTTACGCTGTTCGAAAAGGGGAGCCACATCTCTGTTGGGGCATGCGGCTTGCCCTATTACATCTCGTCCGCGATACCGGAAGTCGAGTCGCTCATCGCGAGCACGCCGGAGCAGTTCCGGGCCTCCCGCCGGGTGGACGTCCGCACCCTGCATGAGGTTACGGCCATTGACGTGCGCAACCAGGTTCTCAGTGTCAAGGATCCCACGGGTGAGGAAGTGACCCACCCCTACGACCGGCTGGTGATCGCGACGGGCGCAGTGGCGACCGTCCCGCCAGTGACCGGTGTCGATCTGCCAGGTGTCTTCCGGCTGCGCACGCTCGAAGATGGCATCGCCATCCGGGAGTGGCTACGCGCGAGAAAACCCAGGCGGGCAGCGGTCATCGGGGCGGGAGTCATAGGACTGGAGATGGCAGAGGCCCTCGCGAGCGCGGGCTGTGAGGTGTTCCTGGTCGAGAGGTTGCCAGGGCTTCTCGAGCGGCTGGACCCCGATATGGCAGGCGATGTGATGCATGAGCTTGAGAGGAACCAGGTCAAGGTCGCCCTCAGCACACCTCTGCAATCTGTCTCGGCAGGATCCGGCGATCCGGCAGGCGCCCCCACGGGCGTTCGCGCGGCAGCTCCCTCGGACGCTCGCGCAGCTGATCTGACGGTCGAGCTGTTGGGTGCACCGCCGGTCGAGGTGGGCATCATGGTGATGGCCACAGGCGTCAGGCCGAACACGGAACTCGCCGCTCAGGCGGGAATCGACCTCGGCGTCAGGCGTGCCATCAAGGTCAGCGAGCGCATGGAGACGAGCGCGCCGGGTGTGTACGCTGCAGGTGACTGTGCGGAGACGTTTAACGCCGTCACCGGAAGCCCGGATTACATCCCGCTCGGCAGCACCGCGAACAAACAGGGGCGTATTGCCGGCGAAAACGCGGCCGGAGGCAGGCTGGTCTACCGGGGCGCCGTGGGGACGGTGGCCCTGAAGGTGTTCGGGCTGGAGGTGGCCACTGCCGGCCTGGGCGAGCGTCAGGCTGCGGAGGCCGGTTTCACCGTGGGCACGACGCGCATTGACGGCCGCTCGCGGGCTTCGTACTATCCCGGCGCGGCGAAACTCTCTGTGAAGCTCGTCTTCGACCGGGCGAGCGGCAGGCTGCTTGGGGCGCAGATAGTGGGCGATAACGCCGCCAAGAGGCTTGACGTGGTCGTCGCTGCCCTGCACATGAAGGCCGGCGTACGGGACCTTGTCGACATGGACCTGACGTATTCGCCGCCCTTCGCGCCTGTCTGGGAGACACTTCTGATCGCGGCGCACGAGTCGCTCAAGAAGCTTGGCGGGCACTAGGCCTGGGCGAAAGGCCCGGACGCATCTTCTACTGTCAGAGAACACAATCCACCTCGACAGCGCTGACAAGAGCTTATACGACGACAGTGGGA
>JAUYEF010000151.1 GCA_030691635.1 Bacillota bacterium
CATGACCACCACGTTGCGGAACACGCCCGACTGGACCAAACTCGCCGCGATGACCAGGGCGTGGACCGGGGCGGCGCAGAAGCTTCGCACGTCCGCTCCCGTCGCGTTCAGGCAGCCGGCAGCCTCACCGGTGGCCTTTGCGAAACTGCCTCCGCCACGCTGGTTCATGTCGCCGCACGCCTCTTCTGAGGTCTCGAGGATGTAGTCGATGGCTTCGGGCCTGACCCCAGTCTTCCTGAACAGCGTTTTCATCACGATCAGGCCAGAGGCCTTGGATGCCAGGTTTTCGAGCATGACATGGGCGTCCAGAGTCGGGTCCTCAGAATGCGCGCGCCGCACGCAGCCGACGACGCGCCCGTCGAAATGGAGTGGCACGGCTCCGGCACCTGCCAGGAGGGACTCGATCTCGGATGTTTCGGCCGGCGTGAGGCGGGCGATTTCGTCAGCGGAGAAAATGCCCAGAGGCTCAACGCGGGACACGACGCTCTCCACGAACCGGCTGTCGAGCCTGACCAGGTCGAAAGAGTCGGCTATCTTGAGCGCGGCCAGGAACTCGTCTTCGGCCAGGATCAAGCCGTATTTCCCGTCGCGCCCGCCGTTGCGATCACCTTCAGCGGCGGCGGCTTCGTACCACGGGCGCGGCATGGCCAGGAGGTCGTCCGGGGAAGCGTTGCCGATGTACACCTGGTTCGGCGGGTACGCCACCGCGTCCGGAAACGGCCTGAGGTGCGATGGCAGGCTCCGCAGGAAATCCGAGCCGGGTTTGGCCCGTCGCTCGGTCGCGGGTGTGGTGCCATAGTGCATCGTCAGCTCGGGCGCGTGCACCATTGAATACGACGCGCCCTTTATCACTGGGAAGTTCACGGCGTATGCCTCATTTCGAAGACGGTCTGGCCTTCCACGTCTGTCTCAAGCGCCTGGAGCGCCCTGGCTACCATGCTCTTCCGCAGCGCCTTTTCGTCGGCGGACGATAGAGCTGGGTCACCCAAGGGGTGCGGAATGGCCACTGCGGGCACGATCCGGTTTGCGCCGACCGTGAGGGATATCGGCACGATCGTGCATATGTGGACGACCGGGATGCCTGCTCTCTCGATTTCCTTCACCATCGTTGCGCCGCAACGAGTGCACGTGCCTCAGGTGGAGGTGAGGACCACGGCGTCCACGCCGTCGCGTTTCAGCTCGGCCGCGATCTCGCTGGCGTACTTGATGGCATTTGCGACCGACGTGCCGTTCCCGACAGTGACATAGTACATGTTGTGGAGCGCGCCCACCGCGCCTTCCTCTTCGAGCGCGCGCATGGCGTCCAGCGGGAGCACCCGGTCAGGGTCGTCGTTCGCGTACGACGGGTCGTACCCCCCGTGAGCCGTCTCATAAGCCGCAGTGGTCAGGTCTTTGACTCCGTCAAGGTCGTACCTCGCGAACTTCGAGGCGCTGGACGACTCGATCCTGTCAGGGTTGCCTTTCGGGACTATGCCGCCGGACGTGACGAGGGCCACCCGGGCGTGTTTCATGTCTTTGATCGCCGGGGCGGGCCTCACGCGGTCAAAAGATGGCATTGGGTATTCTGTCACGAAGGCTTCGCCTTTCATCTTCTGGAGCAACATGCGGACGGCCCGCCTGGAGCCTCGCTCTTCGTGGAAGAAATTCTTCCTGACGCCGCGCGGGAAGTAGCCCTCTTCTTCCGGAGGGCCGGGCGCCTCCCCCCTGCCGAGCTTCAGAGCCAGATTCGCCATTGCCGGAAGTGCCTCGCGCATGCCTGCCGCGCTGTCGCGGGTGTTCACGAAGTACCCGTACCGGCGGTACAGGTCAAGCCCGGGGTTCTCCTCGAACATCCCGCCGACGACCGGCTTGCCTGTGCTTTCATTGACTCCCTGGGCCACCGCCCCGCACGCAATCCCGTACCGGCCTGCGTTGAAGGCCGGGCCGGTCACGATTACATCTGGGTCGAACGCAGCGATCATCGCCGTGACGTCGCCCTTCGCCTGTTCAAGGTTCTCGGTGAAGTAGGTGTCGCCACATATCACGGTACCGACCACGGCGCCCTCACCCTTGAGGGCCGCATTCAGGCCAACAGCCGGCCCGACCGGTCCTTCCTTGGACAAAGGAGGCATGCCCGCTTTGTCCTCCCCGCCCACCTGGCCGAAGAACTGGTTAAGGTAGTGGACAACGCGGAACGGCGTGGCCACTACCGCCCCTCCTCTGAGCCGGTCGCTCGGCCAGTGGCGGAATACTGGCTTCGGATCGTTGAGACTTCTTTGATTATCGCGTCCACGTCCAGCACCATCTCCATCATGCCGACCTGCTCCTCATACACTTTTGGATCGCAGTCTTGCTTCACCACAGGCTCCAGGATGTGATAGGGTTCGAGGCCCAACTGGACCCCGGCCAGCGGACCTGCATAGGACGGGTCCCCGTTTGAGACGGTCTCAGCGGCAATGCCCGAAGACTCCGCTCCCGCCCCACCAAGGATCACCACCAGGTCGTTCTTGCCGTACTCGTCGGCAAGTTCCTTGATTCGCGCCTGGTTCGCAAGGTCCATGGCACCTGCGGCCGTTCAGACAAAACACGCAGTCGTGCTGAAAACGACCTCTGCGCCGGACGTCTTCACGCAGGCCTCAATCGCTGGGCCCGGGATACCGTCGCGGTCGCCGAGTATGATAGCCTTCTTGTCCTGTAACACCTGTCGACCTCCCTTGTTGCGTTGTCCGGCGCTGCGTTATCCAGCAAAGACGCGGCTAGAAGCCCCTCGCCGAGAGTCTCCCGAATCCTAGTTCGTTCGTGGCTCCGATTATCGTCTGAAGCTCCACCCGGATGCTGCCGCCTTTCGCGACGCTGCCCGCCCAACCCCCGGCCAGGCTGTCGACCTCCGACAGCCTGCCTATCGTCTTCTTCTGCGGCGGCAGTTCGATCAGTTCGTTCGCGTTCCCGGCGCTGATCACAGCGTCCGCGGCGCGGTCGGCGTCCGCGAGGGACTGCGACGCGCCGTCCCTGCCTGCGTACTCGTCCGTGATGAGCACGGTCTTGATGCCCAGAGCCTCAAGCTTCTTGCAGTTCATGATGAGATCGGAATCCGGGTTGCCGAACCCTTCCTTGCTTATGACAGCTCCGTCGACCCCCAGTGCCTGGGCCAGGTTCGCCACGTAGTCGGACGACCGCTGCTTGTCGGCCAGGGTGACGCTTTCGTTTGTGACGATCACGCCGGCGAAGGCCAGGTCTCTGCCGTGCCGCTCAAAAAGATCCTCGATGATCGGGTTGTTGAGATGGTGGAACGTCGTGTTCTTGTCGCAGGCGGAAACGCAGTTCCCGCTGACGATGGCACCGTCCATGACCTCTGTCGCCGAGATCAAGGTCGGAAGGATCTTCTTCGCGTCGACTCCATAGACGTATGTGTCGTGCAACAAGCCCTGGCTCTGCAGCATGTAGACGTACGCCACTCTCGGTAGGCCGGGGTGCCTGCGTACCGCTTCGGGGATGGGGTCCGTCTCGTACACCCTGACCTCATTGGGGTCCACGCTGGCGGCCGCGTTACCCAGGTAGCACGCTGCCTTCAGCCCCGCCAGCCTGATGGCTTCTTCATACTGGTGCGGGTCCAAGCCGTCTGCCGGCTCAGTCACAACCGCCAGGTTAAACGTGCTGGAGAAAGGAGTGAACGGAGCGGCGGGGCCGCTCATGTCGATGATCCCTTCTTGAAAGCCGATCACCGGCCCAGTCGTCACCACGGCTGTCCCCTTGAGCACGTAGGTCCGGCCGGAACCGACCGTGGCTGCTTTGCCCACCAGTCCCGGAAACATCCCGATGTCGCCGGCCTTCGCCCTGGGCTCGACCACATCTTTCACCGGGCAGATGCGGGTTTCGTCACCCGGCCTCGCCAGTTCCAGCGAAACAGAGGCAAGCCGCCTGTCTTCGGCGAGCAGGTTCTTTAATTCACCGGCATCAATGTGGAGCACTCCGTCGCTGACCCGTGTGCCCTCTGCGAAAGCGGCGTCCCTGACCCTTACTTCGGCGATTTCGAGGCGCATGCTGCGTTTATCCCTCCGCGATGAGCAACTTGCGGCCGGTGGCGGGAAATCGGCGCTATGGTTGTCCATTCAGGATAATGTTCCCGTTATAGCATGGCGGCACAGAACCGGATTCCTGGCATTGCTCCCACAAAGAAGAAGACTGCCTCCGTTTGTGGAGGCAGCCGGTGTCGTTCTTCCGAGCGCGGAATCAGCGGCTCGTGCCGCTACACCAGCGCTCTGCCCTCAATATCAGCGGACGGACAGTTGCATCCAGCCCGATTTCAGGTCGGAAAACAGGGCCGAGAGCTTTTTCAGCAGGGATGCATCGCGGCCGAGTTTAGCCCTCAGAGCCTCTCGCAGCGCCATCGTGTAGACCTGCCCGAGGTGGCGCGCGATCTCGCCACCCGCCTGAAAGTCCAGCGTACTCAGCAGTTCCTGGACGATGGAGCATGCCCTTCCGGTCCAGTAGTCGGCGGCGTCGTGGTCGCCGTTTCCGAGACTGACTCCGGCCTGTCCAAAGAACCGCGCTGCTCCTTCATACATGAGGACCACGAGCCTTGTGGGCGACGATGTGCTTATCTGCACCATCCGGTAGCGGTCTTGCGCTGCTTCTGACATCTCCCAGACCTCCTGATATGTAAGGGGCACGTCGCCCCTTCCAGCATGTCTAGACAAGCTTGTCGAGGCTTGACCCGAGCGCAGCCATCCGGTTCCGCATCCTGGACAGCTGCACTTCCATCTGCGTGTACTTCCTGAACAGCTCGACTTCTCGCCTCGCCAGCCTGTCTTCCCAGCCATCGACCTGCTTCTGGAGGCTCTCGATTCTTGATTCTAGCATCGTCTCATGTTGGGCGACCAAGCCAATCTGCGAGTGTGTATAGCTGTCGGCCAGGCCCGAGATGTCGCGCGCGATTCCGCTCGTGGGGTCGGGCTCGGCCTCGGTCGGCGCACCAAACAGCCTCATCATGTCCTGTCTGGCGGAACTGAGTTTCTCCCCGAGGATGGCCTCATCGATGACAAGCTTGTCGGCGTTGGCCGAGCCGAAGTTCCCCGTGCTTATCCCCACATCGTCAAGCGAGTCCAGAGGGGTCAGCCCGGCGACCGGCTTCGTGGCGTTGAGCCTGAGCTTCGTGAAGAGTTCTCCGGCGAGGAAATCGCCGTTCAGAGGCCCGGCGGTCTTGGTCTTCGCGTTATACTGGATCTTCGTCTTGAGACTAGAGACAACGTCATTGTACTTGCTGACCCAGTCCTTAACCTTATCGAGCAATGAGCCCGCCGCCTCTGACAACTCCACAGCCGTGGTTCCGGCCCGCTTGAGGCTGAATGTCAGGCCCTGGACAGCGTCACTGACAGTGTTCCCGGACCTGAGGAATGTGGTGCCATCAACGGTAAAGGCTGCATCCCGTGCCTTCACAGTTTCGTGCGCCAGGCCCTCACCGGAATCCATGATGCCGAGAGCCTTCAGCGCCCCGCCGGTGGCACCTACGGACACGGTCGTCGTGCCGGTGCCGGCCAGGGTGATGTTGAGGCCGGGAATAGCCGTGATGCTGTTGCTGGCGCTGGAGTAGGCGGTCCCGTTCATCGAGTAAGTTGCGTCGGACGCGGCCAGGACGCTGTTCTTGGGCACAAGGTTGCCTTCCAGCACTCCCAGGCCACGGAGCACGCCGTTCCCGTCGGTGAAGGAGACGGTTCCGGCCTTGCCTGTGGTTTCCGATGTTATCTCCAACCGGAAGCCAGGCCCGTCCGACACTACCGAGGCGCTCACTCCGGCGTGTACGCCGTTTATCTTCGCGACCAGGTTGTCAAGGCTGTCTGTCGCGAGGGCCGAGACAGCGGCGCCGTTCACAGTAAATGCACCCTCCAGGCCGAGAGCTGTGTCTCGTGTTGTCTGCGTATCGCTGCGCAATGTCTCAGCCTGGGCAAGGGCAGTCACTGAGAAGGCGTAGTCGCCGGCCGCGGTCGTGCCGGAGATCGCCGCCTGGGCGACGGAGGGGTTGGTGCTGTTCACCGAATAGGTGGCGGCACCGGAGTCCTCATAGGAGATGGCCGAGGCCTGCCCAGTTCCGGTCGAGGCTATGACCAGTTTGAACTGGTTCGCCGAGAGCTTGACCACCCGGCAGGTCGCATCGATGTCCGCAAGGATGATCTTGCTGGAGATTCCTGTGAGGGTATCCTCAGGAGATATCGCGATTAAGGCGCCGTCCACGATGACCGTGCCGGAGTAGCCGAGCGCCGTCGTGCTGGAGGAGAAAACGCCGGACTCAACCTTCTGAGCCGTAGCAAGCGAGGTAACCTCGAGGGTCATGTTGCCGGTGGGGGCGCCCTGTACTG
The DNA here is from genome assembly GCA_030691635.1 of Bacillota bacterium. Lineage (GTDB taxonomy): Bacteria > Bacillota > Sulfobacillia > JAUYEF01 > JAUYEF01 > JAUYEF01. The sequence continues at coordinate 6,333 of JAUYEF010000151.1, forward strand.
CTGTTACGGCGGCGATGGTCGTGTCGGCTACCGTCACTTGCCGTTCAGCCCAGGCATTTTCGCTCTTCAGCGCGTCCGAGGCGTCTTTCAGCGCCGCAAGCTTGGTGGAAATCTCCCGCCAGGCGGAGGTCTTGCTTTCCTGAAGGCCAATCCTTTTCCTCAGAGAATCCACCGGCCGCCGTTCCACCTGCATCAACTGCTTGACCAGGTTCTCGATGTCGAGGCCGGTGTTCATACCGGAAATCCGCATTGTACTGCCCTCCTTGGCTATGAGCGGATAGTCATACCTAGTATCGAGCCTGCGCGGAAGGGCGTTTAGCCGGGGCGGCGATAGCCGGCTCAAGAGGTCATCGCGGTGGAGCGACGAATCCTAAAGCGCGGTGTGCCAAGCGCTTGTGCGATCAGGCGTGGTGTGGGTGCGGTGTGATCAAGCGCGGTGCGGAAATCACGCATTGCTAGGAGGTTCGGGACTTGATACGGCAGATCGTTGAAGCGGGGGACCCAGTGCTGAGGTCCATGTCGTCGCATATTGATGACCCATCCGCGATGGAAGTGCGGGAGCTAGCCCGCGACATGGCGGACACTCTGAAGGACTTCCAGAAGCGCACCGGCTACGGTAGAGGAATCGCGGCTCCCCAGGTGGGGGTGCCAGTGCGGATGATAGTCGTGGACATGCCGGAGCTCGGCGGCATTGCTACCCTGGTCAATCCTCACATCACCGGCCGCAGCCCGGAGATGTTTGACGTCTGGGATGCCTGCTTCTCGTACTTCTACCTGTTCTTCCTGGTGGAGAGGCACCAGAGAATCACAGTGGAGTATGACGACCTTCAGGGCACGCATCACGTGATCGAGGCCGCCGGGGACTTGTCTGAGCTGCTCCAGCATGAGATAGAGCACCTCGACGGCGAACTCGCGATAGACAAGGTCAAGGACCCACGGAGCTTCTGCACCGTCCAGGAGTTCGAGAAGCGGGTGCGAAAGCAGTCTTAGCTGCACGGTCAACCCCCTCGGCGCCGGGGCATTGGCAGGCACCGCCTGCTGCTTCTGCTGCGGGCAAGAGCCCAACTGTAGTCTGGGAAGACAGTTCGCCGGCGGATGTGACTTCCTGGCGGTCAGGTTCCACTGCGGACTGGTTTGGGAATTCGCCAGACGCCTTCCGAATCGAGTAAGGGGGCCGCAAGGCCCCCTTCTCACGGAACCGTGCGTACGGGCCTCGTACACGGCTCTTCGCAGACTAACCCATCTTCATGGCATGGATCTTCACCAGCG
>JAUYEF010000411.1 GCA_030691635.1 Bacillota bacterium
GTGGAGTGGCCGGCTTGGTCTCCGGCTTCGGAGCGGCCTGCTGGCCGCAGCCGGCGAGCGCGCCCGCCAGTACCGCAAACGCAAGGAACGCGGCGAATAGCCGCACTCTGGATCTCTTGGCCCACACAGCGTTTCCTCCTCTTCTTTTCCTTGCCAATCAGAACAGAAAATGCGCCTCGGTGGTCCACTATCGAACAGTCGGGTGGTACGAAAACACCACTCCTTTCCCGTAGATTATGGTATTCGGGAAGCGCTAGAAGAGGTGTGGGTCATTCCTTGAACGAAAAACGGCCTCAATGGCCGCCTCCGTATCGAAACGCCCATCCCCCTGAATCTGAGATAGCTCTTCACCGGAAAGGACAGGGTGAACTCCCCGGCGACAGTCTTGCACCTGTTCGATGCAACCCCAGCTTCGCCGCGCCTGGCTGGCGGCGGCGGCTTCGGCGGTGTCCCTTTCGCCCTCTTCATAGGAAGCCGTCCTCAGAAGGGTACTCATGTTCCCGCGCCTCTACCTCAACTCAGACCCTGAGATGAGGCATTTCCACGTATTTAGTTAGGTAAATGCTACCATTATTGCATGTACGTGTCAAACGCGAAAACCTGCTGCCTGGGGTCAGTTTTTGTCGATCGTCCACATCGGCTGAAAACAGTCTGCCGTCAGAGTCCAACTAACAAGGACTCGCTTCCCCTGCGACGTGTTCCAGCGGGAATCAAGGAGAACGCGATGCCGGTGCGGAGGAGACACGCACGCCTCTGGGGAATCAAGACACAATGCTCGGGATTGCCGGAGGTGTGAGGATTGGACGATATGGCGGACCCAGGCGCCGAGAGGGCCGGTACATTGACAGGGCTCGAGCGCACCGGCGAGCGCCTGGAACGGCTGGTGAAGAGTCTTGAGCAGATGAGAATCGCCGAATACGTCCAGACGCTGCAGAACGTCAAACGGCTGTTGCTGCTGAACTTTATCTCCGGGCTGGCGAGAGGCTTCGGCATGGCGGTCGGCTTCTCGATCCTGGGCGCGCTACTGATATACCTGCTCACAGATACGTTCGTGGCTAACCTGCCGATAGTCGGGGATTTCATCGCCCAGCTGGTGAAGATAGTCCAGACGCATCTCACGCGCTAAGGAATTACTGGGCCTAGTCGTTGAGGAATCGCTGAACTTCGAACCTGTAGCCTTCCGGGCCATCGAAGAAGAAGCCCCGCACACGGATCTCATCGCTGGTCGTGCGAAACGGTCAGTTTGAACACATCCTGGAAAAACCCCACCGCCGGCGCGAGGTCGCGGAAGTACAGGAAGGTTATCGGGTACTCGATCTCCAAGGTCAGGTCTCCTTTGGGCGCGCCTACGCCCGGATGGAAATCACAGATCTGCTCAGTTCCCTCTGGGCCTCGGAGATTCGTTTCCGCGTTGACTCGATATCGTACACGTCGCGCTCGAGGCGGCCTTTGGCCAGCCTCGACATGCGCCGCACCTCGTCGGGCGCCGGGCCGCCGGTGTGATTGCGCACCTGCACGTTGAACCGGGGATCAAGCGCCTGGCGCAACACCTCGGTGTCCAGGTCGCGCTCGATGCCGAGCACTTCTCTCGCAGCTTCGCGCACCATCTCGGCCGTGATCATATTGGCGCGGAGCCCTTTGTCCATCGCCTGCCGGACAACCATCCCGACAACCTCATGCGACTGCCGGAAAGAGATGCGCCATGTGCTCACCAGGGTATCCGCCAGCTGCGTGACCGTGGTGAAGTTGCCTTCGCACCGGTCGAGCATGAGTTCCTCGCGCACCTCGATGTTCTCAAGGGCGACGCGCGAGAGCACGACGGTCGACCGGAGGTGCTCGAGACCTAGGTCCGCGAGCCGGAAGCATTCGCGGTTGGCGTCGATCACGTTTGTGTAGTGGGCGCTGTGAACGCCGGTCATCGCGGCGGAAAAAGCCCCGAGCACGTTGACCGTGCGTCCTTTGATATACTCCAGCACCACGGGGTTCTTCTTCTGAGGCATTATGCTGCTGGTCCCCGCCACACGGTCGTTGAAGCCGATCATGCCGAATTCGTCACTGTACCAGACGTAGAGGTCCTGGGCGAACCGGCTCAGCGTGATGCCCATGATGGCCCCCGTGCTCAAAGCTTCGAGCAGGTAGTCGCGGCTCGCGACAGCGTCCAGCGTGTTCATGACAGGCGAGTCGAAACCAAGCAGCCTGGCCACAATCTCTCTGTCGATCGGAAAGCCAGTGCCGGCCAAGGCGGCTGCGCCCATAGGGCAGAGGTTGGTCCGCTGCAAGGCGCCGAAAAGCCTGGACGTGTCGCGGGCAAGCCCAGACTCCACGGCTGAGAGGTAGTGCCCGAGGGTGATCGGCTGGGCCGGCTGCAGGTGGGTGTAGCCCGGCATGACTGTGTCCGCGTAAGCCTCAACTTTCTCAAGCAGCACCGAACGCAACCTCAAGACATCCTGGATCAAGGCCAGCAGCACGTCACGGTACTGCATCCTCGTGATCGTCGCGCCGAGGTCGTTCCGGCTCCTGCCTGTGTGCATCTGGCCGCCGATCTCCGGGCCGGTCTGATCGATGACCGCATGCTCGTAGTTGTAGTAAAGCCCTTCGCGCTCGGGGTCAAGTTCCAGCGCGCCGGGCCCGTTTCTCTCGATTTCGAAGATGGCGTCCAACAACGACCGGGCGACCTCCCGCGCGATGATGCCTTGTCGCTCGAGCATCACGACATGCGCTTGATTGACAGCGGTCATGTTGAAGAACGCGGAAGCCAGCTCTTCCTTCACTTCGGCAGCATACGCTTGCTCGATGATTTCCGGCGCGGGCTTCTGCGACAGTCGCTTACCTACCTTCGATTCGACCGCCTCGGCCATCCAGCTCACTCCCTGTCTAGACGACTCTGTTCAAGACTTGACCTGATTCTATGAAAGCAACCACATTACCGGCGCACCTCATGAGGCCGTTCTGGAGCGCCTCTGGCGTGGTGCCGGCAGTGTGGGGTGACAGCACGACATTGCTGAGGCCCAGCAATGGGCTCGTCCTGGCGATGGGTTCCTGGGCGAAAACATCGAGGCCCGCACCGAGCAGTTTGCCGGAGGCCAGCGCAGAGACGAGGGCGTCCTCGTCGACGATGTCGCCCCTGGCCGTGTTGATGAGGATCGCACCGGCCTTCATCATGGCGAACTGCGCGTGTCCGAACATCCCCCTGGTCTGGTCACTGCTTCTCAGGTGCAGCGAAACGATGTCGGCCCTGTTCAAGAGCTCCTCAAGGCTGGCGACATACTCAAAGCCGCTGCGGGACGCCTTGGCCTGGTCAGGGTGGAAAGTCCATGCGAGGACGTTCATGCCGGCCGCCCTGGCAAGTTCCGCGAACCTCGTGCCGATGACGCCGGTCCCGACGATACCGAGCGTCTTCCCATGACACTGGTAGAGCATGCCTCTGATCCACTCACCGCGTTTGACGGATGCGTCAACCTGAGGCACCCGCCGTGCTACCGCGAGAAGTAGGGCGAGGCCGTGCTCCGCGATTGCGTCCGTGGCGGTGTTGGGCGTGTTGCTGACAAGGATGCCGAAGTCCGCCGCAGCCCCCAGGTCCACGTTGTCTGTGCCGGTACCCCAGATCGCCAGGTGCCTGGTAGCCCCGGACATGATCTGCAGCACGTCACGGGGAAACTTGCAGTAGGCGCGTATGTTTACCACTGTGTGGGCGCCGCTGATTCGCTGCAGCAGTTCTTTTCTTGTCGCCGGGGGAGTCGTGTATACTGTGACGTTGCCGGCGCTCATCATGCGTTCCAGAGCGGGGGTCCCGCTGATGACTGGAGGCGAGTCGTCTGGGATCACTATCGTCGGCCTCACCTGTTACCCTCCTCGTGGCAAATGCTGGCACTGGCGCCCTCCCCATGGCAACGCTGGCACTGGCGCGTCGCGGCGTTTTCCGCGTGGTCACTTTCTTCTGCTTGGAGGGCAATAGTCCTTCACAGTTCGCGGCGCCGCCTTAAGACATGCAACGCGCTCTGGCACAGCGCAAATGACGGGCAGTGGTCAAGTGAACGGCAGGAAAATCGTACCATGGATGAGTAATTGCTCATAAGACCACGCTGGGGGTGCTATCAATGCTCCCGTTGCCCTGGCCTCTGAAGACTGTGCTGAAGCCTTCCGACATCATCGCGGAAAGTCTGACCCTGGTCGCTATCATCGCGCTCCTCATATGTGCCCACCTGCTACAACAGGCCTACGGCAGGAGGAAGGCCTGGATGCTGGCGGAACTGGGCATTCTAACCTTCGGAATCGGCGCGGCCCTGGACGTGCTGGATGAGTTCTTCACGCTGCCGCAGATTGTGCCTCGCGTAATCGAGAACTCCCTGATCTGTGTGGGTGCCATCATCACTGCCGTTTACGCGCTCGGCATCGCGCGCGAACTCGTCACCGCAGCACGTATCGACAGCCTGACGGGCCTCTACAACAGGCGTTACATGATCGAGGCCCTGGGCAAGGAGATAATGCGGGCGCAGCGGCATGGCCTTGAGTTCTCCCTGGTTTTCATCGACGTGAACAACTTCCGCAAGGTCAATAACGTGCTGGGCCACTTGCAGGGCGACTCGGTGCTAGACTGCGTGTCGAAAGTGATAACCTCGACCTCCAGAGGCTCCGATCTTGCGTCGCGATGGGGCGGCGACGAGTTTGTGGTGCTGCTCGCCGGCACCCCCAGAGAGGGCGCCAGAGCGTTCAGCGACAGGTTCGTGGAGCGGCTCAACCAGGCGATCCTACAGCTCGAGATGCCGCTCGAAGTCACCGTCTCCAGCGGGGCTTCGACCTACCCTGAGGACGGCCTGACAGGAGAGAGCCTGTTGAAGGTGGCCGACTACAGGATGTACCAGGTGAAGCGCGCCCGGACGATGTCGCTCAAACGTTCTTTGCTGCATCTCAGGAGGCGTTAGCCCAGCGGGGTCTCCACCACGAGCCTGCAGCGGTCGCCCCTCACAACTCCACGGTTCATCACCGCGGTCCCTGCGGCTGTATGTATTACCTGCTCCACGTAGAATCCAGGGCTGTGTGCGCCGCACTCCAGAAGAGATGCATCTTCGGCGGATACCGTTCGTGGGTCTATCGTCGTTCGCACACGCGTGAAGACCATGCCCGCCGCTTCCTCAAGGACCACAAACACGGGCGACTGGCCGAACAGGGCCGGATCAAACCCGGACGGGAGGAAGCGCAGGGGCACGATGGTTTCCTGGTGCGCCACGGGTTCTCCATTGGCCTCCAGCACCCGGTCTATGACGAGGACCGTGTCGCCCTCTGACAGTCCCAGGAGCTCCAGCACGTGGGCGTCTGCCAGCCCTGAGGACACCTTGAGGTTCATGGCTCCAGGCACATAACCCATCCTGATCATGTCGCGCGCGAAGCTGGGGTCGCCCGAAAGGCTTCTCTCAATCTTCGGCCTCGCCACGAACGTCCCGCGGCCGCGCTTCCTCTGCAGGAGGCCTTCCACGGCAAGATCGCTCAGTGCACGCCTGACCGTGATGCGGCTGACCCCAAACTGGCGGCAGAGCGCCGTCTCTGAGGGCAACAGGTCTCCCGTCGCATATGCGCCGGCTGTGATTGCCTGCCTGAGAAACTCCTTGACTTTATGGTAGAGAGGCGCGAAGTCGGTGACCCTCATTTCAGGGGTGGGCAAATGCCTTCCTCCATTAGTATAATGATATAAGGTTATAACGTCTTGACACCCTGAGCGTACCTCAAACCGGCGTCGGTTTCAACTGGCAGCGCCCAGGATATTTTGGTGCGGCGGCTTTCCGGCGGAGGTCATTGCATGTCACAAGAACAGCCTCAAGAACAGCCTGAAAAGCAACCTGACCTGCGGCCTCAAGAGCGAACACAACCCTGCGACAGGGCCTTTCTCTGCAGGACCCTCTTCTGGACGTTCCTGAAGGTCGGCGCCTTCACATTCGGGGGCGGCTACGCAATGATCCCGCTGATCAGGCAGGAGCTGTGCGCTAACGTCCGGCTGATGGGCGATGACGACTTCGTGGACGCGCTTGCGGTCGTGCAGTGTTCGCCCGGCGCCGTGGCTATCAACACAGCGGTGTTCGTCGGCCAGAAGCTGGCGGGGACGCCGGGCGCTCTGGCGGCCGCCGCGGGCGCTGCTCTCCCGTCGTTTGTGATACTGCTGGCCATCGCTATGGTCCTGGGCCGCGTTACCCAAGTGCAACTGCTGGAGAGGATCTTTACCGGAGTGCGGCCCGCCGTCGTCGCTCTGATTGCCAGCGCGGCGCTCAAGTTGTCCAGGTCCGCCATCAAGAGCCGGCTCGACCTCGTGGTCGCGGCGATAGGCCTTATCGCTCTGAGCGTCCTGCATGCTCACCCCGCGGTCGTCATCATTGGCGCCATCCTGGCCGGGCTGGCGCTGTCAGGCACTGCATGGCTGGTCGCAAGGAGGACCCGCGATGGCATATCTTGAGTTGTTCTGGTCGTTTCTCCGGATCGGCCTCTTCAGCTTCGGCGGCGGCTACGCAATGGTCACCATGATCCGGCTTGAGACGGTCGTCCTGCATTCTTGGGTTTCAGCCACAGATTTCGTGGACCTCATCGCGATCTCGGAGATGACTCCGGGGCCCATCGGGATCAACACGGCGACCTTCATCGGATACCGGGTGGGTGGGGTCCTTGGGTCGGCTTTGGCGACCTTGGCCGTCGTGCTGCCATCGTTCGTGATCGTGAGCATCCTCGCATACGCCTTCCTCAGACTCAGGAACAATGTGGTCGTCGCGCGAGTGCTCCAGGTGCTGAGGCCGGTCGTCATATCTCTGGTGGTGGCGGCCGTCACGGTCGTGCTTCCGTCGGCCATTATCGACCTGAGGACGGCCGCGATAGGCCTCGCGTGTCTTGGGCTGCTGCAGTTCACCCGCGTGAACCCGTTGCTGGTGCTGGCAGGAGCAGGCGTCGTGGGAGCGCTGTTCTTGGGTTAGGTTCTGGATGCGCAACACCGTCGCGTCGCTCTCTGATGACCAACACAGCGGCAAGCCGGCGATTCCAAGGGCGAGCCGGCACCCGAAGGGAGAGCCCCGTCATGAGGGAAATCCTGTCCGGCTCGCTTGATTGCCAGGCGAGGACGGTGGTCGGGGCCCTACTGGCCATGTCAATGTTCAGCCCCACAAGTGGCCGAGTCGCGAGCCTGTTACAGAGCATTTTGGAGTCCCCGGAACGCCGGCTGTTTGTGCTTGAGGGTGACGGCAGGCTCACCGGGGTAGCAATGGCAGACGGATGCTGCGGGAACTCGCCACGCGGCACGGGTACAGGCGCCTCTACGCAGAGACCGACGGGGAGGCCGTGGGCTTGTATGTGAAGTGCGGCTTCCGGATCGAGTCGCTCGGGGAGAAGTATCCCGGCGTCGAGCGGTTCCTTTGTACCCTTGAGGCGCCTGCCTGCCGGTGACCTGTCTTCCCGTAGGAATCCCCGGTACCAGGCATGCCCCGCGGTTCGTGTCAATGAACAGCCAAAATGTCCCCTTAAGTGAATAATGACAATATCACCGAACGAGTGTTTGTGGTATCTTATGAATCATTGCCTTGCAGG
>JAUYEF010000055.1 GCA_030691635.1 Bacillota bacterium
GGCCGGCCATGCCAAACGGTGCGAAAGTCGAGCTTGCGGCTAACAAAGCTACCCTGCCCGCTGGCGTTTCCAGGTAGCTAGGGGCCCGTGCCTCGGCAAGGTTCGTCCCCGCGCCAGCACATACCATCCGGCGGGACTGGAGCTCACGCAAGGTGGCAAGTAGCCCGCCAGCACTGTAGTCCAGGGAGTGGTTGTTAGCGACGGAGAAGAGGTTAAGGCCGGCCCAAAGCATCTCATCAAGCAACGCGGGATCGCCCTGCATCCAGGTCCCGCCACTCTCCATCGCCGGGTACCCTTCATAGTGATGGAAAATCATCTCGAGATTGGTGAACGCCGCATCCGAGCCCCTCACCAGTTCGAAGAGCTGCAGGAATGCTGGCTCGTCGTATACCGAGAGCCGCCTGGTGATCAGGCTGTCGCCCGTCGCCGCCAAGACTAGATCCTTTGACTCGCTCCTGTAGAGCATAGACTCACCCTCCAAGGGCCACGGCACCAAGGCCGTTTGTAAGTTCAATTCGGGTGCCAAACGGCTCCGATAGGCGCTGGACGCGCGAGAGGATTTCCATGGCCTCCTCGTCGTTCGCCAGTAAGGGCCGCCCCTGTTGGGCCCGATGCGCGTGCCGTCCAAGAGTTACGGGAATCAGAGAAACCGCCGTAAGCTTGCTGGCTTCATACTCGCACTTGACAAGCAAGCTCTGCCACCAGCGCGGCTCCCGCCGCAGCCCGTCGCCATTGTACCGGGCATCAAACGCATCGGCGGGATAAGACCGCAGCTCATCGAGGCCAAATCGCTCGAAGATGTCCGCCGGAAGGAAATCCAGGGTCTGACTTTGATAGACGAAGTTACCCAAGCTATAGAAGATCGGACGCCCCTGGTAGATCTCAATGCCCCTCAGCACATGGGGCCCATGTCCAATGATCGCGTCGGCGCCAGCGTCAACACATGCCCTACAGAACACCTGCATGAAGTTCGCGGGCATTTGAAGATCTTCGTCGCGCTCGTGGGAGTGTACGCTAACCAGCACGAAGTCGGCCTGACGGCGGGCGGCCCTTATGCCGTCAACCATCGCCTTAGTGTCCTGCGGGTCCGGCGTGGTGTGGATGCCGGGCTTTTCGTGAGCGACAAAGACCCTCCCTAGCAGCTCGCAGCGGGTATCATCCTCGGGGGCCTGAACGCCCCTCGAGACCATCTCCCGTTTGTACCGCTCCCAACCGAGTTCCTCGCTCGCTACGCGTAGATGGGAGATGGTTTGAGACGAAACCCGGTAGACGGCCTTATGCCGTAACCCGTTGGCCCCTGGCCGGCCCTGGAGATCCGGGCGCTGCTGGCCGGCGCGTGATCCCGGCGGGCAAGTTGACGAAATCGAGAGCATGGCCACCCTGGCCCGCTGGATTTCCAGGTAGACAGGGGCGCGAGCGCGGGCAAGATTCTCCCCAACCCCTGCATGGGCAAGTCCGGCCTCGTCCAGATGACGGGACGTCGCAGCGAGACCTCCGGCCGAATAATCGCCGGCGTGATTGTTGGCCCGCGACAGAAGGTTAAAGCCCGCCCATTTCAGCTCCCCGGCCACATACGGAGGCATGGCCATGTAGTTACCGCCGCTGTGCTCCGATGGGTACCCCTCGAAGTTGTGAATCAGTACCTCAAGATTGGCAAAAGACACATCCGCATCCCGGATAGCATCAATGATCGCCCTGTATCGGGGCTCGTTATATAGGGACAGGCGTCGGCTAATCAGCAGGTCACCCGCCGCAACAAGCTTCAGATTTCGCTTGTCGCCCTCGTAGATCTCCACTGGACGTCTCTCCTTTTGGAGGACCAGACGGTGTCTCATGGACCTCCCGCATGTGTCTTCCTGTGGCGACCTTTGGTCTACTTCTTGGCCCCCGGAACTCTTGCTAGTACGGACAGGATCCGTTCGACGTCACTCTCATTGTTGTAGAGATGGAACGACATGCGAAGCCCGAAGCGGCGGATCGTGTGGCGGACCCCGTTCTCGTTGAGGAGCTTACTAACCTCCGGAACCGAGGCGCCACCGGGCGGGGGCGCGCAGACGACCACATGTGACAGCTCCCCCGCATCGGAAGAACTCACGAGTTCGAAGCCCATATCGGTAAGCCCCCTGGTAAGTGCACCGGATAGCTTAAGCACGTGGGCCTCAACCTTTTCCACGCCGATTTCGAGAATGTGGTCCAGCGCGGCATCGAGGGCGTGAACGGCCAGGTAGTTGTAGTTACCCATATCAAACCTCCTGGCTCCCGCCGCCAGCCTGTAATCCACGTTTCCCTGAACGTACTCATGTTCATCGCCGAGGTCGACCCCGAAGCGTGACAGCTGCCTGGGCTCAAGCTTGTTGGCATCGCGGCAGTAGAGGATACCAAGCCCGTAGAGACCGAGCAGCGACTTGCTGGTGGCGGCAGAGATCGCGTTGATCGGGGTCTTGTTCACATCTAGGGCCAACACGCCGACCGACTGGACCCCGTCGACCATGAGGAAGATGCCTCGATCCCGACAGAAGTTCGCAATCCCGTCCAGGTCGGCGCGCCCGCCGGTGGCAAAGGACACCGACGCGATGCCAATGGCTTTCGTCCTTTCGTCAGAAGCGCTCTTCAGTTGGTCCAGGGTGACCACGGGCCCCCCAAGAGCCAGCGCTTTGACCCGTACCCCGTTTCTCCTTAAGGGAAGCCAGGCATAGACATTATTGGGGTGTTCGAAATCCGGCACGATCAGAACGTTGTCCCCAGCTTCCCATGGGAGCGCGGTGATAACTGAGGTTATCCCGTGTGAGGTATTCTTGGTAAAAGTGATGTCATCCGGCCGGGCACCGAGAAGCGAAGCCAGTTTGCCCCGGACCTTCTCCACCTTTTCGAACCAGAGATGCTTGTTGTCCAGGCCACGCTGCCGATCATCCAAGTACGCCTCGACCGCCGCGCGGACCCTATCAGACATTGGGTTGCGGGCAGATACATCCGCGTAAGTCAGGGCCATCGCCGCCGGAAACTCCCGCCGGGCTTTCTCAAATGCAGTCACATGAATACCTCCGTTTGCTGCGATGTGCCCCCACCGGTCGACGATAGGGGGCTCTGCCTACAGGCTTTCTGTGTCCTCAAACACTCCCCGGCCAGACATCCGGATGGCCTCGAGCAGGTTTGCCTCGGCGAACAACGCCTGGATTTCCTCGGCCGACTTACGTTGTGCCGGGATTTGGTCAAGCACGGCCAGACGGAGCATGAGGCGGGCAATGTGGGCCGCGTTATGTTGGATGGTCCGGTTAGATACCTTGTCGAGCGTATCCGCCCGGGTATGACCAAAGCCCCGTTCCGTGCGGACCTCGCCCATATCGGACAGCCCTCCGGAAGGGATTCCTGACAGCACAAATGGAAACACATCGGAACCCCTTGCCATGGCGACATCCACCGTCATGGGCTGCTTCATGTCCGCTGCAATCCGGCTGAAAAAGGGAATCAGCTCCGGCCACCCCTGGAGCGCGATGCCGTTCTGGTTGCCCCGGACCCCGTCCACGTTGAGCATAAAGCGGATCTTGTTGTGCAGTTCGGGGTGCAAGCGAACGTAGCCAGTCGCGCCGATCAAGCCGATCTCCTCAGCGAAGAAGCATACGAAACGCAGCGTCCGGGGAAGGCCCGCACCGCTTTGGGCTAGGGCTCGCGCAGCCTCAAGGATCATCACCGTTCCGGAGCCGTTGTCCATCGCTCCGACGCTGATGTCATGGCCGTCGTAGTGTGCGCCAGCAAGGATGATCTCGTCGCGGAGAGTGTTTCCCGGTATGTCTCCGACGACGTTGTGCCCGACCTCCCGCATAAACCGGTTGTCCAGCCGCAGGCGTAACACGACCGGTCCGTGTTTTTGGAGTCTACGCAGCTCTTCCCCTATTTCCTTGGATACGCTTATCGCCGGAATCGGGCACTCCCGACCGGTTACCGTCGAGCCGGTTTCCTCAAGGAAGCCGCCCGTATCGCGCATGAAGATCACCGCTTTGGCGCCAAGGCTGATGGCACGTCCGATTTTCTCCCTGCGGTGCAGCTCTCTGCGCACATAGGCTGGAGAGCGGGCAGAGCACATCACGATACGGTCCTTGATTCTGTCGGCATACGCCGCGAACTCGCTGGGAGTCCCCGCCCCGATGGACATGAACTCCCCGGTCAAGTCACACGTGCCGGTATGGGGAAGAGCGATGCACTCCATCGTCTTGGCCTGTGGAGACAGGCACTCGAGCTCGGCAGTCCCTCGCTCCCAGGCAAGGTACTCAACCGGCTCGAGGTGAACGTCACTGAGCCCGTATTGAATCATCTTCCCGAGCAAGAAATCTGCAGCCTCGCGCTCCTCCGGGGATCCCGGAAAGCGGCTGCCAAACCGGTCGCACAATTCCTCTAAGGTCACGAAGCCCTCTTCCGATGTGTAGACATCGCCGAGTATTTGCCGGTCAACCCTCCTAAGTTGTTCGTCCAGCAACGTCAGACCCTCCAATCATCGCTTTCCGCAAGCGGGTCCGGCCCGATGCCGTAGTACAACCCCGGGCCTGGCCCCAAGATGGGTGTTCTGCTCGTATACCACTTCACCGTTGATTACCACGCTCTGGATCCCTACCGGCCGGCGCAGAGGGTCGCTGAACGTCGCGCCGTCCGCAACCCGGTCCGGGTCAAACAGCACAAGGTCCGCCCAATTGCCCTCAGCAACACGACCCCGGTTCTGGAGGCCAAGGGTCTGAGCCGGGAGTGAGGTCATCTTGTGAATCGCCTCGCTGAGTGAAAGGGTGCGCCGTTCCCGCACATACCGGCCGAGAATTCGTGGAAAGGTGCCACAAAGTCTGGGATGGGGAACTCCGCCAAAGACGCTGTCTGAACCGACCATCACACCCGGGGCGCGGAGCACGATTTCGACGTTCTCCTCGCAACCCTGGAACCTTAGATGCGACGCGTGGCCGCGTTCTTCCACGAGGATGTCCATCACGGCATCAAGAGGCCCCGTGCCGCGTCGCTTGGCGATCTCTTCAATGCTCAGCCCTTGCTGCCATTGGCGTTCGGGGGAAGCAACAGTGACGAGGTATACACTGCTCCACCCTACCCCAGAGTGGAAACGGTTCTCCCACCCGGGCAAGCCCTGCTCGAAATCTTGCCGTACCCTGGCACGGACCCGTGAATCCGTCAGTCGCAAGGCCATGGCGTCGACACCGCCCTCCGCAACCCACGGCGGGAGCAGCACGCTGAGCATCGAGCTTCCTGCAATGTAGGGGTACAGGTCCGCAGTTACCGCTATGCCATCGCTGCGAGCTCTTTCGATCATTTCCAAAGCCTGATTCATTTTTGGCCAGTTGCCCGGTCCGGCCACTTTGAGGTGGGTCAGATGCAATCGGACTCCGGTTCTCCTTCCGACCTCGAGGATCTCCTCAATTGCCTCCAGAAAGAGGTCCGATTGGTTACGGATGTGAGCCACAAAGAATCCGCCCGCTGCCGCCACGGGCCTGCAGAGCTCCGCCAGCTCAACCACGTCGGCCATATGTCCGGGCGCATCCCGGAGATCCGTCGACAGGCCGAATGCACCGGCCTCCATGCATTCTCGTACCAGTCCGGCCATGTTGGTTAGCTCCGTCTGGGTTGCCCTTCGTTCGGCAAAACCGACCGCGGTGATCCTAATGCAGCCGTGGGCAGCCAGCGTGCAGACGTTGAGTGCGGGCCTGGCTGCTTCCAACTTCTGGAGGTACTCCTCAAACGAGTGCCAGTCCCACACCGGGGGCTCAGTGCCCAGAACCCCGGCGTAGTAATCTCGGACGGCGGATTCGGTCCCTACGGCAAGCGGAGCAGCGGCCACTCCGCAGTGTCCGATGAGCTCAGCGGTTACCCCCTGGCTTACCTTCTCTAGCGCGGCCGGCCTGACGAGGAGCATCGTGTCTGAATGGCTGTGAAAATCAAGGAAGCCCGGTGCAAGAGCCAGGCCCGTGCCGGGCATGGTGAGGGATGCCTCCTCACCAGCCAGCCTACCGATGGCCGCAACCTTTCCGTCGCTAACCCCCACGTCGGCGACGATGCTAGGGCCGCCACTGCCGTCAAATACGGTTGGCCCCAAGATCAGCAGATCAAACATCCCGAAATCCTCCCGGGCGACTCACTTGGCCGCCCCAGCTAGGAGCAACACGGCCAAGACCGTGTAGAAAGCCGTGGCCTCAAGGACCTGATTGATAGGGACGGTTTCGTTGACCGCATGGGCAATCTTCATGTCTCCAGGCCCGTAGATTATTGTTGGGATGTGAGCTTCGTTGGTCAGGAAGGTCATGTCCGTACCGCCTTCTACACCAATAAGCTCGGGCTTGCGCCCGTTGAGAGTCTCGGATAGCCTGAGCGCCGTCTGGACGAGGGGATCATTGGGGTCGGTGTCCGCGGGTTCCTTGTCCATGCCGAGGTTGATGAGTTGGTATGCAAAAGAGGGGTCAGCTATACGAAGGCCAGCGACGATCTCTTCGATCTCCCCGTCCAATTGGGTGGGTCCTTCTCCGGGAATCCGTCGCCGGTCGATAGTCATCTCTGTCCGATCCGGGATCGTGTTATGCTTGACACCCCCAGTAACGATGTTCACGCTCACTACTGGGCTACCCAATAGCGGGTGGCGCTTGGAGCGAAGACGCTCGTGGAGGCGTTCGATCTCCAGAGCAAGGCGCGATGCTCGGTAGATTGAGTTGACACCCCTGTCGGGATCCGAGGAATGCGCGGCGACACCGTGAACCGCGACGAGGCGCCGGTTGCTCCCCCGGTGGGCATTGGACACGTTGCATTCCGTTGGTTCCCCAACGACCGCAAAGGTAGGGCGGCGCCCGGCCATGCCTGTCCGGACAAAATGAGCCGTGCCCTTTCCGCCGCCCTCTTCCCACGCAACGGGCGTAAAGAACAGCTCGCCCTTGAGCGGAAGGTCAAGATCCAGCAGGATCTCCAGCGCGCCCATCATCCCGGCCAAGCTGCCTTTCGCGTCGCAGGCGCCCCTGCCATACACCAGTCCTTCGTGCTCCTGGCCTGACCAGGCGTCAAAGTCCCAGGGGACGTTGCCCGCTGGCACCGTATCCATATGCGTGTTCCATAGCAGGCACGGCCCATCGGCGGAGAACCGGAAGCTGCAAAGGGCGTTGGGTCGACCGGGAACCACATCCTGATAGTCCACTGTGGCTCCGAGTGCTGCCATTCTCTCGCCGACGTATCTGGCAAGTGGCCCCTCGTTTCCGGGAGGGTTGACGGTGTTGAAGGCGATACACTGCTTTAGCTGGTCAAGGATCTTGCTTCGGCGCTGTGAGACCATGCTGGTGACCCTGTTGACCAATTCCTGCATCGGATGAACCTCCTGAAACGGTACAGAAGTATGGGCCGCCCTCTGCTTGTCTGGACTAAGCCTTGAGCAGCGGCCGCAACTCCCGAACGTCACTGATTTGCTCAAGCTCCCAGACCGCGTCGGCCAGGTGTCTGGCACGTGTAGTACCTAGGACCGGGGCGATGAGATCCAACGCCTTGACTTCGACCTCAGCTCGGTTCATTGGGTTGTCCGCCGTGCCCCGCACGGCATAAGTGCGGTGAGCGAATCGTCGTCCTGCGGGGGTGATCACCTCTACGATTGCCTGGCGGGTGGGCCTAGCCTTACTCAGTTCTTCATCGCCTACCAGATCAACGCGGCTGCGCCAGGCCCGTACCGCCGGGTCGGACATCCGCGCATAGTCCTGCACTGACAAAAAAGTGAGTTTGCCATCGGTCAGAATGAGAGCCATTACGTGTTGCAGGCAGATGTCAGGCATGTGCCGGTTGTCGACGGTCCGCGCACCTTCCAGTGGAAGTCGGACCACCAGGCGGTCCACATCTTCCGGGTGAAGATCGTTGGCCCTCATTACCTCAACAAGAGAGTCGATCGCGGCTTGAATCGGGGAACCCACCGGCCATTTCTTGATGTTGGTACGCATAACCTCGAAGTCCTTGCCCAAACCGCGCACTAGTTCGTTGGCTCTGGGTTCTGGCGAGAACGCTTCCAGGAAATTGCGTTCTCCGCTGAACACGTCGTCGATTCCTGTGCACCCGGCGGCAACCATCGTCACACCCAGAACTGCGTTATGGGCCGGCATCCCACCGAAAACATATGCTTTGAGGATATGTTCTTCGTCGCGAACCCAGCAGGTCACTCCCGATGCCTGCTGGACTGCATAGGAAAGCGCATACCGAACCTTGCCGGCATCCAGGGAAGCCAGCACCGTTGCCGCGCCAGTGCTGCCGAAAAGCCCCCCGACGGCGTGTGAACTCCGTAGCGCAGCAGAGAGATTGCCAGGCCCGAGGGCCAGGTTTACCCGTGACCCCACATCATACCCCAGGACCACCGCCTGCAGCAGGTCGCGTCCGCTACGGCCGTGGCGTTCAGCCATGGCCAGGGCAGCCGGGACGATCGAGCACCCGGGATGGGTCACCGACGGGGCATGGGAGTCATCGCTCTCGTCGGCATGGCCCAACATCCCATTTGCCAGCGCGGCATTGGCTGCGGAAGTAAGCTGACCTGTCCCGACAACTGCCGCCTCCGGGGCGCCCCCCAGTCCGGCCACGTATGTCAATGCCTTCCGGCCAGGCATAAGGCGGGAGCCCGAAACCATAGCTGCCATCGTATCGAGAATATGGTGTTTGCCCTTCTCGGCGACCTCTTCGGGCAGATCGCGGCCCAAGACCCCGGCAATATAGTCGCTCAGCCTCTCCATTTCCGGGCTGATTGATGGACCCGTCATGTTACCTCGCCGCCTTCGTCCAGGATAGGGCTACGCGCCTACTTCAAGGGGGCTCTTTATGCGGGCAAGCAGGGCAAGAACACTGTACGCAGCAACCATGCTGGTTTTGGGGTTAGTGGACATCGGGCGGGCTCTGATTTCGATAGAAGCCGTGCCGAAAGACCCCTGAATTTCGATCCGATGCACATTGAGATCTAGTTCAGGGTCCGCAATAACGGCCTGACGGATATGCTCTGCTCCACCCATAGCAAGGCTCAACGAGGCCGCAACATTGACGTTTTGGGGAAATCCTGCTACCGCCTCGGGCACTGTCCCCTCGAAGACCGTCTCCGCCCGGTTGAGCCCGCAGAGGTCCCTGCCCATCAGGTGCGGTGCCCCAACCAGCGCCCTGGGCGGCTTTCGACTCGTGAAGATTGCCTTGGCCTTCTCCCCCATCACGGCGGCTCGGACAAGATCCAGTCCGCCGATGGCCCCGGACGGAACATAGATCTTCACGCCATGCCGTACGGCGAGGGCCAGCAGGGAGTTAAGAAAGGCCCTATCGGTCAACGCTCCCGAGCTCAGTACGATGAGCGAGGAGCCGTGCTCAAGACACGCTTGGGCGCACTGGTGGAGGGCGTCGCCAGTTGCAGCCTCTATGACCAGGTCCGGCTTCGTTGCGAGCATCTCACCTAGGTCATCTGCCATGATGCATCCAATGTCTGCCGCCAGGCTGGCGGCACGAGCGCGTTGAGGCAGATCGAATACGCTTACCACTCGGTAGTCTCCCGCAAGACCTTGGTGAACGCCCTCGGCCACCAGCCGCCCGATAGCTCCACAGCCGATGATCGAAATCGAAGACACAGTGCCCCTCACCCCCGGTCAACATGGCAAATTCGTGGTCGCTTAGACTCCTAGTTTCAGCTCGCCAGCTACTTCCCTTATCCGGCGAGCAACCTCCGGGGCTTGCACAGGAGTGAGAGTCAGCGGATCAAGAGCGATTGAGTCAAGTTCGTGTGTCCTAACCACGATTGCGGGCCGGCCGTTTCGGAGCAAGCGAATAGCCTCGTTGCGCAGCTTCAGCGGGTTTGGTCCGGAAAAGCGCACCGCGGCAACCGGCACTGGCTGGCCTGAATCAGACGGGTAGCTCCGGACCGCAGTGATCCCGGCCGTACCGGCAAGCGCCTCTACGACCACCCGAACAGTTTCTTCACACACGGCGTGCTCGTGGGCTTCATCGCGCCTGACCGCACACTCTACGGCTGCCACAAGTCCGGCCATGCTCTCCTTCTGAACCTTGAGAGGCCTGAGCGCGGTGTAGTTCGGCGCGCCCACCTTGTTACATACTGCGATTAGCTCTCTCTTTCCAACGATCAATCCCGTGCTCTGTGGCCCCCGTAAGCCCTTGCCCCCGCTGAAGACCACCATGTCAGCACCGCGTTGCGTAAACTCCCAGAGGCTCGACACGGGGGGAATCTGAGAAGCAGCATCAACGACAACCGGCAGGCCGTGACCGTGTGCGACCTCGACGGTCTCCTCAAGGCTCAGGCAGCCTTCACGGATCTTGTGGCCACCCCGGAAGAAAAAGAAGAACACGGCGGCTGACCTGGGAGAAATGGCTGCCTCTAGCTCCTCGCGGCTCGTCTGATTGACGAAACCAAAGTCCACGATCCGAGCCCCAATTCCAAGAAGCCCTAGCTCGTAAGGGTTGCGGTGGTTTCGATGGATCAGGATCTCGTTGCGCTCCACATTGGGCAGTCGGCTGATCTGTATCGTTTCGCCCCGGGTCATGCACGCCGCGGCTGCGACCTGCAAGGACGCAGCCGCCCCGCACGAGATGTAAGCGGCCTCATTCCGGGTCAGCTTTGCGATCCTTTCCCCGGCCCGCAGTTGAAGCTCGCGGATGTCCACAAAGTGCCGCGCGGCTTCGTTCATGGCCTCAAGCACCTCGTCCGGCATAAGGCTCCCGCCCGAGACGGTCTTGTAGCCAGCCGCATTGATGATCTTGGTTACGTCCAGCCGCTCATATATGTCCATCTTGATCTTGCGGTACCGCCTCTCTCGAACGCTTCACGGTAACGACAGCGCAGTTTTCTCCACTATCCGGGCCGCCTCAGGACCTTTCCCGCCAAAACGCCTGTGTGCACCCCGTCTTCGACGGCTATGCGTCCGTTGACAATGACCAAATCGAGACCCACCGGGAAATGAACGGGGTCCGCATACGTCCCCGGGTAAGCGATGGTCTCCGGGTCGAACACGAGAATGTCGGCCCATGCCCCCAGCCGCAGAACACCCCTGTCGAGAAGGCCGAGAGCGGTTGCCGGGGCGAGCGAACACTTCCGGACAGCATCTTCCAGAGTTAGCACCCGCTGCTCGCGAACGTAGTAACCGAATACCCTCGGGTATGAGCCGATGTTCCGTGGGTGAACGGCCCCAGTCGGAGTACCGTCGCTAGCCGTAGAATCAGTCGAAACCATCGCCAGAGGGTGGGTGAGCAAGTTCTTGACATCCTGATCGCCCATTGAGTTGCGGCAGGTCCTAGTCCATCCCTCGTCACTGATAACCAAGTTGCACACCGCGTCCACGGGATCGCGCCCAGTCCGTTCGGCCAGCTGTTGGATGTTCACCTCGTAGAGATCGGTGTCGTTGGAGTAAACGATTGTATGGTTGGCCCATCCTCGGAGCTTGGCGGAGTTGGTCCAACCGGGAATGCCTGCGGCGATATCCCGGCGGATTCGCTCACGCACGGCAGGGTCGCGCAATATCGCAAGCATTTCGGGAAGACCCTGTTCATAGACCCAAGGCGGCAGGACGTTTTGGTGCAAGTAGCCTATGCCGGAGTAGCGCCACGGATAGACGTCGAACTGGATGTCAACCCCCCTGGCACGAGCATCTTCTATCTGCTTCAGGATCTTCGCCGACCACCCCCATTGCTCGGGGCCGGCCATCTTGAGATGGGAAATGACGCCCTTGCATGCCGCTTTCTCGGTGACCTCAATCGCCTCGTTGACCCCTTCGACGATCTTTGAGCTCTGCTCACGCATATGGGTCATGTACAGACCCGGCGACGCCTTCTTCATCAGCTCTGCAATCTCATCCGTCTTGGCGTTCCTTCCGGGAGGGTATTGCAGACCCGTGGTCATCCCAAAACAGCCTTCGGCCATCCCTTTGGTCACTGCGGCCTTCATCTGCTCAAGCTCGGCTTCGGAGGGTACCGGCTTTTCGCCTCCATGGCCTTCGGGTCCCATCACCAGTGCGCGGACGCTACCGTGGCCGATGCATTGGGCAATGTTGATCCCCAAACCTTGACGTTCCACATCGCGAAAAAAGGAGGCAAAATCGACCCAATCCTCGCCTGGAACCGCAGATCGATGAGGAGCGGAGGAGCCCCCGCAGTGCCCGACCCCCGTCGTAGTGATCCCCTGCTTGACGGCTGTATCCGCCCTCGGATGCTTGTAGATTGTCCTGTCGGTGTGGGAATGGATGTCGACTACCCCTGGGGTCACTACTCTCCCGGAGGCATCGACGGTCCGTACCGCCGGTGCCTCCATCCCTGCGGCAATGGCTACAATCCGTCCGTCCTGAACACCAATGTCGGCTCTGAACCACGTGTTCCCGGTCCCATCGATGATCCGGCCGCCCTTGATGAGAATGTCCAGCATTAGCAATCCCTCCAGACTGCAGGCTCGACTGATGAACAAACCCGCTAGAGCTTCGTGGAGGGGGCCGGCAAGTATGCCGGCCCCCTCACACCGGCACTACAAGCCCAGCAACTCCTGGAACAGGAATTGAAAGCGCCCAATGAGCAGCGACAACCGTCCCTGAACGGACATGGCAAAGGCCGCCCCAAACATGACCAGCAGGGAGTAGCGGCCCAGACTGCGCAGGGTCGCGAGCGACGAACCTAGGGGGCCACGCTCGCCCACGCCTATTGTGAAGATGAAGTAGATCGTTGTTGTTAGCGTGCAGAAGATGATTACGAGGTTGTCGAAACTGTTCAGCTTGATCATTGTGGCAGTGATCTGGCTGAGGATCTCGGCACTGACAATGCCTCGAACCGACAGGCCGGTGCCGATACCGACTAGCATTGCGACAGGGTACCCGCTCAGCCATCGGTACGGACGGTAGTACCGGGTTAGCAGCATGATTCCCAGGACAATTGGAATTACCATCTTGTAGTCGCCTTTGACGAGCGGGTTCCATCCGACCTTCATGATGTTTTCGACCCCAAGCGTTACCCCGTAGCCTCCGGCCATGCCGACATAGGCGTGTTGCAGAAGGTTGTATGGTTTGGTGGGCTTCCACAGAACGCTAAACGCGATAACCGTCGCGATACCGGCTACCCACATCCCCAGGTCTCGACTCATCTCCTACTCGCCTCCTTCGCCTGAGCCTTGGCCTTCTTCTTCTGCCACTCTGACAGCTGGGCCATATTGGCCAGAATGATCAACATAAGCATGAACAGGTGTCCCAACGACTGAGCGTCCATACCTGCGGAAGCTGATCCAGGCATCCGCTCGAGGACCTCAAACTCGGCCGCGCCGCGCATCCCAATCAACAGTCCAGCAACCTGACCGGCCTGAAGGTAGGGGATGACTCGGGTCGCACCGTTTGTGGTGTAGATCATCAACGCGGGAATCTTGTAGGGGCCGGTTATCTGACGTGTCCATTCCTCGCATCCCGGAGTGCCTGTGGCAACAAGGGCCGTCATCGCGAAGTCGGCGGCGGTATTAATACCTTGAAGAATCGGCATGTCGGCGAGAGGGTTGCCGCGGTAGTCACGGGGGACCAAACCAGTCACGTTGGCGGCAAAGCCCGCCACAGCGGTTTCCTGACCGGCAATGAACCCTATGTTGACGAAGTCAACTCCGTATTGCTTGCCCTTACTGATCTGCTCTTGGACGAGCATGTCCGCGAAAGCGTCACCCTGCTCGGTAAAGGACACAAGAACGACCTTTACGTTCTCTCTCATCAGGACGCGGAATACTACCTGCGCGCCAGGGTGTACATCAGGGCTGCCGGATGCGGTGTAGCTCGTACTCATCAGGACTACATCGCCAGCCTGAAGCGTATTCACGGCTGCCTGGAATTGCCGCGCCCAATCACTCACCGATGTCGGCAGCCCAAGGGGTTTCATCACTGGAATTCCCACGACAATTGCCAGAGCGAGAAACCACCAGCGGCGGTCGGCGGTGCCCAGTCGCTCAAAGATGTTCATACGCTCACCTCCCCCTAGCCTCTAGTCGCGCGACGTGCTCATGTGCCCACGCTCGATGCCTAGCAGGACACGGATACCCACGGCGATGGCACCTACGGCGCCGCACATTAGCACTGCACGCTGGGCTCCCGCAGTTGGGGGCCCCATCAGCCACTCAGCAATGAATGGAAGGCGGTCAGAAATCACCACGCTCATTGGGGCGCGCCCCAAAATCGTGAGCGCAGCGGAGACTAGCACGACAAGGGCGGCCAGATTCCTCACCCGGAACGTGCGGTAGGAGGCGGAGGCGATCCAGAAGACCATTGTGGCGAAGAGTGTGGAACCGACCGCCACAACGATGTTGTTGAACAAGAAGGTGAACACCGGTGAGGTCCTGCCGATGAAGATCCCGGTAATAGCCATCACTAATAGAGAGACGATCAACACGATGCTCTCGTCGTAGTCCTTCGCCTTGGTCTGAATTCGCTTTGAATGAACAAGGAGCATGTTTATTGCTCCCAGCAACATGGCAAAACCGGAAACAACAACGATCCAGGACATGGCAATGTTCGAGGCGTCCTGAAATGGTTTGTATTTCACGAAATTACTGAGAATCATCAGCAGGCCGAGGATTCCCCCTATGACGGTGGGAATGCCGGTTTTCAAGAACTACACCCCCTTATGCCTTCCTGGATTCACTTTTTGAGCAGTTTGACCAAAGAGCTGTTGTTGGAGATGGTCATCATCGCCACCCCGATGATGGTCAGAAGGACGAGGATGCTTTTCGCGATATCCTGGCCCTGGATGGCCCCGAGCATTATCGGGCGCCGGTCAAGGTAAGCGCCGGCAACCATCAATTCCTCGCCGATCAGGCAGTAGTCGCAGCAGACCACAAAGAAGGGGATCTGGGAGAGTCGCCCGCAACCGCCGATGGTGATCGCACCCAGTTGACCGGCGGCCTCCGCCAGAAGCAATGACTCGGCCTGAAAGAAGCCGGTCAGAATCGCCGAAGCAACCTTCTCCCTCGTCATGACCCCAACCGTGGCCAGAGCGTGTGCGAATTGATCGTCGGAGAACCATTGAACGGTGTCTTCCGAATACCGGTCGGGTTTGTTCTCGTTGGCAAAGCTCTCGCGGACAATCTCGGACGCGATCGGAAGCAGGTTGGCCCGCTTGATGCTGACGTAGAGCTTGGTGTCATACCTCGCGCACAGTGTGGCGGTGCGTCTGAGGATCGCCAGTCCCGCCAGCGTTTGGACGGCAAAAGCGTCGGTGACGTCTCCCGTACCCGGGACCATCATGACCGGCCTGCCCATTTCGGTAGCCCGCTGAACGGCTTCATCAATCGCGTCCAGCCCGGCAATGCGGCGCACCTGAGGGACCTTACCAGTAGCCTTTGCCCTGTACATTGCGTAGCCGATGATCAGAATCGAAAGCAAGAACCCAACCAACTCAGCGCTCTTCCCTGGCGCCAGCAAGCTGCATCGCTCCTCTCTTGATCCACGCCCTAATTCCAAATCTGCGTAGCTGCCAGTGAGGGGTGTCCATGATCGGTTGTGGGCCGCCGAGGCATAGGCACGGGCTAGAGAACAGCTAGCGGTGGGCGAGTTCATTTCGGCGATGAAGAGATAGCGTTTGTTGGAGCTTGGCGCAGGCTGCCCCGGCTACGGGCATCCCACCCTCCCGGTTCAGTAGTCACAAGTCCATGGTAACAAGTTGAAGGATGGTATTTGGTCGACCATCGTCTTCAGACTACTTTGACTTTGCTTTTCTGTCAACCACATTGGACCATATATGCGGATATCCGGCGGTCATGCCATGCTAAGGGGGGATAGGACAGCAATGCGGAATCCGGGCATTTCTTGAAACCTGCAAGGCCAGGCGGCAGGGCTAGGAGTTGGGGTTGATAACCAAGCGGACCCGTTCTGCCGAGCGATCGGCATGGTCATCGGATGCCGCTCTCGCTGCCACAGGATCCCGGTTGACGACGGCCTCCCAGATCAATCGATGTTCCTTAGCGGCCGCCGACCGACGCTGGCGATTCCACAGGGAGCGTGCTCGGAACTCCTCTAGGTAGTCGCTTAGCTGGCGAAAAAGGCCAGCCGCAAGCGGCATGCGCGCGGCTGCTATTAGGGTGTTGTTGAACTGGTCCTGCGTCAAGATGAACCCGTCACGATGATCAACCAACTCCTCTGCCTCTCGAACCGCCTGGGCCATCATCTCTTGCTCCTCCGGCGTCGCATTGGCCGCAGCACGCTCAGCCATCAAGCCCTGCAGTACCTTGCGGACCGCGAACACGTCCTCCACCTGCTGGGGCACAAGTCCGACCACTTCTACCCCGCGCCGCGGGTGGTGACGGACCAGTCCTTCGGCTTCCAGTCTGCGGAAAGCCTCCCGAATGGGCGTACGGCTGACACTGGCCGTGCGGGAGATGTCGCGTTCGACGAGGTGCTCGCCAGGGGCAAGCGCTCCCGATACGATACCCCGTCGAAGTGTATGGTACAGCATGTCTGTAACGGAGGGGACTCCGGCACGGACGTGGTCGAACATCCCTTTATACTGGTCTTGAGCCAACACAGCCCACCCCCTGCTTCAGGCCTTCGGGACGGCCCAGGTGTCGGCCTAGCCTGCGCTTCACGGTTCTGTCCGAAAACAGATATCCCTGCTGCAGGCAAGGCTCGTTCGGGCATCGCGGAATAGCTCGCGACCAGTACGAAAAGGCCCCCCGGAACCACGCAATGCGATCCGAAGGGCCTGCTATCCTGGCGCGCCCAGTAGGATTCGAACCTACGACCCTCTGCTTAGAAGGCAGCAAGACAGCACCACACGGTAACCAACGGAACCCCAGCAAACCCCTTCTACGCTGCGTATTTTGGTCGCCAGAATGGCTCCTTGGGCTGACCTCCCACCTAGCGGTTCTGCGCGTTGGATTGACCGCTAGATTGACAGGGCAAAGCGCCATTTACGCACTGTGTCCCGCATGACCCTCGGGGTGGGGCTAGCTTCTCAACAGGCTGCGAAAGAGGTTTGCATTGACCTGAACGACACCGCCATACCCCGAGTTCTTGCCCGCCTCCTCAAAATCGAAGAGAAGGTCCGTCTCGTTCGTGTAGTAGACAGACAAGTTGAAGTGCTCACCCTTCAAAACGAGCCTCAAGGAAGCTGGATCGGTCACCTCTTCATTCCCTCCCTTTACGTCCGACGGGGATTGGATTTCGTCACGTGAAGGCAACCCTTCCTTCCTTTGTGGTTGGCTACCGGCGAGCCGCCTGAGACCACGGCTGCCCAACCGTACTAGGTATCCAGCCGGCAGAGGTAACAAGGCGCCCCCGGTTGAACTAGCCCCCATATCCGCATTACTCGCCACAGGACCGCGTCGCAGCCTACGTACGTACTCCGGTCCTGTGCCAGGAGGAAACCCGAATGCTCCTGAAAGCAGACGAAGCGGCCAAGCGCCTTGGTGTCACCGCACAGCAGCTTCGGACCATGGCTCGCTCCGGCTCTATTCCGTCAGTACGCTGTGGAACGCGCTACATGTTCTCTGAGGCGCTCATCGCCAGGTTACTCGCCAGGCGGTCAGACAGCGCGGTCTGCCTCTGGCCCTAGGCTGCCTCCCCTGACGCCTGAGGCACGAAATGCGTTGCTTACGCTGCTGGCCTGGGCGATGACATCATCAGGTTTGACCTGGCGCAAGCCAAACCGGGGCCAGGCCTCGATTTCGCTCTCAGCCTATTCCCGGCCCGTTCGGTGTGGCACCTCGAGTACTATAGGAGAGGGAACTGCCGCGATAACCGGCGACGAATGTCACGGCACCACGACCTGCGCCATGCCGGTGCGAGCTTGCCGATGGCCCGCTGGGTGCATCCGAAGGCGGTCTCTGGTTGCCTGGACCCCACTAGGTCGATAGTCGGCCGAACGCCGTTGGAAGGCCCTTTGAAGAGCCTTCCAATGCCCACGTAGCAGGTGCAATCACCTGCTAACGCGTGATGAGACCGAAGATCACGCGGGTCCTGGTGGCGGTGCGCAACCACCGGACGACCGCTGGATATCCATCGGACATCCGGCGGACGCAAGGGTCAACCGCACTACGCTCGGCGATGAAACGACCGCAGGGCCGCCTCCAGGTCGTCATCCGTCAGGTGCCAGATATCTAGGTGGTACTCAAGTTGGCATAACCCAGCGCCTTCTGTACCAAGACGACGTTCTTGGTGGCCCGCAGCAGGCAAGTTCCAAAGGTATGCCGCAGCGTGTGCGGCGTGACATGCTTCGTGATCCCCGCCTTGGCCGCGTAGCGCTGGACCATTGCTTGCACATAGCGGTGGTTCAGGGGCTTGCCCTCCAGAGTGGTGAAGGCGTGCTCTGCGGCGCCCACGAGCTCCGCCTGACGCTGCCGCCAAGCCCGGAGGATGTCCAGCGTCTCGTCGCCCACCCACAGGACCCGATCCCGCTTGCCCTTCCCCCCCCCGGACCATCAGCCGCCCCGTCAAGTCACGCGAATGGAAGGACGCGCAACACCCTCAGCGTTTCGAGACTGTCTCACGGCGTACATGCGCGCTGTAGCGGTTGGCGTCGGTATGGGTTGCTGTATATTCCGACGCAAAAACGACCACCCGTTACGATCCATTCCGACCACCTGTTACGATTCATTTCGACCACCCGTTACGATCCAAAGCGACCGCCCATTACGACGGAAACCGACCACTCAACTAACTGCCTGAGGTAGCGGTCGGGACCCCGTAGCTACGGAGCAGGGCGCACGGACAGGCCTTTCA
>JAUYEF010000203.1 GCA_030691635.1 Bacillota bacterium
CCGAAAGTGTGAAACGGCGAATTCGATTTCTCCATCTCACACGAGGGGACACCATGCAGGCTCTCGCGACAAAGCCCAGACAACTCGCGCTGCTTATGCTGCTGGCTCTCGCAGTGTCCGCATCCCCGCGACTCATCTTGCAGGCTCCGCAGAAGCACTACGCGCCCGGCGGCGGGACCATCATGAAAGGGGCGGTGACGCTGGAGGACTTGACTCGTTCAGAAACGGAATGGCTGAAGTCGACGCAACGGGCGGACGGGGCGATCACCTTCGACCAGAGAGGGCGCAAGGTGATACCCTACTTCTCGAACCTGGCCGCTCTGCCGCTTCTTGACCTGGACCCAACCGCGGCCAGGAGATACATGGAATGGTACACTGACAGGCTCAACAAGCCGGACAGGTTCGGGCTTTTCGGGACGGTGTACGATCGCTACTATGAAGGCGGAGTCGAAAGGACGACAGAGGACTACGACTCAGCCGATTCGTATGCGGCCACTTTCTTGACGCTGGTCAAAGAGTACATGGCGAAGACCGGCGACCGTGCGTGGGTCGAGCAGCACGCCTCAGATATCGAGATGATCGCGGGCGTGATCATCGCTCTGCAGGATACGGACGGGCTTGTGTGGGCCAAGTCAAACTACAAGATGAAATACCTGATGGACAACTCCGAGAACTTCCGCGGGCTCCAGGACTGGGCGCACGTGCTTGAGGCGCTCGGCCGCAAGGACGAGGCGGTCTACTACCACGCCAGGGCCGGCATGGTGCGCCAGGGTATCGAAGACGTGCTCTGGGACGCAAGGCTCGGACGGTACATGTGGGCTGCGGGCCAGCATCACAAGCGCACTCCGCGAAGCAACGTCTGGTACCCCGATAATGTGGCCCAGGTTTACCCGATAGTGTTTGGACTTGTTCCCGCCGACAGCGCGAGGGCAAGGGCGCTCTATGGTGATGTGGCTCAGCGTTTCCCCAGGTGGGAGCAGTACGTGAAGGACGATCCCTTCCCGTGGACGATAATGGCCTATGCTGCGGTGATGGTCGGCGATGCAGGCCGCGCATCGGCCTTCGTGAATGCCACCGAGCAGAGGTTCATCGCGACCGGCCGGCCGGAGCCCTGGCACTCGATGGAATCCGCGTTTTACCTGCTGACCTGCAGGACCCTCGAAAAACACTCCACGTCTGCGGCGAAATAGGGCCCGGCTTCACCTGCTGATCCGCAAGAAGCCGGCGCCCTCACAAGATCTGCCTATGACCGAGGCCGTCACATGCGCCTCGCCGAGCCTGTCCAGCAAATCACATGTCTTGCCTGGGCTTATGGCTATCAACAAGCCACCCGATGTCATGGCGTCAGCGACCACAAGCTTTTCGTGATCTTTCACATCACCGGCGAACTCGATCCACTGCGAGAAATAGC
The DNA here is from genome assembly GCA_030691635.1 of Bacillota bacterium. Taxonomy (GTDB): domain Bacteria; phylum Bacillota; class Sulfobacillia; order JAUYEF01; family JAUYEF01; genus JAUYEF01. The sequence goes on from JAUYEF010000203.1 coordinate 1,412, forward strand.
TAAGGTTCGAGCGAGTGCCTCCGGGAACTATGCCTTCGCCCGCGAACTCGTATGCCTCCGGCACAACGGGCACGCTCGACATCCGGATTGACAGCGTGACCTTGCTCGCCCTTGCCATCTCAAGAGCGTGACCAGCGAGGCCGAACCCTGTGATATCCGTGCACGCGCTGGCGCCGGCGGAGATCATTGCTTCGGACGCGGCCCTGTTCAGCGCCGCCATGATCGCTGTCGCCCTCTTGATGAGTTCCGGCGAAGCCAGCCCACGCTTGATCGCTGTGGTGACGATGCCCATGCCGATTGGCTTGGTGAGAACCAGGTCGTCACCCGGCCTGCAGGTCGAGTTGCGGAAGATCCTGTCCGGGTGCACCACGCCGGTCACTGCAAGACCGTACTTCGGCTCAAGGTCGTCGATCGTGTGCCCCCCGAGCAAGCGTGCGCCGGATTCCGCGATCTTAGCGGCACCGCCCCTGAGGATCTCCGCGAGGACGCCAAGGTCAAGCGTCCCCACCGGGAACGCCGCCAGGTTCAGCACGGTGAGCGGTTTCGCGCCCATGGCGTATATATCGCTGAGCGCGTTTGCCGCAGCTATGGCGCCGAAGTCGTACGGGTCATCCACTATGGGCGTGAAGAAATCCACCGTCTGGACCAGCGCGACATCGGGCGCAATACGGTAGACACCCGCGTCGTCCGACGTATCGAAGCCCACGAGCAGGTTCGGGTCAACCTCAAGAGCAGGCGGTAAGTGGCACAGGACCTGTGCCAGGTCTTTTGGACCCATCTTGCACGCTCAGCCTGCTTTTCTTGTGTACTGGGTAAGCCGCGTCCTGGCCTCGTCGCTCACCGCCGCACCTCCTTTTCCCGTGCACTCATGTCACGCCTGGATACGGGCATCCTTCTAGCGCAGGCAAACGCTTTGAGGAGGCCCGTTCATGGCTCTGTTCGAGACCAGAGAGGCGTCCCTGGAATGCGCGAGAGTAATCTCTGCACGGCCCTACGAAAACTATACCATCTTTGGGAACGTCCTCAGCTTCGAAAATCCTGAGACGATGCAGCCCAACCCCATGTATCTTCTCGCGGACCGCGACAGCGACCCGGCCGCAGTCGCCACAGTGGAGGATGGAAAACGCTCGACCGAAATCGCGCTGTTTACCCGCGACACCTGTGATGCTCGGTCGATCTTCGATGAGGCAATGTTGTTGGCCGGCTTGCTCCACGCGCCGGCCCTACAGGTGGTGACCTCGTCTGCAGCCCAAGAGCGTCTGCTGGACGGGACCGGCTTGGGGTTCCAGGAGGCCGGCACCTTCCTTGTCCTCACCCTTGAGGCCGCCAACTACCGGAGTCCACCGGGGCCCAGGCCCCTTGACGCGATCACATCGCTGGGCGGGCTTCCGGTGAGGCATCCTCGCACCATCACTCGTACTCTGGTCGAGGACGGAAGAGTTGTGTGCCTCGGAAGGGCCGAACCACGGGGAGAGTGCCTCTACGAAATCTGCGACCTGTTCACTGTGCCCGAGCGCAGGGGGCAGGGCCTCGCAAGCGGAGTCGCCGCGTGGCTCTGCGAGCACGTCATCTCGAAAGGGTGTATCCCGGTCTACGTGGTGTCGGACGCCAACCTGGCATCGCGCAGGGTGGCCGCGCATCTCGGATTCTCCGATTCTGCACGCTTCGACGTCCACAGCATGCACAAGGGCAGTTTCCTGAACCGAGTTGTCGGCTGACCGTACCCCGTAAGCAGACAGGACAAGGAGCTTCCATCACCAGGCCTCACCTCCGACGATCTTGCGCGCAAGCGGGGGCTCGCGGGCTCGCCTCAGAGCTCCAGGAGTTCAGCGTACATTGCCAGAGGCAAGAACCCGGCGACCACTCCGTTGGCCAATGTCAACCACCACGTGAGGCGCCGAGCGTGGTCCGGCTGGACACCATGGCCCAGGAGCCATGGGCGCAGGCGCTTTTCTGCGGCTAGGAGCATCCATTCGATAAGAAGCCCGATGATAAAGTACCCGACAGCATAGTGCAGCTGCGTCCTGATGGGCCTGCCGGCTATTGCCAGTCCGGTACCACCAGCGGGTATGGCACTGGAGACGCTTAGATACTTCGTGAACTCCAACCTGCAGAAGTCAAAAAGAAGAGTGCCTTCCACAAAGATCTTGAAGGAAGGCACCGCCGCCAGAAAGCTCTTGACCTGCCGCACTCGTGACACCATGAGGAAAACGAAACTTATCACCAACGAGTCAAGGGCGCCGTGCTCCATCGCCGGCAGCAGCGACTCGCGTGCCGCGGAGATCCATCTGGCGTCCAATGCGCCCACAAACACCAGGAACAGAGACAGTACCACCGTACCCATGAGGGCTCCTTCCAGGAGAGACTCCCAGACGAGATCGGCCAGGTGCGCTCCCCTTCGGAGGAGCCGGAGGGCGATGTGGTGTTCGCAGTATTGGGCAGCTCGGGTAAGCACTGTCCTGAGACCGAGGAAAGCGCCTATCACCACCCATGGTTGCCAGGCGAAGAGCTTCTGCAGACCTCCCAGTACGGATAGCCAGTACATTCTCAGACCTCCGGCCAATTCGGTTTGGTGCGGTAGCCCAAATCCTGTCGAAATCAGATTATTTGGCGCTGCACCTAGGTGCCCCCAAAGGAGAAGTTACCACAAGATGAGAGGTTATCTGACTGCCGCCAACAAAAAGTGTTGCCTAAAGAGCAGGACTCAGGCTGTTCATGCAGCGAAATAGCCCCATGTTGTGCTGCGCGCGTCTCAGGTTCAGTCTGAACTCCAGGGCGCCCACGTTTGAACGTGGGCGCAGCAGCAGCTGTTGAGGATTGCCATCTTACCCCATGTCTGAGGAGCGACAGCGACTGTGAACCGGCTCGAGCAATCGTGGCAGGACACTCAACGAGAAGCTCTACAATGCGCTGTGGAATTCCCGGATTTCCAGAAGGTCCGGCCACTGGTCTCGCAGCTGATCGCGTTGCAGTTTGACGTGCGCTTGGGTCCTACTGCATCCGTGTGGGACGCATCCTCA
>JAUYEF010000297.1 GCA_030691635.1 Bacillota bacterium
AGGCGACGAGGCCGCCCCCTCCAAGCTCCGCGCTTCGTTCCGCCACGTCGAGAACGCCATGGACGACTTCTGCCAGATCAGGAGCCTCGCCGCATGAACTTGACTCATTCGCTACATCTTTGCCTGCCCAAGCGTGGCTAGAAACTCCCGAAGGAGCATCTCGCCTGGGTGAGTAGGCGGGCGATGGGTGGGGACCCTGACCACTCTCCTTCTCCTCTCGCTACGAGTGGTAGTTCGGGAGATGACCCGGGACCGGACATCGGTTGGAGAGTTCAGCGCCTTCCGGGCCCGGCCGCACAGGCGGGACTCGGTTGTTAACCGATGGGTGCCGTGTTCTCCCGAAGGCGCCCAGGCTCTTCGAATCAACCCGGAAGGGACAACCCCTCCCATGAACCCTACCGCGATCCGGCCTTCTCAGGTCGCCACTCCAGGTTCAGCGCCTTCTGCGATTCCGCGCAGTCCCGCAGATAGAGGTTGATCAGCGTCTGGTAGGGGATCCCAGTTTCCTCGGCGAGTTGCTTGAAGTACTTCACCGTTGGACCGTCTAGGCGGATCGTGACCCTCTGCTTCAACCGCTTTGCGTAGGGGTTCTTCTTTGCCTTCGAGAAGTCGTACTCGGCTCGCATAGCACCTACCTCAGGCGAATCTCGTATTCCCGTGGCTCCAGGCGGGTCGCCTTCCGCGCGGAGATGATCCGGATCACGTCTCGTTCTCGCAGAGCGTGGATCACGACGAGCAACCGGAGCGAAGCGCTCAGACCGAGGAGGACGAACCGCTCTTCCTCATGGAGGGGCTGCGGGTCCTCATGGAGCAGCGCCTGCTCGTCGAGGAAGACCCATTGCGCCTCTTCAAAGGAGACGCCGTGTCTTTGGAGGTTGGTCTTCGCCTTGCGTGAATCTCACTCGAACCGGATCTGGCTCATGACCTAATGTACACACTTAATATGTACATCCGCCACCGCTTCAGCATCCTGCATGCTCGGAGTGCCGAGTCCAAAGGCACCTTTCGGTTAACGTTCGCGAGTCCCGAACCGGCCCTCACCACATCAACTCCAGGCCCGGCTCTCGTCGAGGAAACAACTTCGTTCTCAGGCCCCAGCTGCCTTTGGGCCGGTTGGGTCGAAGGCCGCCGTCAGGCGGCCGAAGCCGGAACTCGTTTGTTATCGGAAGCCACGTCGCAGTGACCACGCAGCCAACCCTCTTTATGCGGCTTCTCCCTCATCAAACTGACTGATCTCCACGGCTCCGTCCGGGAACTCCGCGACGAGATGAAGCTCGCCGCCGAACGCCTCTACTACCTCCCGGAGCGTGCTGACCAGCATATCTCGACGCTTCTCGAGCCGAGATACGTTTGACTGGGAGATTTGGAGTCGAGCAGCCACTTCTTCTTGGGTCAGGTCCATGTTGTCGCGCAACCCAGCCAAGTCCATAGCCAGAAGCAGGGCAGCGGTCTTCTCCCGATTCCTCTCCCTGCGCTCCGGGGACATCTTCTCCCGAATCTCACTCCACTTACGTGCCATCGGTGTATCCCTCCCTTCGCAGCACTTCGAGATGCTTGTCGTAGAGCGCGTCAGCAGTCGGAACGTGTTTCTCATACCAACGATCGTCGCCCGTCGTTGATCCTCCGATCAGCAAGGCGCGACGCGTCTCGGATCAAACGCATAGAGAATACGGTAGGGCTCGCCCTTGTATTGAACCCGGAGCTCTCTCAGGTGGCCGTGCCGCGAACTCGCGATTTTGGTCGTTTGGGGGAACGATAGCTGGGTCCTCTTTCCTCCAGCAGTCCCACGACCACATCGATCGCGTCCTGTTCCTCGCCATCGAGAGTATCCCAGCACCCCTCGAATTCGTCGGTGAACTCCACCTCCCATGCCATGATTCAATATACCTCTCATCGCATATGCTGTCTAGCGCATACCGTTCCGGCCGAGTGGTTTCCGATAACGTTCTCGGGTTCCGAACCGGCGTTCCGGGAGCGCCCAGGTTCACCTTCGTCGATATAACCTGCTCGTATCACTCCTCCATCTGCCGCTCGCGCCGGTTTCTCCGGAGCGGCCGAAGGCCGTGAAGGCGGGACTCGTTTGTTAGGCGATGTTGAGGCGGCATGGTCGGCCTAGGCCCAAAATAAGCGTGTTGCTCTGCACACGCGCCCCGGCGGCCGGGTGGGGCCCAGGTTTGGGGTCAGAGGAGTCGTGGCGAGCGTCCAAGTGGCACGGTGAAGGCTGCCCGAGGTCTCGAAGGGACGTTGCGTAGTGTATCCGCAACCATGGCATTGCAGGGGAAGACACGCCTCCCGGCTCCTCGGGTTTCTTCGCGCGAGGAGGAGGTCCTGCGAGAACTGAGGCACCCCGTGGAGTCAGGTAAAGCCCGTTCGCTCGATGGTGTGCCAGGTGCTGAAGAGCCGGTCCACTGTCGGCTGATAGCCGAGGAGTCGGAGGGTGATGCTGCGGGCTCGGCGCACGACGCGGCAGGGGATGAGGATGATGCTGTGCAGGAAGCGGGGGAACTCCATGCGGATGTACGCCAGTCGGTCGCTCTTCAAGTGCATCATCATGGCGAACCACGACTTGAGGTTCCATGCCAGGGCGGCCATGACCATGTAGGCCCAGTTGCTCACCAGGTCGTAGAGCGGCACCCGCAGGGCGTTGACGCCGTTCTTGAGTTGCTCGATGACGTTCTCCTGGTCGCAGCGCTCGTTGGCGCACCGGACCACCTCGTCCATGCTCAGGTCGGTGCGCGTGGTGATGTAGAAGAAGTAGCGGATCTCATCGAACAGGACGTGCTCGCCCTTCATCTTGCTGATGTTCTTGCGCAACGCCACCACCCGGTACGGCCGACTGCACTTGCCCGGCTGGTAGTTGAACTCGGCCACGTCTTCGTAGTTCAACTCGAGGTTCACGTATTCGCGCTCCCGCACGATGCGCTCCTTCTCGTACGGCTGGGAGCGTTCGCGCGTCTCGTCCGTGAGGGTCTCGTACTTCGGCCCTCGCTCCAAGCGCTTCCAGCAGCTCTCGTCCAGGGCTTCGGCACGGCGCACCAGGGTCAGGCTAGCGTCCATGCCGAAGAGAAAGTCGACGTGTGCGGCCCAGCGGTCGAAGTGGGCGGTGAGCGAGAAGTCCGTGTCCCCCCGCACGCAGATGCGCTCCGCGTGGGGCTCCACGAGATCGATCGCCTTGTCGATCCAGCCCGCTGCATCCGTGTGGCTCGGCACGTTGCCCGGGCGGTTCACCAGATAGAGCACTTCCCGCGTGTTGGCCAGCGACAGGATCAGCGGCGCGTAGCCCCAGATCCCCTTGTAGGAGATGTCCATGCCCTGCTTCCGCCCGCCGTACGTCGGCGCCAGCGTGCCGTCCACGTCCAGGTAGGCGATCGGTCCCAACAGATCACGACCCCGGCCCTGCCACAGCTTGGGTCGCACCTCGTTGATGACCTCCATCAACCGGACGGTGTCCTCTTCGGTGAAGCGCCGACAGAAGTCGCCGGCGGTCGTCGGGTCCGGGATCAGGTCGGCGCCCAGCGCGTTCATGTACGCCGCGTCGTGGCGCAGGCGCTCGATGTCCTCCAGCCGCGTGCCCCCGCACAGCACGTTGTAGGCGAGGTTCAGCACGTGATCCGACTCATGGTAGGGCAGGTGCACCTTCAGCAGCTCCAGATCTCGGTCGATCTTCTCGACCAGCCCGAGCTGCGTGACCAGACGGTGCACCGCCCCGATGCCGCCGTAGCTCATCACGTCCGTGTTCGCGCCGATCTCGTAGTGCATCTTCCCCGACGTGAACATCGGAGCCGGCTGCGCCCTCCAGTGCCCGGCCAGGGCGTGCCGGGCCGCTACCTTCCGGTTCCGCCGGGCACTGTTCTTGCGGCTCTGCTTCAGCGAGATTCTCTTCACCGGAAAGGCCTTTCTTGGTCGGAGTCGTGGTTCTTCGCTGGAACCCACTAACTCCAATCAGGATAAGCCTTTCCGGTTTCTTTTCGTAGACCAGCGTGTCACAGCACGCTTACTCTGGGCCTAGCGCCTCGGCTTGACCTGAGTCCCTATGGTCAATATAGTCATACTGACTACACACTGGAGGTGCCCATGTCCACCAAGTCCCTGTCTGTGGCAGAGGTCAAGGCCACGCTCTCGGAGCAGATCCGCTCGGTCGAGCATGGCCACCCGGTGATGATCACTCGCCACGGGAGGGCCGTCGCTGCGTTGGTCCCCGCCGAAGACCTAGAAACCCTGCGGCGACTCCGGGCTCGGGGGCCCGAGGGAGGGCTCGCGAGCATTGCCGGTGGGTGGGACGACTCCGAGGCGCTCGTTTCCATCCTCGAGCAGTCCAAGCGAGTCGGCCGCCGCGCTACTCCGTCCCTTGACTGACTCCCGTGGCGTTCCTCTTCGATACAGACGCGATCTCGGAGCTCCTTCGGCCGAAACCGCACCCCAGGTATCTGAAGTGGGTGAGAACGATCCCCCGGGAAGACCAGTTCACGAGTGCGGTCTGCGTAGGCGAGCTGTTCAAGGGTGCTTTCCGGTCGTCGGCTCGGGAGCGCCATCTCAAGAACATCGAAGAACGCGTGCTCCCTGCCGTCACCGTCCTCCCCTTTGACATCGCAACTGCGCGGGTCTTCGGAGAGATCCGTGCTGAACTCGAGGAGAAGGGGCTTCTCCTTCCAGACGCCGACCTCCAGATCGCCGCTACGGCGATCCATCACGGGCTGGAACTGGTGACAGGCAACGTTCGGCATTTCCAGAGAATCCCCCAACTCAACCTGAGCCTCTCGCTCGCCGACACTCGCCAAGGCTCAGGGTAATCAACTAATCCCGCCTCAACTTCGCTTAACGTTCGAGAGTTGCGAACCGGCGCGTCCCCAGGTATCCCCAGGTCCCAACGAAGCAACGCTCAGCGACGATTCCTAGCACCGCTTCCAGAACCACAACGTCTCGCGCCGGTTTCTCCGGAGCCGCGACAGCGGCGTAGGCGCAACTCGGTTGTTAGCCGGAGTTTGTGTCCAGGAGTCCGTGTACCACTCGCCGCAGCGCTGGCACATCCTCTCTCGCGGTCTTCCACACGGCTTCAAGATCGACACCCATGTAGTCATGGATGAGGCGGTCGCGCATCCCTGCGATGTCGCCCCATGGCACATCTGGGGACGACTCACGGAGGCCCCCAGAGAGACGCTTCACCGCCTCTCCGATGACCGCCAGTTGCCGAATCACCCCGTCTTGTCTTAGGGGATCATCGAGAAAGCCAACGAGATCCAGGCCTGCGATGTAGCCTTCGATGCGGTCGGCCGCATCGAGGATATGGGACAGGTACAGCCTATCCCCGCGGACCATAGAGCGGTGCGGCCTGGGTCAGGACTTCATCCCTGATGTAGGGGCTTAACTCGCCTTCCGTGACCAAATCCACTGATTGGCCAAAGTACTCCGCCAGGTCCCGCTCGATGCGGACAATCTCGATCAGACTCTTCGTTTCGGCGAAGCGCACCAGGAGGTCAAGATCCGAATCTGGGCGGTCCTCGCCCCGAGCTGCTGACCCAAACACGCGCAGCCTCTGAATGCCGTGGCGCCGGCATAGCGCCGCCAATACTGCTTCGTCGAACTTGACCATGACTCCAATGTCACTCCGGGCCCATAGGCGGTCAAATTCCGGCTAACGTTCTAGGTTGCCGAACCGGCGCCCACCACTTCTGATGGCCGGCTCACCTCTGTGGGAGAACTGCACTTCTGCTCCACGGCGCAGCCTGTGCGCGCCGGTTTCTCCGGAGCGGCCGCAGGCCGCGAAGGCGGCAACCGGTTGTTATTGGAAGTGGTGCCTCCACCAAGCTCCCGCCAGATCCAGGCCGCTCAGACCTTCACTGGCTGCTGCGCTTCCTCTAGATCCTCGAAGAGCTGAATCCGCACCTTCCCATCCGGGAAGCTCGCGCTGATCTCTAACTCGCCACCCATCGCCTCGACGAACCGCCTCAGCGAACTCAAGTACATGTCC
>JAUYEF010000301.1 GCA_030691635.1 Bacillota bacterium
ATCGGCATGGCAACGGGGACACTTCATCGCGCTTTCCTTTCCATAGAAGAGAAGGATACGAGCCCAGGATAGCACAGGATGGGGCAGGACCGCAGGGTGTGGTCGCATCCCTCAACTAAGATTGTGGAGGAGGCGGAAAAGCTCCTGCGGGATTGGGCGTCCTCGCTCGCCGAGTGACTCGCCCGGACCATATGGACAAGCCCAGCTCCCTGCTTGTACACCATCGGCACATAGTGTCCGGTCGGCGCGGCCGAGCGTCGTCGCCGTTCCCACCGAGAGAACCAGGCCGCGTTTACCGTCGTATAACTATAAGCTTATGCAAGGAGGAAAGCGGATATGGTAAAGGCCGAGCGAAAGGACCTGAGTTCACCAGACGAGGTGCGAACGTTCGAGAAGGGAAAGCTCGATCTAGTAAAGATAGGTGGCGGGGTAGTTGGTCGGCTCACGTTGGAGCCGGGATGGAGATGGTCACAACACGTAAAGCCCACTGCCGGGACTGAGTGGTGCGAGGCTCCACATTTCCAGTACCACGTGTCTGGCCGCATCCACGTCGTCATGTCGGATGGCACCGAGTTTGAGGTCGGCGCTGGCGAGATCACGGCGCTTCCCCAGGGCCACGATGCCTGGGTCGTGGGCGACGAGCCAGTCGTACTCATCGATTGGGCCGGCGCCAGCAACTACGCCAAGCGCTAGAGCCATGACTTCTGGTGAGACCATCGACGGTCTGGCCGAGTATTCAGATCAAGGAGGACACCGATGAGGATGATAATGCACATCGATTTTCCGCCAGAGCCGTTTAACACGCTTGTGAGGAACGGCACAGCGGGCGCAACGCTACAGAAAGCGCTCAACGACGTGAAGCCCGAGGCAGCGTATTTCTCAGAAGCGAACGGGCAGCGAGGGGGCATCCTTATCGTCGACCTGCCAGAAGCATCTAAGATGCCTGCCCTTGCCGAGCCGTTCTTCCTCACTTTGAATGCCAGCGTGAGATTTCGGGTGGCCATGACTCCTGAGGACCTGGCAAGAGCGGATCTGGAATCTATTGGGAAGAAGTATTCGTAGATCGCGCTGATCCAGCCTGCGGTAGCCCCTGTGCCTCCCCCAAAGAGGGTGGGGCGGCGTGAGAGTCGAGGGGGTAGATCTTCGCTAAGGTCTGCGACCGTGGTCTCCTGGAGGAGCCGGACGAGGACCTGTAGCGTCACGTGTCTTGACGCAGCCAGCGCTGCCTGAGCCACTCCACCCGCTCGTCATCGGGCTCCGGGAGATCGGCCTCCACATCCACGTGAGGCAGCAGGGAGTGGAGGTCGACTAGGTCCTGGCGGGTCTTGTCGAGGACGTTTCGCACCGGGGGCACGAGGGGGTCCTCGCTATCGAACTCCTCCGCCACCTCGTCGAGCACCGTCTCCACGGCCCGCAGCTCCTGCCAGCACCACGGTGTCCCTTCTCGAAGGCTCTCCCCAAGGGCGGCCATCGCCTCGTGCCAGGGCTCCCTCGGCTTGCTCACGACGGCCGCGCCGCCCGTGGGCCTGCGGCTTTGGAGCGCATCGTTGGTCAACGCTGGCAAAGCTCTGCGGAGCGATCGTCGCCGATCTCCTCGACGCGAACAGAGACAACGGGCAGCGGCGCCAAAGTTATATCTGACGGCCGGCTTTACCAGCGCGGATCAGGAAGACCCAGATTGGTTACGCTAGTCAAATGCCTCTTGTGAGCGCAAGGAACCCCCTCCAAGATAGGAGCGTCGGTGCCGCGGTGCGGGCTCCGTGCGGACTGCAGAGATCGGTCCCGCAGCCGCGCTCATGAAGGACGGTGTGTTGGGATGGCCAACGAGAACAGCCTAGCCCAGGGCGGGTGGAGGGGGAGAGACATTTCACTAGCGCAGCGGCGGGCGATTGCCAGTCTAGCGGCAAGCACGATGCACGCCCGACACCCTGACGCCGCCAAGCGTTACGGCGGCAGGGGCGGGCGGCGGACTGCATACGGGTACGCCGACGGGGCGAGCGCTTGGGGCAAGAGGATGGCGCTCGCCAGATGGCATCGCCTGCCGTTCGCCTACCGTCGCCGTTCGGACGGCCCCAAGGACGAATCGGCGGCAGCTTGCATCGGGAGTCGTGCGCGTGACGCCGGGCCCGGCGGGAACGGGGGTGGCGCCCCGTTGCTGGGCCCAGCCGCGGCTCGCAGGGTTGAGCGGCCGTCACGACCAACTAACTCCAGTAGCCCTCAGCAACTGAAACTCCTGTAGGTTTCCCCGCCACAAGTATTGCAACTGCTACGGCTGGGATGTAGTAGCGCGGCTGAGGCGTCGTCGGAGGTGGAGTGCGAGTCGTGTATGGGTGCCCGGGCTCGCTCGTCGGGAGGGGCATGGAGATGCCGGTCAGAGGCCTCGGCGTCTGAGCAGCTTGCAGAAACTTGTTCACAACCACCCTTGCGATGCCAGCGGAGCGCATGTAGGATGGGAGCCGCCGTGGATCCGAAGCCGCAAGAAGTCCGGCGGCTGGCGGACTCATTCATACGAAGGCAATGACTCGCGACACGATCCCGCTACTGTCTAAGAGCCGCTTCGCGGCGGGCCTGCAGTGTCCGAAGAGGCTATTTCTGGAGTGCTACTCCCCCAACCTGGCCGAGCCTCCCGACGTCAGCCAACAGGCGTTGATGGAAACCGGGATTGCTGTGGGACGACTAGCCAGGCAGAGGTTTCCAGGTGGACGCCTCATTGAGGAGGAGTACTACGAACACGCTGCAGCGATGACCGCAACGACTGCAGCCATCGCAGACGGGTCCGTGCCCGCAATCTACGAGGCGGCATTTTCCTTTGACGACGTCAGGATCAGGACGGACGTCCTCGGCCGCAACGCCGATGGCACTTTCGACCTAGTGGAGGTCAAGTCAAGCACGAGTGTGAAGGCGGAGCACGTGCCTGACGTAGCCATCCAGCTGTATGTGCTTGATGGTTCGGGTATTGCCGTGCGGAGGGCATGCTTGCTCCACATCGACAATACGTATGTGCACGACGGCGGATCCTACGACCTCGAGCGGCTCTTCCGTCTCGAGGATGTGTCCGATCAGGCGTGGGCCGTCGTGCGGATGCAGGTGCCGAATGGCCTGGCAAGCATGAAAGAGGTTCTGCTCCGAGAGGAGCCGCCCGAGGTCGAGATAGGCCGCCGGTGCGCGAATCCGTACCAGTGCGAATTCTACCAGCACTGCCGTGAGGGAATGCCGGAGCATCACATCGAACAGCTACCACGCGCCACGAGTGGACTGATCCAGGCCCTACTGAATGCTGGTATTCGGGAGATCCGAGGGATTCCTGAGGGGTTCCCAGGGCTGTCTCCTGCCCAGCAACGGGTTCGTCAGTGCGTCGTCGCGGGACAGCCCTATGTTGGGCCCGGCCTAGCAACAGCCCTCGGCGGCGCTGAGCACCCGCTGCATTTCCTGGATTTCGAGACGTTCAACCCGGCACCTCCAATATATCCTGGAACGCGGCCCTACCAGGTGATTCCCTTCCAATGGTCGCTTCATGTTCAGGATTCCGCAGGAAACCTGAGTCACCGTTCTTTCCTGCACGATGGGGATGGTGATCCACGCGAGGCCTTCGTGCTGAGCCTCCTCGACGCGATCGAGCTACAGGGCACCATCGTGGTCTACACCGGCTTCGAACAGAGTAGGCTCAGGGAGCTTGCCGACACGTTTCCCCGATACTCCGATCATCTGATGGGCCTGTGCAGCCGCATGCTGGACCTACATGCAGTCATCAGGGATCACTACTACCATCCTGGGTTCCACGGTAGCTACTCGATGAAGGCGGTTCTGCCGGCGGTGGTGCCAGACCTTGGGTACGACGACCTTGAGATCCAGGAAGGCGGCCACGCGTCCGTCGCCTTCGCCCGGATGATCTCGCCAGAGACGGAAGAGTCCGAGCGCAGGCGTCTGCGGCAGGCGCTGCTCGACTACTGCCGACGGGACACGGAGGCCTTGGCCCGTGTTCTTGACGCTCTTTGCTGAGAGAGCGCAAGCTGGCCCTCTTCTGCGGAAGATGGAGAAGGCTCGTCTTGAACCTTACCTGCCGTCTCAGTCCGTTAGGGGGCTCACTCTCTTGGACGCCAAGTTGCGGTGCCCCACCTGGGTGTTCTATCCTTTCGCTGAACACTCATAAGCACAGGAACCAGCCGACATGGCCAGGATGTTCCCCGAGCATCTGCCAGCAGACGTCGAGAGCGCAGCGGAACACAGGCTCTACGAGCTCTTCGAACGGGGCCTTCCCAAAGACTTCACGGTCTTCCACGGGGTGCGTTGGCTGAGCGGCTGTCGCGGACGGGATCCTCAGGACGGCGAGGCTGACTTCGTTGTCGCTCATCCGCGGCTGGGCGTGCTCGTGCTGGAGGTGAAAGGCGGGGCTATCGGCCGAGACGCCTCCACTGGCATCTGGTACAGCAAGGACCAGGTGGGAAATGATAATGAGATTACTGACCCGTTCAAGCAGGTCACCCGGTCAATGCACGCACTCGTCAGCAAGTGCCGGGATACGCCGTCGACAGCTCCGTACCGCTACCATTTCGGACATGCCGTCGCCTTCCCGGACGTTAGCGTCGGGAATCTCCAGCTGGGTATGGAAGCGCCACCGGAGACCCTCCTGGACGCCGCGAAACTCCGCGATCCCCGTAGGGCCATCGAGGCCGCGCTCCGCTTCTGGAACCGGAACCAGGAGGAACCAGGGGCGCAGGCAGTTGACGCTCTCGTACGCCTCCTCGCCCCCAGCTACAGGCTGGAGGTAACACTACGCACCCGGATCGACCAAGAAGAGGTCGTGCTTCGCGAGCTGACGGAGCAACAGTTTCGAGTTCTCCACATGCTGTCAGCCTACCGACGGGCTCTCATTAAAGGCTGTGCAGGATCGGGCAAGACGATGCTCGCCCTCGAGAAGGCGCGGCGGCTTTCGCAGGAGGGGTTCCGGACGCTATTCGTCTGCTTCAACCGCGCCCTCGCTGGTTGGGCGAGGGACTCGCTGAGCGCCGGGGCGGACGTGGATGTTCACCACTTCCACGAACTCTGCGCGCTCAAGGCAGAGGAGGCAGCGATACCGCTCCCGGACTATAGACCTCGGCCCCCTCCCCAGGAGTTCTGGGACCACACTCTGCCGAACGCGCTCTTCGAGGCCAGGGAGCGTCTCGTCCCTGGCTACGATGCGATCATTGTGGACGAGGGCCAGGACTTCCAGGAATCCTGGTGGGTGCCGCTCGAGGCCTGGCTCGAGGACGAGAAGAACGGCGTCCTGTACATCTTCAAAGACGACAACCAGTCCATCTACGGCGCCGGCAGCTCCTATCCGGTCCATTGGCCACCCCTACGGTTGACCATCAACTGCAGGAATACCCAGAGAATCCATAAAGTGGTGACCTCCTTCTGGCGGGGCGAGATGGCGCCCACCTGCGCTGGGCCGCCTGGCACACAGGTGGAGGTTCTCGGTGTCTCACCCGAGGAGGCCGAGACTGAGCTGCGCAAGCTGCTCCACAGGCTGGTCGCGGAGGAGCGCGTGCTGCCAAGCGAGATCACCATACTGACCCCGAGGGGCCCCGCAAAGAGCTGCTGGAAGGAGGGCAGGCGCCTGGGCAACCTCTCCTTAACGTGGCAGTCTCCTCCCCCTCCGGCTTCCATATTCTGCTCAAGCATCCCCGCCTTCAAAGGTCTTGAGTCGGCGGTGGTGATCCTCACTGAACTCCACGCGATGCGGCCGGACGTGCGCGACGAGCAGCTCTACGTGGCCACCTCGAGGGCGCGAAGCCATCTGGTGGTGCTGGGCGAACTGCCAGGAGCGGAGGATGCAGGATCTCGCCCATGAGAGGCCGTACGATGGCCAAACCCGATTGATATGCGCGATATAATGTATCCGCGGTATCAGCGGCCGGAATGACGGGTTCCTACTCAGGACTACGGCAGTGGTAAAGATTCTACACTTCGCTGACCTTCACCTGGACTCCTCGTTTGCAGGCGTTGGCATGGCCTCGAGCGAGGCCAGTAGGCGGCGTGAAGAGCTCCGGAGCGTGCTACGCCGCATCGTCGATCTGGCCCTC
>JAUYEF010000329.1 GCA_030691635.1 Bacillota bacterium
CGATGACATGTTCACCAAGAACTTCTTTGAGTTCTTGAAGGACATGAAGGATAAGAAGGGCAAGAACCTCGGGACCACGATCGCGATGCTGTATGAGAACACCCTATGGGGCGCCGACGTGGCGAAGGCCATCCAGAAGTATGCGCCGCAGTTCGGTTACAAGATCATAGCCGACATCCCCTACACCGCTCGCGCGGCCAGCCTCACCGGCGAGATCCAGCAGCTGAAGAAAGCCAACGCGGACATCGTCATGCTGGCGAGCTATGTGTCGGACGCGATACTTATCCAGAAGACCTTGAAGGACCTCAACTACATCCCGCCGGTCATGCTCGCGCAGGACTCCGGCCACAATGACCCGAACTTCGTGGCCACTGTCGGCGACCTCGCCAACTTCATCGTCAGCCGTGAGGTCTATGCCTCCAGCCTTCTGAAGTTGAATCCGGCGATCGCCAAGGTCGACGAGATGATGAAGGCCAAGACTGGCTTCCCGCTCGACGGGAACACCGGCCGTGGCTTCATGGGCATGCTGGTCATGGCCGACGCGCTGTCCAGGGCCAAGTCGCTTGCGCCCGCCGACATAGCGAAGGCTCTTTCTGAGACGAACATACCCAAGGAAAAGGTCATCTTCCCCTGGGACGGCATCAAGTTCGACCCCACGACCCACCAGATAACAACCGGGCGAGGGATCATCGTCCAGATCCAGGACAAGAAGTATGTGCCCGTCTGGCCGTTCGAAATCGCGACCGCTGAGGTGAAACTCCCGATTCCCGCGTGGAATAAGCGCTAAATAGTCGCACACAGCATCTCCCGGTTGCCGGCACAGCCGGCAGCCGGGAGACACGGATAAGGAGCATTCTTCATGCTGCTTCAGGTACTGGCCACCGGAGTCACGTCCGGCCTGGTCTATGGGCTTGTGTCCATGGGGCTGTCCCTCATATGGGGCATCCTCGATATGGTCAACTTCGCCCATTCCGACTTCATGATGATCGCCATGTACATGACATACTGGTCATTCTTTAAGGCGGGCATCGACCCGCTCATCTCGCTGCCGTTCATCGCCGCTCTGCTATTCATCATCGGCACGGTGGTGTACTACGTCGCGATAAGGCGTGTGATGGGCAGTGAGATGGTCTACCAGACTCTTTGCACGTTCGGCCTTGTGGTGTTCCTGCAGAGTTTGGCGCAGTTCTTGTGGACTGGCAATTATAAGATGATAAACAACCCGATAGCCTCGGGGAGTGTAGGCGCCGGTGGGGTCCTCATCAATACGGGGCAGCTCGTGGCGGGGCTCGCCTCAATCCTCACGGCAGGACTCATATGGTGGTTTATCGAGCGGACGCGCGTCGGCTGGGCGCTCCAGGCTACCGCCCAGAACAGGGCCGCCGCGCCCCTCGTCGGCATCCGGGTGGACCGGATGTTCATGCTGGCTTGGGGCCTGGGGCTGGGCAGCGTCGGTGTGGCAGGCGCGCTGCTCGCCAACTTCTACTACATCTTTCCGCAGGTGGGCGCGACTTTCCAGCTGCTCGCGCTCGTCGCGGTGGCGCTGGGCGGCTTCGGCAGCATCCCCGGCGCGTTGCTGGCCGGCGTACTGATCGGGCTGGTGGAGTCTTTGAGCAGTTACCTGATCGAACCGGCCTACAAGTATGTGGTCATTTTCTCGCTCTATATCCTGGTCGTGCTTGTCCGGCCTAGGGGGCTGTTCGGCACCCATGGGTAAGATAATCAAGCCTGTGATCGTCGCGCCTCTGGTCGTTGTGCTGCTGGCCTGTGTGCCGCTCGTGCTGCGCCTTCCCTTTCCGCTGCACATCATGATAATGATCTTCCTGTACACGGTGGTTGGCACCTCGTGGAACATCCTGAGCGGCTACGCCGGCCAGATCTCGTTGGGCCAGTCAGTGTTCATGGGTATCGGGGCGTACACGTCGACGATCCTGCTCGTCCAGTTCGGGGTGAGCCCGTGGATCGGGCTGCTTGCCGGCATCCTGACGACCGTCGCCTTCGGTTGCCTCATAGGCATACCGTGCTTCAGGCTCCAGGGAAGATACTTCGCCATAGCGACAATGGCCGTCGTCCAGATCGCGTACATCGTTGTGAGCAGGTGGGAGTTCGCCGGAGGGGCCAGGGGCATGTCGTTGCCCATGAAGGAATGGGGCCTCGCCGTGTTCGCTTTCAGGGAGAAAGCCCCGTACTATTACATCTCGCTCATCATGGCACTGATCGCCATCGGGGCACTCTTGTTCATCGACCGCACCCACATCGGGTACTACCTCAAGACCATCCGTGAAGATGAGGACGCAGCCCGCGCCCTTGGCCTAAACGTACCGAAGTATAAGATGATCGCCATGATAATAAGCACGGCGCTTGCCGGGATGGCAGGCACATTCTTCGCCCAGTACCTGCTGTTCATAGACCCCGATTCCGTCTTCATGCTCTCGGTCCCGATCATGCTGACAACCGTCATGGGCGGGACAGGGCATATGTTCGGGCCGCTGGTGGGGGCCGCGGTCCTGCTCCCGCTGCAGGAGATTGCGCGTGTGTACTGGAGCGGCAGCGGGCGTGCCATCGACCAGCTGGCATACGGCATCCTGATCGTGCTGATGGTCGTTCTCCAGCCTCAGGGCATCCTCGGCATGGTCGAAAACCTGCGCTCAAGGTCCAGGGCCCGGGCGCACAGGGCCGAGAAGATGGCGGCGTGAGTAACTCACCCACAGAGGGCAGCTTGAGCCAGTCGCCCGGAGATGGCGGCGTTAGCGATTCGCCCGGCATCGCGGAAGGTGGTGGCATTTGGCTCTCTTAGACGTCAAAGGGGTTTCGAAACGGTTCGGCGGTCTGTTGGCGGTAAACTCTGTCGACCTTGCGGTGAACGCGGGTGAGCTCGTCGGGCTCATCGGTCCGAACGGGGCCGGCAAGACGACTTTGTTCAACTGCATAGCCGGGCACTTTCATGCCGATGAGGGGCAGATCACATTCGACGGCAAGCCCATAACCGGGATGCCGGCGGAGGACATATGCGCGCTTGGACTGGTCCGGACTTTCCAGATAGTCAAGATAATAACCAGGCTCACGGTGCTGGAGAACGTTATGGTGGGCGCGTTCTTACGGCATAAGAACGTGGCGCTGGCCCGACAGCAGGCCCGAGAGGTGATTGGCCTGTGCGGGCTCGTGGAGGTTGCGGATACGCCGGGGCGATCACTCACCATCGCTTACAAGAAACGGCTGGAGCTGGCGAGAGCCCTAGCCACACAACCCAAGATGATACTGCTTGACGAGGTCATGGCTGGCCTGACCCCACGCGAGAGCCGGGATGCGGTCGACCTCATCCACAGGATCCGGGACACAGGTATCACGATCCTCATGGTCGAGCACGTCATGGAGATCATCATGCCGATATCTGACCGGCTCGTGGTGCTGGATTCCGGGAGCAAGATCGCCGAAGGCACCGCTGCCGAGGTCTCTCGTGACGACCGGGTCGTGCAGGCCTATCTAGGAGTGAAACCTTAAATGCTGCTCGAAGTGCGCGACATCCAAGCCGGGTATGGCGACACGCCCGCGCTCTTCGGAATTAGCTTCCATGTTAATAAGGGCGAATTCGTGTCCATAGTCGGTTCGAACGGCGCGGGTAAGTCTACGCTCTTGAGGACGATTTCCGGCGTGGTCAAGCCGTCTTCAGGACAGATTCTCTTCCAGGGCAAGAGAATTGATGGTCAAGATCCGGCCTGGATTGCGGGCGGCTGCCGCATAGCGCATGTCCCCGAGGGCCGGTCGCTCTTCCCGCGGCTGACGGTGCTCCAGAACCTGCTTCTCGGCGCCTACACCACAAGCCGTGCCAAGCACGATGGGCTGCTCCGTGGGACGTTCGACCTTCTCCCGCGACTCAAGGAGCGACAGTCCCAGCTGGCCGGGACTCTATCCGGCGGGGAGCAGCAGATGCTGGCGATCGGGCGGGGGCTCATGCTGGAGCCATCCTTGCTGATGCTGGACGAGCCCTCTCTGGGTGTTCAGCCGAACCTCGTCATCCGCATCTACGATGCCATCCGGGCCATCAACCAGCAAGGCACGACCGTGCTCTTGGTGGAACAGAATATCCGTGACTCCCTGAGTATGGCCGACAGGGCATATGTCATCCAGACCGGCAAGGTGATCGCGGAAGGTATCGGCAAAGAGTTGCTGGGGTCGGAACTGGTACGCAAGGCCTACCTTGGACTATAGAAGGGAGCAGCAGTCATGGCAATCACGAAGGACATCAAGTACCAGATCGAGAGGCTTGGAGGA
>JAUYEF010000038.1 GCA_030691635.1 Bacillota bacterium
GCAGGAACCGAGCGCCTGATGGGACGGTGTCCTAGATGGGTAAGTTTCGGAGAACGGTTGCCTCAGGAAAACCGCTTTGCAAGCCTGCTCTAGGGAAATCCAGGAGAATCTAGGGAAAACGACCTCAGGACGCCTTGGCGGGTTTGACGTCTTTCACTGCATCCCAGATCTGGACCACGATACTCTCCAAGGCCTTCGCCTTCCCGAGGATCTGGCTCTGCAGGGATATTACGCTCGCCAGCGCCGTCCGGGCAGCCTCCACGTTCTTGGCCTGCACGGCTGCCTTGAATTCCGCCCACTTGGTCCTGCGCTGCTCACGCAGGGCCTTGAGCTCTGAGACGACCTGTGTCGCCTGGCTCTTCAGGCCCGCCAGTTTCGCGCGAAGAGCCTGCAGTATAGCCGCCCTTTCGGCGGGCGCCAGACGCTTGAGCTGAGCCCTCAAGGATTCCCAAGCTGTCTTGATTTTTAGCTTCAAAGAAGCAATCTGTTTGAATATGTTGTTTGTCTGCACTCTGAGGCGGTGCAACTCCACCAGGCCATTCTTGAGAGCTTTGAGCTGGGGATTCGCCGGCGCCCCGGGAGGCTTCACCGAACTGGGCGCGGGTGTTCCCGCGGGGGCGTTCTTTGCAGGCTTGTCCGGGTTGCCCTTTCCCGGGTCTTTGGCCGCTAACACCGGCACCGCCAGGAGCGCAACCATCACCAGCACAAGACACACAACGACTGTCTTTCTCCTGGTACGACCTCCTTATCGCCCATTGGCCGTGCGCTTCGCCGCAGGGGCGCGCCGCACGGCGTTTACCGTGCTACCATGATTATCTGGGTCACCTGTTACGCTTCCATGAATGAAGTCTGAACAAACATCGGGAATCCGGGACGCCCGGGGCAGGTCCCGCGCATAGGCAGCGAGGGCAGGTCGTCCTGGCTGCTCACCCCAGCAGGTCGCCCCAGCGGAGACCCCAATCAGCGCTTATAGCCTGCAACGACCTCCGCCAGCCTGTCGATTTCCCATTCGAGCGTGTACGCATGTACTGAGACCCGTATGATGTCCGTGTCTTTCGTGCTGGCGCATATGCCGGATGCCAGCAGGTGCTTGCGGAAGCTCTCAGCGGAATCCACCTTAAACGAGACCAGACCGCTCATCTCACCTGGAGTCGTGGAACAGACTACCTGGTAGCCGGCTTCCCGGAGCGATTTCGCCGTCTTTGAGGCCAGGTAAGAGATGCGTTCCTGGATGCGGCGCGGCCCGTACTTGAAATGGAGATCGAGCCCAGCGCCCAGCCCAAGGGCGCCGGCCTCGTTGACGCTTCCGGCCTCAAGTCTCCTTGCATCGCGCCTGTCAGTGACCTCAACCTGCCACCCGGTATCCTTGTTGCCGCGCACAACTGAGGACGGGCCGGCGTAGACGGGTTCCATGACATCGAGGAGCTCCTCGGAACAGTACACGAAGCCTGACCCGACTGTCGACAGCACATGCTTGTATGACCCACAAGCGGCTGCGTCCACTCCGAGTTCGCGGACATTGAACGCGGATGACCCCACGCTCTGGATGGCGTCGGTGACGAGCCAGGCGCCACGGCCGTGGCACAAGTCGGACAGCGTCTTCAGGTCGCACCTGAAGCCCGACCGGTGCTGCACGTGGGATATCGCGACCACCCTGGTCTTCGGCGTGATCTCGCCGGCTATGCTGTCGACCGGCACCCGGTAGTCCTGCGACCTGGCGACCTTGACCACGATGCCCCGCTTCTTGAGTGCCAGCCAGGGCAGCACATTGCTCGAGTGGTCCTGGTCGTTTATGACAACCTCATCGCCCGGCTGGAGGGGCAGCGCTTGCGCCACAATGTTGATCCCGTCCGCTGTACTCCGGATGAAGGCTATCTCGTTGGGCTTGGCGCCTATGAAGGCGGCTATCTTGTCACGGACCGGCGGGACCGCTTCGTTCGGTACCTGGTTGGACCCACCCGTCCTGCTCAAGCTGCTCAGGAAGGCATGGACGGAATCCACGACGGGCGTCGGCGGACAGCAGTGATGCGCGATGTCCAGGTATATCCGATCGCGCAGAGCAGGGAAGAGACTCCGGAATTCCTCGTGCCACTCCATGCATCGTCACCTCGTGTTGGTCGACCGTACAGGTCAGTTGGGGGATGGTTATTGCGCAACCGAGCCGGAGTTTAGTATTCGTGGATTGCAGGCATAATCCCTTGATAAAGAAGGGTAATTGCCGGCCGGGGCATAGGAGGTGCGCTCTCTGCGTGGTCCGAATACCCTTCGCTGGATGCGGCAGCGGCGCTGCCGGGCAGGGTTGAAGGAGGAGAGGCCCTGCTTCACTGCCAGGTGATCTCCTTGCCGTCGCGGAACACGCGGCTCAGGGCCGCTCGCCCCAACGAGTCGACCCGGACCTCAACCGACAGGCTCGCACCGCTCTCGAGCTCCTGTCCCTCTCCCTCTGGCACATAGAACTGCTCGATGCCATACCGGACGGACACCTCGGCCGGCCCTTTCACGCTCGCCTCCCCGCCCCAGGACATCCACTGGACAGTGCCCAGCACTGCTACTTCACCCGCCGCTGCCGGTGGGCGCCGGTCGGAGACCGCCGCTGCCTTCCAGTAGGGGTCGCCTTTGCGCAGCGTCACCCACACTCGCTGGCCATCGCGATATGGCGCCCCCGAGAACGCGACCTCACCTTCGCGCAGCATCGAGACCTTGTAGGATAGGCGGACGTACTGGCCGCGCAGCGGGCTCCACGGGTCCACGGGAGCGGTCTCAAGCATCACGGGTTGCCCCGTCCGCACCGTATAGGTGTGCCTTGCCGCCATGCCCAGCAAGACCAACACCTGGATGGCGACCGTCAGGAAGAACCAGCGCCTATGCCTCAACGTCTTCACCTCCCCAGCCCTGCGTCCATCTCCGCCGGTTTCGCTCCAAGAACCAGCCGCCGCCCAGGAGCAGCAGGCCGCCCAGTATGAAGAAGAGCGACCTGTTCATGGCGCTGAAGAAAAGGTCAAAATACCGGGTCAGCATGTGGACCATGAACACACCGAG
>JAUYEF010000048.1 GCA_030691635.1 Bacillota bacterium
GGCAGGATTTCGTAGCCGAGGATCGTCTTGCCGTCCTTCTTGGTCTCGTCCCAGCGGATGATCGGCTTGGCGATTTCACGCTTCAGGAAGGCCGCGATGTCCTCGCCGTGCGGGATGTATTCGTCGTCCTGCACGTAACGCCGGTGAGTCCATTCGACGGAGAGCGTTTCGTCGGCGTCGGCCAAGGCTTCCTTGAACCTCTTGGCGGCGTTGTCCATCGCTTTGACGGTGAACTCGACGGTCTTCTCCTTGCCCTTTGCCTTCACCCGCACGCGGAAGGTAAGGTCGCTCTCGTGGAAGTCCTGCTCCTTCTTCACGTTCGCGGCGGTGAAGGTCTTCTCGTAAGGCTCGGTGACGATGGCAGGCTGATCGTGCTCATCCGTCTGCCAAAACACTACGCTGACCTTGTGGTAGGCGAAGTTTCCACGCCGGAAAATGCTGACCTGCTCGTCGGCATAGTCCTTGGCCCAGCCCTTTTTATAACGTTCCTCGATCCACGCGCGGTGCGCATCGGTGATGCGGTTGCGTTTGTTGCCGAAGGATTTAGGCTCCTTCTCGAACTGCTGGCGGGCGTCGATGAGCATCACGCGGTCATTGTGGCTGGCTGGCTTGTCGTTTCGCAGCAGCCAGATGTAAGTGAAAATAGGGGTGTTGTAGAAAAGCTGGTCAGGCAGCATGACGATCGCATCGAGCCAGTCGTTCTCCAGAATCCAGCGGCGGATTTCGCTCTCGCCGGCACCGCAATCCCCATTGGAGAGGGGCGAGCCATTGAAAACGACGGCGATGCGACTGCCGCCTTCCTCGGGCGAGACCATCTTGGCCAGCATGGTTTGCAAAAAAAGCAGTGAGCCATTGTCGACGCGCGGCATTCCGGCTTTGTATCGGGTTTGCCCTAGCTTCCGCGCTTCCTTTTCGTAGCCGTCTTTGCCGCCCCAGGTGACGCCGAAGGGCGGATTGCTCAGCATCCGGTTGAAACGCCACTTGGGCTCCGGCCACTGGTCGCCCGGCTCCTTGCTGTGCGGCTCGTGCGGGATGAGCGAGTTGCCGAGGTGGACGGTGGCCTGCCGGTCGTTCTTGATGAGGAGGTCGGCCTGACAGACGGCGTAGTTCGTGGGGGAAAGCTCCTGCCCGTGGACGGTGACGTATTTCTCCACCCGCGCCTTTTCCTCCGGCGTGTCGGCGTGCTCCAGCAGGTGCTCCTTCGCCACGGACAACATGCCGCCCGTGCCGCTGGCGGGGTCGTAGATGGAGAGATGCTTGTCCGGGATGGGAATATCGAGCAACTCGACCATGAGGCGGATGACTTCGCGCGGCGTGAAGTGTTCCCCGGCCTCCTCGCCGCTTTGTACTGAGAATCGCCGGAGTAACTCTTCGTAGATGTAGCCCATCTCCAGACCGGAGAGCTGGTCGGGGCCGAGCGCGAGTTCCTTGTATTGGTTCAGGATCGGGGCCAGCCGGTTGTTCTTCACCATCAGGCCGATGGTGGCGCGGTAGTTGAAGTGCTCGATGATGTCGTCAACGTTCTTCGAGAAGCCGTTGATGTAGGCCCGGAAGTTCTCCTCCAGCAGCGCGTGATCTTCTTCATAGACCGAGCGGAGCGTCCAGTCCGTGGTGTTGGAGAACGGGCTCTGCTTGGGATTTAACTCCAATTCCTTGACCAGCTTGGCGAGTTCCTTCTCAGTGAGCTTGGGCCGGTTCTTCAGCACCTCGGCGGACTTCTTCGCCCGCCAGTTAATCAGCACGCATTCCAGACGGCGGATGACGATGATGGGCAGTATGACGCTCTGGTATTCGTAGGACTTGAACTTGCCGCGCAGCCGCTCGGCGGATTTCCAGATGTCGGTGGCGAGGTTGTCGAGATTGGGTTTGTTGAGAGAGAGAGCCATTAATCTTCCTGTCTAGTGTTGCCGTCCGAACGCGCGGGATTCACGCCCTGAGCACGGGGTGCTTTGTGGTTACTGGCGTTGATCTCGACGGTCACGCGCTGGTGCGCCTAACAAGATCTACACGGGTCCATGTGACCCTGGCGTACTCCCGCATCCTTCACAGAACCCACGCTTCGGGTCGGTATCCCGCACCGACCCCCGGCAGCCCGTCGGCACGGTCAGAAAGCGAATCCGCTCGCCTTTGGTTTGCCGTTGCGCTTAACGTTCGCGAGTCCCGAACCGGCGCTCCCGGAGCTCGTAGGTTCACATCTCTTCGCAACGACCTGCTTGCTTTTCCACCCCATCCGCCGCTCGCGCCGGTGTCTCCGGAGCGGCGAATGCCGCGAAGGCGGGACTCGCATTGTTAGCCGAAGTTCGGTCACCGGGCGTCCGGAATCGTGCCGCAATCTCATTCAGTATCCTGTCGAACTCAGCGGTCTTCTCCCAGACCATCCCAAGATGCCCTACTTCGGAAATCGTGGTCACCCGAAACGAAGGGACATACTTCCGGTATGTGGTCACTGCCGTCGGCTGACGCTGGGAATTGATCGCTTCGATTGGAACGCCGAGCTCTTTCAGGGAAGGTACCAGCGATGCGTTATTCCACCGCCAGAAGTCCTCTAGTATGGTCCACCAATAGTCTGGCCATACGGGTGGCGTCCTATCCAAGTAACGCTGACGCAGTGAATCCGGCGCACCCGGCGAGAAAGCGGTGCTGAGAGAATCTCTATTGTGCCACGTGCGAGCGATGGATCGCCGAATATCCGCAATCACTTCGGGTGTGAATACAAAGTCTGGGTCATTAAAGATGTCTACGAGCACAACCCCCCGAACACGGGGCCTCACGAGCTTTGCGGCTTCGATCACGGCGGCACCACCCATTGAGAAGCCGACCAATACTGCGTTGGAGGCATCGACCGCCCGCACCACCGCTGCTACGTCTTGGCCGTGCGCCTCCATTGTCCAATAACGCCGGTCTCGACCTGATTCGCCGAACCCGGCAAGATCCATCGTCACAACTCTGTGTGAGCCAGCGAGGGTCTGAATGTGCGGCTCCCACCACGTCCGGTTATTGGTAAAGCCATGTACGAGAACGAAGGTGGGATCCCCTTGGCCATGGACCTCGTACCGGATGAGCGTTCCATCCGCAGACGCGGTGGTCTGCTGTGCGGCGAGGCTACTGACACGGAGGACGATCATAAGCACAGTTACAAGCGAGCGCATAGCTCCTCCATGAAAGAGCCGTCCACTGGTCGAACCGAATTTCGGCTAACGACTGCATTCCCGCCGTGCGCTTACGCCCCCGCAGGCCGGGGATCTGCGAGGTGCGCGAGACGTGATCCGGGCCGGGGGTTTGCGAAATGGTGCGGGTAAGATGCTTATGGCGTGCGCTCGATCTCTTGTCCGATGTCCTTCATGACGCCCACTCAGGGCCCGGGCCGGCCTGCGGAGGGGGGGAGCGCAGGGAGGAAAAGGGCCGGCCGATCGGGCCTTCGCCAAGGCGTCGCCCCGTGGGGGCACCCTGGCCGCGTCAATATGCTTCGGGAGACGGGGCCGCGCCACCGGATGCCCGCACCGCGGAGCGCAGCATGGTGACCGAGGTGTAGAGGACCACCACCACCACGCCCCAGCGCAGCGTCTCGAGCGGCAGCGACTTCACGATCAGGGCCGCCACGAGCACCGCGGGCACCCCGCCCAGGGTCAGCCCGAGCGACGCGCGGGGGCTGAAGCTGCCGCGCTTCACGAAGCGCAGGCCCGCGACCGGCATCAGGAAGGCGCACGCGCCCATCATGATGGGGAACGCGGCCCGTGGATCCATGCCCAGCAAGGCCACGAGGATCATGCAGGGCGCGTACAGCCCGATTCCCAGCGTCATGAGCGAGCCGAGGACGAAGCTGCCGACCACTCCGACGGCCATGCGCGCGCCCTGGAGGGCGAGGGCCTCGCCGCCGCCGGGGAAGAGATCGAGGTTCGTCATGGCGAAGAACGTCGCGGCCGCGAGGAGCGCGATCCCCATTCCGAGCTGGATGCGGCGGCGCGACCATCCCGCGACGACGCCCGCGCCGAGCCATGCGCCCGCCACCGACGCCGCGATCATGGAGACGAGGGTGCCGGTGCCCACCTCGACCACCGCGATGAAGATGAACGCCTGGGTGGCGACCGGCAGCGCGTGTCCGACGTTGAGCGAGCCAGGGATCAGCTCGTCCGGAACCGTGCCGCGGAACCTCCAGGCCGAGGTCGTCGGCGCGAACGAGCCGATGCCGAGGGTGTCGAAGAAGTTGGTCACCGCGCCGACACCCAGCTCCCACGCACAGGGAAACCCTCCTCCCGCCCCGCCCGCTGGCCGCGCGCGGCGCGCGCGGACCCAGGCGACGACGAACGCCGCGCTCAGCAGCCCCAGGGCTACGAACAGCATGATCTTGACGGAATCCAACGGCGTCGCTCCTCAGGAAGACGTGGCGCCTCGCGGCGGAATCGGGGTCCGGGAGCCGGGCAGGGTAGTGCTCTTCGAGTCGCGCCGCCCCTGATAGCTCACGACCTTTCCGTACCCTGAGCGTCGGCACCTCAATGACCAGCCTTGGACAACGTAGCACAGATGTGCTATGTTGCGACATGAGTTCTCGACTCGCCCCGCTCGGAGGTACCTGTGGTCCATAGCGTCACGTTGCGCAAGATGGGTGGCTCCATCGGTGCCACTCTCCCCAAGGACCTGGCCGAGCGCCTGCATCTCGACGCGGGTGATCAGGTTTTTGTGGTTGCTACCGAGAGGGGACTCCTGATCACTCCCTACGATCCGGCCTTCGACAAGGCCATGGCTGCTTACCGCCGAGGGGCGAAGAAGTACAAGAACGCGCTTCGCGAACTCGCGAAGTAGCCCCCTTCCGTGCAAGAACCGACGTGGCTGGACCGCACCCTTCTCGAGGTGCTGCATACCGACCAGATCCTGGAGCATGGCGGTAGCTCCGGCATTCGCGACGAGGGACTCCTCGAGTCTGCGCTCGCGCGACCGCAGCACAAGTGGCACTACGACCCCGGCATGGACCTGGCGACCCTTGCCGCCGCCTACGCCTACGGCATCGCCAAGAACCACGCCTTCATCGACGGGAACAAGCGGGCTGCCCTCGTCGCGCTGTACACCTTTCTCGCGATCAACGGCTTGGAGCTCGAGGCTCCTGAGGCCGAAGCTGTAGGCGTGATCGTAGGAACCGCCGACGGATCTCTTTCTGAGGATGACCTGGCGTCCTGGATCCGGGCTCACCTCATTCCCTGGGTAGACTGAGGCCCCCCTCACCCGCGGCAGGGTGAGGGCCACCGTCGAGGGAGCGCGAAGCGCATGGATTGGACTGCCATCGGAGCTCTGGGCGAGCTGGTGGGGGCCGCCGCCGTCGTGATCTCCTCTACGTGGGCCGGGAGCTCAAGCACTCCAGCACGGTCGCGCGGGCCCAAGGACTTCGCGCCCCGGGAGGCGGCCCGTGTCGGCTACCTCTACCACGCCCTGTTGAGCCTCACCCACACGCTCTACGAGCGTCGCGCCGAAGGCCTCATCACAGCCGATGAGCTGGATCGGTGGGCCGCGAAGAACCGGGGCTTGATGGGCTCCTCCTACCTCTGCGAGCCATGGCCGCGCCTGAAGCCCAACTTCCCGCCGGACTACGCCGCCTGGCTCAAGGGGCGCTACAACCTTCCCAGGGACCCCGCGGGCGGCGCCTGATCGGTCCCGGACTACTGACCGCCCGGCACCCTCTCCCGCGACTCCCGGAGCGCAGCGAGGATCTCCCCTCGGCCGAGCCCGCTTTCGACGCCTGGGACATCGAGGGGCGATCCGCCAGCGCGCACGGGGCGAACCAGGAATTCACTGCCGTCACGACGCTTGATGCGGACTTCCCCGCCCTCGCGCGCTTCATCGAGGAGCCTCGCGAATCGCTGCCGAGCTTCCGAGTACGTGTAGACCTTCATGTTTCCAGTTGCACGATCTCGAGGCCCATCCTGCGACCGACCTCACGTTGCGGGCCATCCAAGGATAGTAAGGGCGTCCGGTACCGTCGGGCGCACTCCAAGACGTAGGCATCGTAGGCGTAGATGCGGTGCTTTTCCGCCAGCTCCACGGCAGCCAGCAGATCCACGTCAGCCAGGCGGAGGGCAATACGCTCGAACGAGTCCACCGCGCTTTTCGCTTGAAGGAGGCTCAGTCGGGCCCGCTTGAACAGGGCAGAAAGCGCGTTCCCAACCTCCCACGGAAGAGTCGGTGCGGCCACGAGATCGACGTCGCCCGTCACCTCCAGGAGCTGGGCCTTGCTCGGTTCATTGAGGATGACCGCCAGGACCACCGATGCATCGACCGTGACCTCCACCAAGCCTCCCGAGGTGTGAATTGTACAATTGTACATTTGCTACTGCGAGCAGTTCCGTCAAGCCGCTCCGGGGGCGAGCGGTGGTTGCCATGCCCGACGCTCGCCGGGAACGGAGGGCGCGACCATGCCTCCTGGGGACGTCGGCGCGGCAGCCCGTCACCGGTGCGGATCACCAGGGACACCCAAAAGCGAAGAGGCTCCGTGACGTTGTTCGTCCGCACGGAGCCCCTGGGCGGTTTTCGAGCACCTGCTCGGCGCGGATGGCCACGGGTGGCTCCCGCTCGTTCTTGGCGTTGACGTAGCTCTGCATCTATCGTGCGAAGGTGTATCGGGCTGGACTCGCACGCGAATCTCGAGCGGTGATTGACCATCTGAGCGGCCTGTCCCGGACGTTCTGCCTGTAGGAACGGAACCACAGTGCCAGCCGTTCGCCACCTACGACCCGCGGGATCCGCGGGATCGGGTTCCGTTGCACATTCCCCCCCACTTCGCAATGTTTCGCCGACATCGACCCAGTCAATCCCACTGCGGAGTTGCGGGGATGGCACCGACCAAGAAGACCCGGGAAGAGGAGCTCCAAGAACTCCTTACGGAGGCCATTGAGGTTCAACTCGCTGCTCTCAAGGCGGGCATCGGCTTCTGGAGCGAGTGGATCGAGGAGACCTCCAACTTCGTGCAGTCGGCCTCGAAGACCCTCACGGAGATCAATTCCGCGGACGAGCCGAAAGAGGTCCTGTTGGAGCTCGTCGACGCCGGGCGCGCCAGCATCCGGTCGATGACGGAGCTTCCCCGCCACACGGCCACGCGGTTCATCGAAGCGCTGGACGAGTTCGAGGCGAAGAAGAAAGAGAAGAAGAAGACCCCTGCCGCAAAGAAGGCAGCCGAGAAGGCTGCCGCACCCAGACGCGCGAGTAAGGCACCTCCTCGCAAGCGCGCTGGTCGTGTCAAGGTCTGATCCCGTCGGGACGTGGCGACCGATGCTCCTCCGCCCTCCGGGCTCGACGGTCTGGTCATGGCCGAGGGGTTCGATGAGCAGCTCGACGCGCTGAAGGACTTCCTCCGCGCCTGGATGGACGCGAGCCACCCCGAGATCAAGCATCTCCTGAATTGGCAGTTCCTCGGCCGGTCGAAGTACTTCCGGCCTGTGACGGTCTACTCGTGCCACCGGGCCGTCTCCGACGAGCCGATCGGCCTCGATGTCATCAAGGCGGCGGCTGCCGTCGAGATGGCCCACAACGTCTCCCTCATCGTCGACGACATTCTCGACCGGTCCAGGTACCGTCGCGGCGAGCTGACGCTCCACTGTCGGTTCGGCCTGCTCCCCGGTCTCATGGCATCCGGATACATCGCCGCGGACTCGTATGCCCTCGTGGCGGACGACCCCTTCGCGTTGCTGCGCATCGCGGAGCTGTTCAAGCGCCTGGCCGCCGCCGAGACGCTGCAATGGCGGTTGAGACGCCACCCGTTGGGCGTGGAGGATTGGCGCCACATCGCGGGTGAGGACACAGGGTCCATGTTCGAGGTTTGCGCCTGCCTCGGATCGGGCGACGAGTCGCTGCGGCACTTCGGTCGCCTGCTCGGCATGCTCTACCATGGATGCGACGACGTAGGCGACGTGAAGGGCGCGGTGGCGCTCGGCGGAGGTGG
>JAUYEF010000066.1 GCA_030691635.1 Bacillota bacterium
AGGCGATGGGCCTGGTCGCCCGTGGCATCCGACCGGTGGTGCTGGGCGACCGCTCCGACAGGACTGGCGATAACACCCTTGTGCTGCGAGAACTGATCGACCGCGGCGCGAAGAATATAGGGCACTCGGTCGTGGCAGATCCGGAGGCAGTGAAGGAGATCGAGAAGGCGGGCCTCGGCAGCACGGTCACCGTGACAGCAGGCGGCTGGGCGCCCGCATCGGGCGAGCCTTTGAAACTGACGGGCAAGGTCGTGTTTCTCGGCAATGGTGACTATACCCGCACCGGCCCCAAGGATACCGGCACTCGCGCGGTCTGCGGGCAGACTGCCGTGCTGGATGCCGGGAACGGCAACTATGTGATCCTGACTGCGCTGAACCACCAGTGCCAGGATGACGCCGGATTCCGGAGCTACGGCATCGACTTCGACAAGCTGGACATCATTGTGGTCAAATCCCGCGTCCACTTCAGGGCCTATTTCGAGCAGGTCGCCGGCGCCATTATCGAGGTGGATGCGCCCGGGCTGGGCCCGGCCGACCTCACGGTGTTCGACTACATGAGTGTCCCGGGGGACCTGTACCCCGTGGGCAAGAACTGGTTCAAGGAGCGGCACTGAGTCCGGTCGTCTCAAGATCCTGGTTACCTGTGGGCCATGACTAAAGCACATAGGGGAGTGTTGTGGATGCCAGAGAGATCGTATCTCGAGACCGACAGGAAGATCATCGCGGACGGCTACACGTCTTCGGAAGCGTTCAGCAACCTTGAGGCCCTGGTCGGGTTCGGCAGCCGTTTCGGTGGGACGCCGGGTGAGAAGCCGGCCGTCGACTACATGGTCAGGAAGATGAAGGAGTACGGGCTGCAGAATGTGCGTGCGGAAGAATTCCAGTATATGGGCTGGCAACGCGGTCCCGGCCACCTGACGAGCCTCACGCCCGAGGAGCACGAGTTCCCCTGCATCATCCTACCGCACGTCGGACAGTTCGAAATCGAAGGCGAGATCATATTCGTCGGCTACGGGACACCCAGTGAGTTTGAGGCCTACCGCGACAAGATCCACGGCAAGATCGTGATGGCAAACTCCGAGTCGCCTCCGTATTTCAGGAACCTGCACCGCAGGGAGAAGATCTCTCGCGGCCTCTCGCTGGGCGCTAAGGGCTTCATCTTCATGCGTGAGGAGGGCGGTCTGCTGCCTGAGACCGGTTCGACGCGGACCGACGCAGCCTCGGACAGCCCCGTCGTGGGCGTGTCGCGTGAGGAAGGACGCGCTCTGCTGCACCTGCAGAAGAAGGGGCCGGTGACCGTCAGGATCAAGACGGAGGGCAAGGTGGCCCCAGCCGTGTCATGGCATGTGACGGGCGAAATCCCGGGCACGACCATGGAGGACAGGCTGATGCTGGTAGGCGCGCACTTCGACGGCCACGACATAGCCGTGGGAGCGATGGACGACGGGTCGGGCGCCGTGGTCACGATGGAGATCGGACGGCTGCTGGCGCACAACGCAGGCAGGCAGGCTCGGACGCTACGGTTCATATGTTTTGCGCTTGAGGAAATTGCCCTGACTGGGTCGTTCAAGTACGTGTTGAACCACCTGCAAGACATCGACAAGATGGACTTCATGCTCAACCTTGACGGAGCCGGTAGAGGAGAGGGTGGTATAGCGCTCCAGGGCTGGCCGGTGCTTATCCCTGTGTTCCGCAAGATCGGCTCCGAAATGATGCAGCCGCTTACATGCGACGATGCGCCCAGCATGTCGTCGGACCACTTCCCGTTCACACTTGCCGGCGTGCCTTCAGGCACCTTCGCCAACCTCGGGCAGCAAAGCGTGAGGCGCGGGTACGGCCACACCGCCGCGGACACGCTGGACAAGGTGTCGCCCCGGAACCTGCAGTCCGCCGCGGTCCAGATCGCGAGGATCATGCTGCGGGCGGCGAATATGCCGGACTGGCCGGCGAAGCATCACACCGAAGCCGAGACGATCAGGACGCTGGACAGGTTCGGCATCCGAGAGACGGTCAGACTCGTGAGGTATCCGAGCATACCGGGCCGGCTCGACCTGGGTAAGCTGTAGGCCTTCGGAGTCCGGGGCGGCCGGACCTGACGCCGGCGGGGGGTCGAGCGTGGGCAGGGGCGGCCGGTCGGCACTGGCCATGGGCGCGCGTTGGTCCTGTGGTGACCAGCAGGAGCCGCGGGGAAATTGTTGCTTCCCTTGTAGCGATCTCTCAGCGATTCGTGGGGGCCGTCCCATCGGGAGGGTCCCCACGTTTGTAGTACGCCCGGCATGGGCGATGGCTTCAGGATGCGAGTTCCGAGCAGGGGTTGGCAACAAAGCCCTATGTTGCCAAAGGATGCATGCGTAGATGCGGCGGGTGCATGGGAGGACAGTCATCGCTCTTATCCGGGGAGGTCTGCGAGGTACGTTGATGACGACGAAGCGTTCGTCATCTGCAACCCGCGTCGTAAGACGTGACTGAACTGGCAGACGTCAGCAGAGGCCATAGTACCTGCAAAGCAGGGAAGGGCCGAAGGTCAAGTAAGGTAGGCGCCGTTGCGTTCGCGATGCCAAGGACGGCAGTTGCCCGAAAGGGTCTACGACGGGAGGAAGCGGCTAGGAGTTTGTGGCGGGGCCGGTTCGTCTGAGGCTCCCGCTCAATAGCTCTGGCGAAGTGCCTACCATGCTCGTCTACAAGACCCTCATCAAAGTCGACCCATATCCGAGGTCGAGAGGACAT
>JAUYEF010000232.1 GCA_030691635.1 Bacillota bacterium
ACGGTCCGTCGAAGTGACGCTTTTTTCGCCCAGAGACGGGAAGAAGCAGTTTTCCGGTGTGCTTCGCTCGTTTGACGGTGGCATCGTCACGGTTACAGTCGAAGATGGGGAAATGATATCCTTCCCGCGAGAAGCAATTGCCAGAGCCAGGCTGGTGTACGAGCCCAGGAGGTAGGCCTCGATGAACGCTGACTTTATCAGCGCGCTTGAACAGATCGAGAGAGAGAAGAATGTTTCCAAGGAAGTGCTGATGGAAGCTATCGAAGCAGCGCTTATCTCCGCCTACCGACGGAACTTCTCGAGTGCCCAAAACGCCAAAGTCGAAATCCATCCGAACACGGGCGAGATCAAGGTGTTCTCGCTCAAGAACGTCGTGGAAGACGTCACCGACCCCCGTCTCGAGGTGTCGGTCGAAGAGGCCCGGGCCAAGGACCCTGCGCTCAAGGCCGGCGACGTGCTGATGGAGGAGGTCACTCCGAAGGACTTCGGCCGGATCGCCGCCCAGACAGCCAAGCAGGTGGTCGTCCAGCGGATACGCGAGGCCGAGAGAGGCGCGATCTATGAGGAGTTCTCCAGCCGGGAAGGCGACATCGTCACCGGCGTGGTGCAGCGTACAGAGCACCGGAACGTGCTGATAGACCTCGGTAAAGCTGAAGCGGTGCTTCCACCGCAGGAGCAGATACCTTCGGAATCATACAGGCAGTCTGACAGGATGAAGACGTATGTGGTCGAGGTCAAGAAGACCACCCGCGGTCCCCAGATCATCGTGTCACGCACTCACCCTGGGTTGCTGAAGAGGCTCTTTGAACTCGAGGTGCCGGAGGTACACGACGGCATCGTGGAGATCAAGGGCATGGCGAGAGAAGCGGGAATGCGATCGAAGGTCGCTGTGCATTCGCGCGTCGAGAACGTCGATCCGCTGGGGGCGTGCGTCGGGCCCAAGGGCATGCGCGTCCAGAGCATCGTCCAGGAGCTGCGGGGCGAGAAGATAGACGTGATCAAGTGGGACCCCGACTCGGCTCAG
This sequence comes from Bacillota bacterium, assembly GCA_030691635.1. Classification (GTDB taxonomy): domain Bacteria; phylum Bacillota; class Sulfobacillia; order JAUYEF01; family JAUYEF01; genus JAUYEF01. The sequence goes on from JAUYEF010000232.1 coordinate 1,025, forward strand.
TTTGTGGCGAACTCGCTCAGCCCCGCCAGAGTCCTGGCGGTTTATATCGACGAGACCGCGCGAATCGCGCGCGTGATAGTGCCGGACTACCAGCTGTCCCTGGCCATCGGAAAAGAGGGTCAGAACGCCAGGCTGTCCGCGAAGCTCACGGGGTGGAAGATCGACATCCGGTCTGAGACGCAAGCCCGCCAGGAGGCGGAAGAAGAGATGCGACCGGAAGGCGGTGAGCCGCGTGCCGAGGATCCGTAGGATACCACAGCGCACGTGCGTCGGCTGCCAGGCCAAGAAGGCCAAGAGAGACCTTTTGCGCATCGTGAGGACGCCGGATGGAGAGATCGACATCGATCCCGGCGGCAAGAAAAGCGGCCGTGGCGCCTACATCTGTCCGGATGTCGAATGCCTGGAGAAGGCATCCAAGGCGAAAAGGCTGGAGAAAGCGCTCGAGCACGAGGTACCGGCACAGGTCCTGGAAAGTTTGCGGCAGAAGATTGCAATGATTAATAAAGAAAGCCCTGCGGGGGTGGATGGATGACCGAAAAGCTGCGGGTATACGAGCTGGCTAAGGAAATGCTCACGGACTCAAAGCACGTGATCCGTGTTCTTTCTGATTTGGGCTTTGAGGGCAAGAACCATATGAGCACTCTTGACCAGTCGACAGCCCAGAAAATCAGGGATGTGTTGACGGGCAAAGCTAAGACCAGGAGTGAGAAGGCGAGAGCGCAGAAGATGGACGCGCCAAAAGCCCAGCCCCCGCAGCAGCCCCGTCCCGACGTACCGCCAAGGCCGGAGCCCACCAGGGCTGTGGAGCGGACCGCTCCGAGACAGGGCCCCACCACGGTAACGACCCGGTCGCGTGACCGCCAGCCGTGGTTGGACGCCACGAGGCCGGTTACCAGGTCTGCGCCTCCGAAGGCGCCGGCCGCACGGAGCGCTGCAGGCAGGCCCGCAGGCCCGCCGCCTCGCAGTGTTTACTTGCAGCCCAACCTGCAGGCCGCCGGAAGGGGAGAGCCTGCTGCGCGGAGGGGCCCGTGGACGCCGCCCATTCCGGGAGCAGTCATCGGACCCAAGCCATACACGCCCGGACCGTCGAGGGCTTTGCCTCCAAGGCCGAGGAGCGAGACCATTGTCATAAGACAGCCTCAGCCGAAGGCCAGGCCGGCCGCGCAAGAGCCGATCGGGCCGGTACCGGAGGAGATTAAGAAGGAGATCGCTCCAGGTGCGCCGCCCTCTGTGGAGGCTCAGGAGCCCGCAGCGGCCGAGATCGCGCCTGTGACAGAACCGGAGAAGGCGCCCGCCGGACCCGTCGTGCGCCGGTCCATTGGGCGCGCCCGAACGGCGTCTGTAGAGGTGCAGCCCGTTGTCGAGACCCATGAGGTCTCAGAGCCCGCCTCGGCGGCGCCCACTCCGGCGGCCGCCGCTCCTGCCGCGCCCAGACCCGTGGCGCCAGAGCCGGCGCCGGCACCTGTTGCGGCAGGCCCTGTGCTTCCGACCCCGCGGCGAGAGCCGTACCCACCGGGCCCGCGCTCGAGAGAAGTGGGCCGCCCGTTCGACGGCGGCCCGCGGCCGCAGCCGGTGGGGTCACCGGTAGGTCCCAGGCCTCGGTTTGAGCAGCCAGGGCCACCGAGGCCATTCCGCAGGGACGGTCCGCCGTCGAGGCCAAGCGGCGTCCGCCCGGATACCCGGCCAACGGGCGCCAGGCCAGATCAGAGGCCGTTCGTGCAGGACCGCAGCAGAGGACCACGCCCTCCGTTCAGGCCCGGCGGCGGGAGGCCGCAGGACGGCCGTCCGACGACCGCCGCACCGCAGCCGGCAGCGCCGGGGGCGCGCAGGCGTCCGGCGGATGTACTCAAGCCTTACGATAGGCGACGGGAGAAGCGGGAGTCTTCGGAGGAAGGCCTAAAGCTCTCCAAGATCAGGAAATTCCAGCGCAAGCCCCAAGAACTCAGGCCGAGAGGCACTGAGCGACCCAAAGAGGTCATCATCGAGGGTCCCATCATGGTGAAGGACCTTGCATCAAAGATGGCCGTCTCAGCGGTTGACGTCATAAAGAAGCTCATGACGATGGGGCTGCTCGTTACGATCAACCAGGAACTTGACACAGACACGGCCCAGCTGGTCACGGGCGAGTTCGGCATCCCGACCAGGGTCAAGGAGCCCGAGCTGTCGGCCGAGCAGAAAGTCGAGGCCCAGGCGGCTGAGCAGGACGCTCCCGAGGACATTAAGTCGAGACCCCCTGTGGTCACTGTCATGGGTCACGTTGACCACGGCAAGACGTCCCTGCTCGACTCCATCCGGCAGACGAACGTCGCGGCCGGAGAGGCCGGCGGGATAACCCAGCACATAGGCGCTTCGGTCGCCGAGGCGAACGGGCGCAAGATCGTGTTTATCGACACGCCTGGGCACGAGGCCTTCACCGCCATGCGCGCTCGCGGCGCAGAGGTCACGGACATAGTTGTGCTGGTTGTGGCCGCGGATGATGGCGTCATGCCGCAGACCGTCGAGGCGATAAGCCACGCCAGGGCCGCGGGAGTGCCCATCGTCGTCGCGCTAAACAAGATCGACAAGCCCAACGCCACACCGGATAGGGTGAAGCAGCAGCTGCTCGAACAGGGCCTGGTCCCGGAGGAATGGGGCGGGTCCACCATCGTGGTCCCCGTTTCAGCCAAAGAGAAAACCGGCCTGGACGACCTTCTCGAGATGATCCTGCTGGTCGCGGACGTTGAGGAGCTGAGGGCGAACCCGTCGAGGCTCGCCCGAGGCTACGTCATCGAGTCCGAACTCGATAAGGGCAGGGGGCCCGTGGCGACCGTGCTGGTCAAGAACGGCACCCTCAGGATCGGCGACTCGTTCGTCACCGGCACGACGTATGGGAAGGTCAGGGCGCTCATAGACGACAAGGGCCGGAGGGCCAAACAAGCCGACCCGTCCATGCCGGTGGAGGTCATCGGCTTTGAGGAACTGCCTCAGGCTGGGGATATCTTCCAGGCCGTCGATGACGACCGGATAGCAAAGGAAATCTCCGAACAGCGTGCCATCAGAAAGCGCGCGGTCGACATGGAGCCGGCCCGCAGGGCCAGCCTCGAGGAGCTCTTCCGCCAGGCGCAAGAGGGCGAAGTGCGGTCTCTGGACCTGGTCGTCAAGGCGGATGTGCAGGGCACGCTCGAGGCCCTACGAAAGGGCATCGAGGGTGTGAAGAGCGACGAAGTAAAGGTGAGCATCATCCACGAAGGCGTCGGCGGCATCAACGAAAGCGACATCATGCTCGCCTCCGCGTCGAACGCGATCATCCTGGGGTTCAACGTCAGGCCCGATCTGGGCGCCCGGAGAGTCGCGGAGCAGGAACAGGTGGAGATCAAGACCTACCGGATCATCTACGACGCGCTGGATGACCTGAAGGCCGCGATGACCGGCATGCAGAAGCCCAAGATCAAGGAAGTGACCTACGGACGGGCGCAAGTGCGGCAGGTCTTCAAGGTGCCCAAGGTGGGCACTGTCGCGGGCTCATACGTGACGGACGGCAAGGCCCTCAGGTCAGCATCGGTGCGTGTCATCCGCGACGGCATCGTGATACATGAAGGGAAAGTCGCCTCACTCAGGCGCTTCAAGGATGACGCCCGAGAGGTGGCCGAGGGGTTCGAATGTGGTATCGGCCTCGAGAGGTTCCAGGACGTCAAGGAAGGCGATGTGCTGGAGTTCTTCGGAAGCGAAGAAGTCAAGCCCGAGTAGGGGATAGGTGTCCGGATTGTTCGTGGGAGTGCTTCGTGCGGAGATCGTTATTCCTGGATCGGCGTCTTTGAAGGACAAGCGCCGGGTGCTGAGAAGCCTGATCGAGCGCGTGCGCGGCCGGTTCGGCGTGTCTTGCGCCGAGCTTGGCGCGCAAGACCTGTGGCAGCGGTCTGTCGTCGGGGTTGCGTGCATCTCCGGGAGCAGCGCTGAGGCGCTCGAGACGGTCGAGAACGTACTGTCCTGGATGGAACGGCAGGACGACTTCGAGGTGATCGGCGTCTTGAAGGAAGTCCGGTAGAGGTGGGGCTGCCTTGCGCGAGCAACGTGTCGGTGAGGCTATCAGGGAAGAGATAAGCGATATCTTGCATAACGAACTGAGAGACCCGCGAGTCGGGTTCTTGAGTGTGACCACTGTCGAGATGTCTGCCGACCTGAAGGTGGCCAAAGTGGGCGTGAGCATCCTCGGCGACCAGAAGCAGCAAGAGCAGGCGATGAAAGTCCTCAGGCACGCTTCCGGGTTCGTCAGGTCGGAACTCGCGAAAAGGATCAGTCTCAGGCAGGCGCCGGACATCGTGTTCAAGCTCGATGCCTCCATCGAGCACAGCCTCAGGATATCGAAACTCTTGAATGAGCTCGCAGAGGCGGGCCCGAAGGGCGCAGCGCCTGCGAGTCAGACTGGGCAAGGCAAGCGTGAAAAGACAGAGTGACCTGAGATCATCGAGACAGGCGGTCGTCCGCGCGCTCAGCGGGGGATGCTCGTCGGTTTTTCCCCTCCATTTCGACCCTGACGGCGACAGTGTGGGAGCCAGCGTCGCGCTCGCGCGCGCGCTTGCGTCGCGGGGCAAGAAGACCTGGGTGGTATCCAGAGACCCTGTCCCGGCCATGTTCGAGTTCCTGCCGGGCGCACGTGATGTGATTTCTCTCGCCGACTTCCACGACGAGTTCGACACGCTGGTCCTGGTCGACCAGAGCGACCCCGGAAGGTCAGGTTTCTCCCCCGAAGATGTCCGTGGAAAAACCATCGTCAACATCGACCACCACCTGTCGAACAACGGCTTTGGGGACGCTCACTATGTGGACAAGAACGCTTCTGCGTCGTGCGAGATGGTCTACCACATCTTGCGCGACATGACGGTACCCCTGGATGCCGAACTCGCGGCGCTCCTGTACACCGGGATACTGACCGACACGGGCTCTTTCCGCTACGACAACACGACGAGCGGCTGTCTGAGGGTCACTTCTGCGCTTGTCAGGGCCGGGGCGCGTCCGGCTCTCCTGGCACGCCGAGTGTACGAGACAAGGACGGTGGGCAACTTGCGCCTCGTGGGGCAAGCCCTTTCGAGGCTTCACATCAGTGACTGCGGCTCAGTATGCTGGACTTCTCTCACACAGCAGATGCTTGCCTGCACCGGCGCGCAGGATAATGAGGGCGAAGGCATCGTGAGCTACACCAGGATGGTCGCGGGAGTCGAGGTCGGCCTGGTTTTCAAAGAGACCGAGGACGGCAAGACCAAGGTCAGCTTGCGTTCAAAGGACCGTGTGGATGTGGCCGGTATCGCGTCGCGTCACGGCGGCGGAGGCCACGCAAGGGCCGCCGGCTTCACGTTAGACGGGCCTATGGACCTCGCGATCCGGGTGGTCGTCGACGAAGTATGCGCCGCCGTGCGTGGGAGTGCGAGCCCTTGAACGGCATCTTCAACGTGCTGAAACCGCCCGGCATGACCTCGCATGATGTGGTCGATGAGGTCAGGAAGATCATTGGACAGCGCCGGATAGGGCATGCCGGCACCCTGGACCCCGCAGCGGCCGGGGTATTGCCCGTGCTGTGCGGCCAGGCTGCCAGGCTCGCGGAGTTCCTTATCGAAAAGGACAAGGCCTATAGGGTCGAGATGGTTCTGGGAGTTGTCGCCTCCACCCAGGACCTCACTGTGCCGCCTGACCGTGTGGTGGACGCCTCCGGCCTGTCGCTTGCCGAGGTGGAGCGCGCTGCGCGGTCGTTCGTGGGTGAGATCGACCAGGTCGTGCCCGCCTTTTCGGCAGTGCAGGTGGAAGGCCGGCGGCTCTACAGGATGGCACAGCGGGGGAAGGGCATACCTGTCATCAAGAGACAGGTGCGGGTCATTTCCCTGGAAATATTATCCATGAGCCATGGGCCCAACCCACGGGTGCTGATGGATGTGACATGCTCCAAGGGAACGTACGTGAGGACACTGTGCCACGATATAGGCGAAAAGCTTGGGCCAGGGGGAGCGCTCGGGTTTCTCCTCAGGACACGGTCCGGGCCGTTCCGGCTCGAGGATTCGGTCACACTCCAGGAACTGGCGTCCTCGCCTGAAGCGGCGCTCTTGCCGCTGCTGTCCGCGCTTGAAGGATGCCCGTCAGCGGCGCTGCAACCGCGCGCTGCGCGCCTGCTGCACACCGGCATCAAGCCCTTTCCCGCAGATTTCGTCTCCATGCCTGAAGCTCGCGAGGGTGAGACCCTGGCCATCCTCGGACCAGGTGATGAGCTCATAGCCATAGGTGTCCTCTCCGGAGGCAGAGTAAGCATAAGGAAGGTTTTCTCTGAATGAGGCTAGTCGCGGGAGTGGAAAACTGGCAGTCGCACGATCGCTGCGGCGCGCTGGCCCTGGGGGTGTTCGACGGCGTCCACCTCGGACACCAGCAGATCGTGAAGAGAACGGTCGAGCTCGCGCGCTGCGGCTGCTCGTGCCTGATGACCCTCCATCCCCACCCGGGCGACGTCCTGGGCAAGACGGGTCCCGAGTTCCTGACCACGGTCGAGCAAAAGGCGGAAATCCTGTCACAGTGCGGCCTCGGCGCCTTCATCATTGAGCCCTTCACGCGGGACCTGGCGTCAACTCGGCACGGGCGGTTCATGGAGAAGCTTGTGGCCGTGGTCTCTCCGGAGAACATCGTCGTGGGCAAGAATTTCCGCTACGGCAAGAGCGCCGGAGGAGACGTCTCGACGCTTGTCGCCAGCGGCGACAGGCTCGGCTTCCAGGTAGCCGTGTTGGAGCCGGTGAAGCTCGACGGCATGGTCGTCTCAAGCACGGCCATCCGGTCGCTCCTTCGCAAGGGTGACCTCCAGACCGCCAACCGGATGATCGGACGGCCCTATTCGGTGCGGGGACAGGTCGTGACCGGAGATGGGCGAGGGAGAAGCCTCGGGTTTCCCACGGCGAATGTGCTGCCTGACCCGAGGCAGGCGATGCCGCCGCGAGGCGTGTACGCGGTCAGGGCGCATGTCGGGGGAGATACCCTGCCTGCAATGGCGAACATCGGGGTCCGGCCGACCTTCGACCAGTCCAGGCAGGTGCTCGAGGTACACATCATCGGTTTTTCCGGCGAGATTTGCGGAAAAACTGTTGACGTCGACTTCGTCGAGTTCCTCAGGCAGGAAACGCGGTTCCCGGGGAGCGACGCGCTGGTCGAACAGATGAATCTCGATAGACAGCATGCCGCTCAGGCGCTGCAGCGAAGGCTGGGTTTCGTTTACAATGCCAGGGTGCTGTGATAGAATAAGAAAGCCTGAGAAAGGACCGCACGCTAGGATTGTCGAGCCTCCGGCGACATTCTTGGCATGCCGGCGAAGCTGACTCCATGGAGGTGTTTGGCGTGTCTCTCGTACCGACGCGCAAGAAAGGAATCATCGAGGAATTCCGGACTCACGAGAAGGACACTGGTTCACCTGAGGTTCAGATCGCGCTCCTGACGACCAGGATCAACGACCTGAACGAGCACCTGAAGACACACAAGAAGGATTTCCACAGCCGGCGCGGGCTCTTGAGGATGGTGGGCCACCGGCGGGCGCTCCTCAACTACCTCAGGGAACTCGATGTCGAAAGGTATCGTGTGGTCGTCGATAAGCTGGGACTCAGGAAATAGGGGCGGGGGAACCCGCCTTTTTCTGTGGACAAGCCCATGAGGCTTGTCGTTTTGAAAGGGGGCAAGCTGTTTCTTGTCAGATCTACTGGACACATACAGGACGTTTTCGATGGATCTCGCCGGCAGGAAACTTGTCGTCGAGACAGGCAAGCTCGCCAAGCAGGCCAACGGTTCGGTCGTCGTGAGCTATGGGGAGACGGTGGTGCTGGCCACCGCTGTCGCTTCCGCCGAGCCACGTGAAGGCATCGACTTCTTCCCGCTCACCGTAGATGTGGAGGAGCGCCTGTACGCGGTTGGACGGATTCCCGGGAGCTGGGGCAGACGGGAAGGAAGGCCGCCGGAAAAGGCGATCCTGACGGCAAGGTTGACCGACCGCCCCATCCGTCCGCTGTTCCCCAAAGGTTTCAGGAACGATGTTCAAGTGGTCATCACCGCTCTGTCCGTGGACCATGACTGCTCGAGCCAGATAGCCGGCATGATCGCAGCGTCCGCCGCCCTCGTGGTGTCGGACATCCCGTTCGCCGGGCCTATCGGGGCTGTGGAGGTCGGGCTCGTCGGCGACGGGCTCGTCATCAACCCCACTAGCGCGCAGGCGACGGAGAGCTTGATGAGTCTCATAGTGGCGGGCACAGCGGACGCCGTGCTGATGGTTGAGGCGGGCGCCAAGGAAGTGCCCGAGGCAAAGATGCTGGAAGCTATCATGTTCGGGCACGAGACGATAAAGGAAATCGTCGCTTTCCAGGAGAGGATCCGCGCCGAGGTCGGCCGGCCCAAGAAAGAAATCCCACTGTTCGAGCCCGATCCGCAGGTCGCATCCATCGTCGAGGGCATGCTGGAGGGCCGGCTGAGCGCAGCTGTCCGGAAGAGCGACAAGCTAGATAGAGAAGCCGCGCTCGACGAGCTGCGAAACAGCATCCTGCAGATGGTTTTGAAGGATTTCCCGCAGAGCCTCCAGGAGATCGAGGCGACGTTCCACGAGGCGTTGAAGAAGGAAGTCCGAACGATGATAACCGTCGACGGGATCCGGCCGGACGGCCGGACGACGACGGAGATACGCCCGATCTGGTGTGAGGTCGGGGTCCTGCCTCGCACGCATGGTTCCGCCGTTTTCACACGTGGTCAGACTCAGGTGCTGTCGGTGGTTACGCTGGGCGCCGTCGGTGACGTCCAGGAGCTGGATACGATCGGTGAAGAGGAGTTTAAGAAATACCTGCACCACTACAACTTCGCCCCGTTCAGCACCGGCGAGACGCGCCCGCTGAGGGGGCCCGGACGGCGCGAAATCGGGCACGGCGCGCTCGCGGAGCGAGCGCTGTTGCAGGTGATGCCCTCTGACGAGACCTTCCCGTACACCGTCCGGGTCGTGTCCGAGGTGCTCGAGTCTAACGGCTCGACTTCGATGGCGAGCGTCTGCGGAAGCACCCTCTCGCTCATGGACGCGGGAGTGCCTGTGAAGGCGCCTGTGGCGGGCGTGGCGATGGGCCTGATAAAGGAGGGCGACAGGTTCGCCGTCCTGACGGACATCCAGGGCATGGAAGACGAGCTCGGCGACATGGACTTCAAGGTCGCCGGGACTGAGAAGGGCGTTACGGCTCTGCAGATGGACATCAAGGTCAAGGGAATCGGCCGGGATGTGTTGAGCCAGGCGCTGGAGCAGGCGCATACGGGAAGGATGTTCATCCTGGGCAAGATGGCCGAGGTGATCTCGAGCCCGCGGCCCGAGCTGTCGCCGTATGCCCCGAGGATAGTCGTGATGGACATCAACCCGGACAAGATACGTGATGTCATCGGCCCGGGCGGCAAGATGATAAACAAGATCATCGCGGAGACCAACACCAAGATAGACATAGAGAACAGCGGTCGCGTCTTCATCTCCTCTGTAGATGAGGAAGGCTGCAAGAAGGCTGTCCAGATGATTGAGTCGCTGACGAAGGAAGTCGAAGTCGGGGCCACCTACCTGGGCACCGTGACTCGCGTCACCAGCTTCGGCGCGTTCGTCGAGATTCTCCCGGGCAAAGAAGGCCTGGTACATATCTCGGACCTGTCTTCTGAGCGCATAGGACGCGTCGAAGATGTCGCGAACATTGGGGATGCCATGGAGGTCGTGGTCGCCGAGATAGACCGGATGGGCCGGATCAACCTCAAGAAAAAGGGCGTCGAGAGACGTGCTCCGCAGCACGACAGGCCGGACAGGGGAAGGCCGGCGCCGCAGAGGCGCTCCGATCAGGACAGGGGCGGCAACTTCCGAGACAGGGAGCGCCCGCGGTAGGATCCGGGAGGAAGCATGGTAAGGATCGGATGTCACCTATCAATCGCGGGCGGCTTCAAGATGGCCGCCCGTCGTGCGCTAGAACTGGGCTGTGAGACGCTCCAGGTGTTTTCGCGCAGCCCCAGAGGGGGAAAGGCGAAACCCCTGGACGACCAGGACGTGCGGGAGTTCAGGGAGACACTCGCCTCCGGGGGCATTCACCCGGCCGTCGTTCACGCGCCCTACTACATAAACCTGGCGACAGACGACTCCACCGCCATCGAGTACACGAGGCAGATCGTCGCAGACGACCTGAGCCGGGCCGCAGCGCTGGGAGCTTCGTACGTTGTCTCTCACATGGGCCACAGCGCCCGGGATGATGCTCGGATGATCGTGGCCAGGATGCTGGACTCCATATTCGCCTCCTGTCCCGACGATGGCGTGCTCTTGCTGCTGGAGAATACCGCCGGCCAGGGGAAGGAAATCGGTCAGACCATGGGCTACGTCGCGGACACGATTGCGATGTGCTCTCACCCTGAAAGACTGGGGTTCTGCTTTGACACAAGCCACGCATACGGGGCGGGATACGACGTCGCGACGGCGCGGGGCCTCGACCGGACGTTCAGAGAGATGGCGGACACCGTGGGAATCCCCCGGCTGAAGGTCATCCACGCGAATGATTCC
>JAUYEF010000126.1 GCA_030691635.1 Bacillota bacterium
CAAGGTTGACCCGCTCGGCAACCAGATAATCGATGATGAGGTAATGTGGCAGCGATTCATCTGGGGCGTGAATCGTATAGATGACGAAGTCACCTGGATGAAAGACGGGCGGGGTCTGAGGCATGTGGGGCTGCTCACAAACCCGTCTTACGGGCCCACCGGTATCGTCGACCCTGACCCTCCATCCAAACCGACTGAGATAATCGCCCCAGACCCGCCGTCATAGACGCCGGGTACCAGCTGGTTGCGGGATCATTATTTCTCAGGCATGGCACAACTATCGCGACTCGTGTAGCCGGCGGTGGCCTCGTGCACGCCGCCTTTTCCCTGACTATGGGCCATTTATTGAGGCACATGAGCTGTTCACCGTGGACTTCCACAGGGGGGGATGGTGAACTGCCTATGGTGCTCGTCTGCAAGGAGGTCGAAAGTGAGGGAAGGTATCTAGGTCGCGCCGGGCGGGTTTCGTGGCTCCTGGGTCATGTCAGACCGGCTGAAACATCCTCTTTGATGTGATCGGATAGGAGGAATCTCCAGCAGACGACGAATCTCACGACATTCCTTTCACCACAATCGCGCGCTCCTCAAGACTGCCTGCCCTGCGAAGTGAGATTGCCTCGAGAAGGCCGCCACACAACCGCTACTGACCAAGGCTGAGCGCTGCTTCTTCGAGACGCTTCGTAGAGCCGTGGGTGATGACTTCCATGTCTTCCCCGATGTGCAACTTGCCAGCTTGATATCCGGGCGTCAGGTAATCGATGACTGGCAATCCCACTGGAGCGGGATTCAGTCAAAGCGCCCTGATGGTGCCTCACATGAGGATGACGTCAGCCACTCACTGATTGATTTGAGTTGCTCCGGTATAATGGGAATAGATGAAGTGCAGATGCCGCGTAACTGGTCGAGAGTCGTTTGAGGCATGTCGGCTGGTCGCGGCGCCGCAGTAACAGGGGGTGGACTCCGTGTTCGTAGTGCTGCTTTTCGGCAGCCTGGTTATCGCGCTTGTCATCTCGCACGTGCTGACGCGTATCTTCAAGAGCTCCATATCCGGCATCCTCAGCCGCATCATCTCTGAAGACATCAGCTCCGCCTGGGTCAGGTACATACTTTTTGCGATGTACGTAGCCGGCGTCTCCAGCGGGGTCAGAATATGGGAGCTGGAGCGTTACATCAGCCCGCAGGTAATTGCCGGCAAGGTACAGGAGGTCCTGACTCTGACCGGCGAGAGGTTGCTGCTTGAGCTCTACGGGACCCTCATAGGCACACTGCAGGGCGTCTCAGGTGTGCTGCTCCTGTTCTTTGTTGTCGCGCTAATAGCGTACGTGCTCATGAGAGTGGTCGAGTCACGTCGAGCGGGCCCCGCCAAGCCATGAGGTTGGTAGGAAAGTCGGGAGGAGAACGAGCAGTACTGGCAGGACATTGTCGGTGTTGTCTGTAGGCTGAGACCTTGAACAACTAGGTGTTGAAGGAAGTGTGGGCATGATAAGCATCGGGCTGGCAGTATTGCTGCTGCTACTTATTGTGTTTGTGGTCAGCGAGACTCGAAAGTGACAGCGGCGAAGTAAGTAGGCTCATGGAGGAGTCCATGGCCAGCATTATGCTCACCGCCACAACCTTGAGAAAACGCCGATACCGGTACAGGCTTGCCGCAGCGACAACCTGGTCCTGCGTGAGTGGTCGCGCCAGAGTCGGGGTACTCACGCTCCCCCTTCATGCTACACGTCACCTCGGTGTTGAAGTTTGCAGATGCGGCACGCACAAGCTGCTCGCGTGCTGCGCCTACATCGTGAGCCACATCCTCCGGTCCTCAATCCAAGTCGTCAACGACATCCTGCCACAGGCGTTCTGGCATGAATCCGGCTGGTTCGGCCCAACTGAGGTAGTTTCTGCTTTCAAGTCTCCACGCTCGGAGCCGACGGCCCATCTGCCATCTGTGATTCTCGAACAGCAGGAGTATCCATATTTCTTCGTGAACCGATTAGATAAGCATGGTACCAGTTACCGGAAATTCCATGACAGGAGGCAGCCTAGTGAGAAGACTCGTGCCAGTGCTGCTGAGCGTGCTCGTCGCCCTATCGGTAGTTGCGACCCCCAACCCTCACGTGGCTAACGCGGCTGATGCCGTCTTGCCTGACCTCGCTGTGCAGAGCATCACCGTGAGCGGCGCGAACAAACTGGTTATTACCGTGGTGAACTCTGGCAAGGGCTATCTTCCGAAGGTATGGTCGGCCACAGCAGACGTCTACTTTGACCAGGTGAAGAAGGGCTTCATCTCGCTGACTACCCCCACCTCGACAACCGGCGGTGGGATATCCATGCCGGCCGGCACTTCCACCTATGTCACCGCGTGGGATGTGCTCAAGACCGTCACTGTGATGGTTGTGGTCGACCCGCAGAACTGGATTCTTGAATCCAACGAGCAGAACAATAGCCGCACGATAACGCTCAGCCCCGGCGTGGTTCTTCCTGACCTGGTGGTTCAGAGCATCAGCCTCACGCCCGGCAACAAAGTCACGTTTATCGTGCTCAACAACGGGCAGAGCCAGTTAGCCACAGGCTGGGCGGCCATGGCAGACGTCTACTTCAGCCAGGTCAAGAGGGGCACCGTGTCGCTCACCACTCCCTCATCTAATACAGGCGGTGGCATTACATTCCCAGCCGGAACCAGCACGTTCATCACCTCATGGGAGGTGACATCCGCCACCAGCGTGATGGTGGTGGTCGATACTCTGGGCAACATAGCGGAGTCGAACGAGCAGAACAACTCGCTGATTATCGGTCTGTCGCCTCAGCCCGACCCGCCCGGCACTTCACTGCCTGACCTGGTGGTGGCAGGTATCACCACCGGCGTTGGCAACCGGCTGGCTGTCATCATACGAAATACCGGCAAGGTGAACCTTCCAGTGGGCAGCCGCGGTGTCGCCGACGTGTTCATAAACGGGCAGAAGGTTGGTTTCTTTGACCTGGGAAAGCCCACCGAGTCGTTCTTTGGCGGCATAGGCGCGGCAGGTGGCTTCTCGTCCTATCTTCTGAACTACGTGGTCACGAACCAGATGGATGTGCAGGTGATGGCGGACGCCACCCGCACAATCGCCGAGATAAACGAGCAGAACAACCTATCTCATGAGGTGATGTCGCCGCGCGACGCAGCCTCTGGACTGCCGACTGGCCGGAGCCGTACCATGAGTTTCCAGATAGGCAACACCAGCTACCAGGTGGATGGCGGCAGGTATGACATGGACGTGCCTCCTATAATCGTGGAGAGCCGCACCCTGATGCCTGTTCGTTTCGTTGTTGAGCCACTGGGCGCCAAGGTGGGCTGGAACGGCACGACCCGGAAGGTCACCGTAACGCTGGGACTGAAGACCATCGAGCTCTGGATTGACGGGAGCATCGCTCGCATAAACGGAAGCACCATCTACATAGACCCCAGCAACCCGAAGGTGGCGTCGTTCATCAGCGACTCTCGAACATACCTGCCGCTCAGGTTCGTGTCCGAGGTTTGTGGAGGCATGGTGACATGGGTGCCGGAGACAAGGAGCATCCTGCTCGATTTCTCATCTGCCGTAGAGATTGACGACGACGTTTCGTGGAGCAAGGTCGATGGTTTCGGCAACCAGGTAATCGACGATGAGGTAGTGTGGCAGCGATTCGGCTGGGGCGTCAACCGGATAGATGACGATGTTACCTGGATGAAGGACGGGCGCGGTCTGAGGCATGTGCGGCTGCTCACAAACCCGGCGTACGCGCCGGCGACCATTATTGACCCACAGCCCCCGGGCAGGCCGACTGAGATAATAGACCCAGACCCGCCGTTATAGACGCCAGATGCCGGCTGGTTGCGGGAGACTCGCAATTTCGGCATCTGCAGCTGTCATAGACCCTCGGCAAGGCGGCGGTAGCCTTATGCAGGCCGCCTTTTCTCTGAATACGAGCCATTCATGCGCATTCCGGCATAGGAACTGTTGATCGTGGACTTCCACAGGGAGAAATGGTGAACTGCCTATGGTGCTCGTCTGCAAGGGGGTCGAAAGTGAGGGAAGGTACCTGGAGTCTCGCCGGTAGGGCTTCGTGTCTCCTGGGTCTTGTGAGACGTGCAGAAAGTCTTCGGGGTCATATACTTGACACAGCGTAAGACATGAGCTGGAGCGGAAGTTCAACATTCTCCATGTATTTTAAGACGAAATCAACAATGCTCGGTCTCTTGTTGGCCAAAATGGTCCTCTCGCGCAAATCATCAATAGACCGGCCATATGATTGCGTCGGTTGCGTGTATTCAGCCCATCTGCCATATATCCAGCGAGGAAGTAATGGTGCTTCTGTCTCTGCGTCTGCGTCCCAGAATTCGGCCTTCACGAAGCAGTTCAAGGCAACCGCCTCAGGTGCGCTGGTTGTATTCCATATGTCAATTCTTGCCAGATAGAAGTCTGCGCCAGCGTGACGCTGTCCATCCTGCCCCGTGTAGTACAAGTGATAGAGTTCTGTCCAGGGCTTCCCAAAGACCAAGGAGGGCCGCATCTTTTCGTCATCGAGCGCCTTCTCAATGCCCCTTCCTAGGCAATAGCCGACCAAGCCACAAATGCCCCCAATCACGATGGTTCTGTTTTTGAAGCAGGGCGGTCTGAATGGTACCCAGAAACGCAAGTAGTTTGCTGAATGCTATTCCCAACGCAGACAGAACGCCAGTAGCCTGTAAACCGGGGTTCAACTTACGAAACTCAGAGTAAGAATGCTTCACTACTCTGCCAATGCGTTTGAGAGACATCCCCAACACCTCTGTTGGGGATGTTCTCACAATTGGGCGATATGTCCTCCGGCGACAGGAGGATACGTGATGCAACCCGCTGAAATCCAATATCCGACGCAAACACCAATGATGGAAGGAGTATATTACACATGACGGGAATGACGCCGGATGCACGGGAAATTGCCGCGAGCATATTGATTGCGCTGATTGAACGCAGCGGTATCCATGCTCACAGTACGACCACTCCAAAAGCGCAAGGTATTGAGAAAGCGGAGACAGTCGCAGAGATGTACAGAATCATCTATCAAGCCGTAGTCAGCACCTAATCCTTAGGTCGCGACGCATCTCTACTAACGCAATTTGCGCGCGCACCAGTTCGGCAACCAGCTCATCCTCGATGCACGGCGAGGCAATAAGCTCCGCCAGACGGTCAAACTCCCGCGCAAGTGCGCCTTTCTACGTTATCGTAATCCAAATCGAGTAAGGGGGCTGAAAGGCCCCCTTCTCACAGAACCGTGCGTACGGGCCTCGTACACGGCTCTTCGCAGACTAACCCATCTTCATGGCATGGATCTTCACCAGCGAGACAAGGCCCAGCGAAGTGAACAGCGCCTGGGGAATGGCCATGTGAGCCATCCAGTGGACGGACGACGCCCAGCGAGTCATACGCAGGGAGGGCAGCCTATCGGCCTGCATCCGGCTGCGACGCAGCACCCGGTGAAGTTGGCCCACGTGTCGCCAGCTTCGAAGTTGTACCGCCCTGAGCCGTCGCCTCTTTAGCCCCCCAACCGATTTGGACAACTTGCCCGGGGTGCTGTTAGAGTAAATCCAGGGGGCGGTGAGCCAAGATGGCGGGCAGGAGATTCTCACGAGAGCAGAAGATCAAGATCGGCAGGGAAGCGATCGAAGCTGGGAACGCCTCTGTTGTGGGG
>JAUYEF010000136.1 GCA_030691635.1 Bacillota bacterium
GAGCCCCTGGATCTGGCCGGACTGGAGATAGGGGACAGAACGGGTCGCCCCGTTGGTGTTGACACAGATGATCGCCGGCACTTTGTAGGGGTTGGTGATTTGGCGAGTCCACTCCTCGACGCCGGGCATGCCTGTGCAAACCAGGACAGTCAGTCCGAAGTCCGCTGCGGTAGTCACACCCTGATACGCCGGGAGCTCGCTGACGGGGTTGCCGCGGAAGTCGTTGCTGAAAACACCACTGGGGTTTGCGGCGTATGTCGCCACGGCGGTCTCAGCCCCGGCTATGAAGCCCAGGTTTACGAAATCCGTACCGTACTTTGCACCTGCAGCCTCCGCCTCACGGCAGATTTGCTCAGCAAATGAGTCTCCCTGAGGGGTGAACGAGACAAGGATCACCTTCGCGCCCTTGTTGAGGAGGATCTTGAACAGTACCTGTGCCCCCGGGTGGACATCAGGGCCCCCTCCTGCGCTGTACGAGCAGCTGAACAGGACCTTGTCCCCAGGCTGGACCAGGTCGAGTGTCTCCTTGGTTTGTTTCGCCCAATCGCCTACACTGGTGGGCAGGCCCATGGGCTTGACAATCGGCAATGCGACGATGACGGCGAGGACAAGAAACCACCAGCGTCGGTCGAGGTTACCGAGACGCTCAAGGATGTTCACTTCGTCACACCTCCTTCTAGGCCCTATTCCGAACCTGCGGCGCTCATATGGCCTCGCTCGATGCCAAGCAGCACGCGCAGTCCGAGCGCAATCGAGCCAATAGCGCCACACATCAGGACTGCGCGCTGCGCACCTGCTGTGGGAGGCCCCATCATCCATTGTGCTATCGCCGGCAGGCTCGGGTTAAGTGCCTCCATCAGTGGAGCGTTGCCGAGTATGGTGAGGAATGTGGCGCTCAAAACCACTAGTGCAGTGACATTCTTAGCTCGGAAGGTGCGATAGGCAGCCGAGGCTATCCAGAACACCATGGTCGAGAAGAGGGTCGCCGAGATAGGGAGCTGAACGTTGTCGAATAGGAATCTGAATAGCTTGGAGGTTGACCCCAGGAAGATTCCGGTGAAGATCATCGTTGTCAGTGATAGCAGCAACACGACGCTCTCATCATAGTCCTTGGTTTTGGTCTGAATACGCTTGGAATGAATCATGATCATGTTGATGGCCCCTAGCATCATGGCGAACCCGGCCACCGTTACGATCCATGACATCGCCGTCTTTGATATGGTCTGGATTGTCGCTTGCTTCACAAACGCGTCCAGAATGACGACAAGCCCGAGAAGCCCTCCCAGCACGGTCGGCAGCAGGTTACGTTTCATAGACGCAGCACCTCCATCCCTAGCGCTTCAGAAGCTTGATCAGCGAGTTGTTGTTGGATACGGTCATCATGACCACGCCCGCCACAGTCAAGCCAAGAAGGGTGGTCTTCATGATGTCCTGTGCCCGGATGGAGCCGAGCAGCATTGGCGTCTTGTTAAGGTATGCACCCGCCACCATGAGTTCCTCGCCGATCAGGCAATAGTCGCAGCATATAAGGAAGAACGGAATCTGAGACAGGCGCCCGCAGCCTCCGATAGTCAGGGCGCCGAGTGACCCGGCAGCCTCACCCAGCATCAGCGACTCAGCCTGAAAGAAACCAGTCAGCACCGCTGATGCCACATTCTCACGATGCATCAGGCCCACAGTGGCGGTGGCGTGGGCAAACTGGTCCTGGGAAAGCCACTGAACCGTATCTTCCTGAAACATCTCAGTGCGTCCCGCGTTGCTGTACTCCTCGCGGACGATCTCGGAAGCGATCGCGAAGGTGTTGGGCTTCTGAATGCTCACCAGCATTCGCGTGTCCATCCGTGCGCACAGGCTCGACGTATAGCGCAAGATGGCCAGACCCGCTATGGTCTGCATGGCAAACGAGTCGGTTACATCGCCTGTTCCAGGGACAACCAGTATGGGGCGGCCCATCTCGGTGGCTCGGCCGACGGCGTCCTCAATCGCGTCGAGGCCTGCGATCGGGCGCACCTTGGGCAAGCTCTTCTCAGTCCACTTACTGCCCCGCCACATCAAATACCCGATGGTGACAAGAGACGCAATCAGCCCTGTCAGTTCTGCTACCTTGTTGGCTACTAGCAACCTGAGAACACCCCTTTCACTCTCGTGGTCCTCGGAGCACCCCGAGACTAATAGCAATACTCCACGCACAACCCCCAGTCAATGCTCGCACGTGGACGTCTAAGTATTCTGAACATCGGTGTCGGCAGGAGCCGCTGGCCTGCACCGCAGCGAGCGAGTGCGATAGTCAGAGGATGTAGAGTGCAGGGACGATTGAGAAAGAAAGGTGTAATGATGGCTCCCATGGCCCCTACCGGTGCCCATGTATCACCCCCCAGCGGTGTCAGACGTCGGCATGTAGCCTTGATGGTATTCTGTCGACCAACTTCAGTGAGAGTGATTCCAGAGACGCGAATCATTTCCTGCGGGTATGAGACATCTTATTTTGTAGGCCCGTGCCTCGAGGCAGCCGACAGCGGGCACCTGACATCATCCGGATGACCCGCGAAAGGAATGGCCATTCGGTCTGGTGAACACGGATGGCGGACAGGGAAACTGGGGAGGCAGGCTGAAGTGGGCCAGACCATTGCCGAGCGAATCTTGGCCAGAGCAGCGGGCAGGAGTTGTGTAAGTCCTGACGAGTACATATGGGTTACCGTTCATCAGACCAACGCGGGTCCACAGGCGTTTGAAGCTCTGGGTCAGCTCGGAATTACCCGTTTGGCCCGGCCGGACACGGTGTGGTGCGTAAGCGATCACTACGCACCGCCACCCGACCAACACCACGCCAATCACGACAATGCGCTCCGCGCAGGTGTCCGGAAGTATGGCGTCGGCCATTTCTTCGAGTACGGCCGCCATGGGATCTCCCATCAGCTTTTTGGGGAGCAGGGGGCCATGTTGCCGGGCACTGTCTCAGCCATGAGCGACTCGCACTCGACCAGCGGCGGGGTGTTCAACTGCTTTGCCACGCCAGTTGGCGGAGAGGTAGCTTTCGTTCTGGCCACTGGGAGGCTGTGGGTACGGGTACCGCACACTATTCGCATTGACCTTGAGGGGGAGCTCTCCGAACTCTGCTTCGGCAAGGACATTGCGTTGACCCTCATGGGCAAGCTGAGCGACGGCAGCGCTATATACAAGGCTCTCGAAATTGGCGGCCCGGGTCTGCGAGCTTTAAGCATCGACGGCCGGTGGACTATATGCAATATGGGAATCGAGACGGGGGCGAAAGCCACGATTTGTGAGTACGATGGCAAACTGAGCGGATACCTGACGGAGAGGACCGCTGAGCCATACGAACCCGCAGCACCGGACCACGACTGCGCCTACTCATCACGTCTCGCCATCGACGTTTCCGCGATACAGCCCATGGTTGCATGTCCCCACGCCCCAAGCAACGTGTGCACCGCCTCCGAGATCGAGAAGCGTGGCGTAAAGGTAAATCAGGTCTTCCTCGGATCCTGCACAAATGGCCGGTCGGAGGATATCCGCGCGGCGGCGGAGATCTTGCGGGGACGGAGGATACATCCTGATGTCCGGATGGTCGTGAGTCCTGCTTCTCAGGCAGTCTGGTTCCAGGCGCTCCGCGAAGGATGGCTGGAGACCCTGGCTGAGGCCGGTGCTCTGGTGACGCACTCGACCTGCGGGCCATGCTCCGGTTGCCATCTGGGTGTGCTGGGGGATGGCGATGTATGCGTGTCAACCTCCAACAGGAACTACCGCGGCCGGGTGGGCAGCTCTGAGGCAGAGGTATACCTGTCCAGTGCGGCCACAGCGGCTGCTGCCGCCCTTACGGGCACGATAGTGGACCCGCGTTCCATAGGTTCATAGAATCGGGGGGCGATTCATGAGAAGTGTTCGCGGAAGGGTGTGGGTGTTCGGCAACGACCTCAGCACGGACCTGATACTTCCAGGCAGCGTCCAGGGCCCCATCAAATTGGGACGAGCGGGCCCGGAGACAGTCGTTTCGCATTGTCTGCGGGCGATCAGGCCCGGGTGGCACGTGCACGTTAGGCCGGGCGACATAATTGTCGGGGGTAGGAACTTCGGCTGCGGTTCCTCCAGGCCGGCCCACCTCGTTCTTCAGGCCATGGGAATAGGCGCGGTCGTCGCGGAGTCGGTGGCCAGACTGTTTTTCCGAAACTGCATCAACGCAGGGCTCGTCGCAATCAGCTGTCCCAGCATCCTCGACCTGGTGGCCGAAGGTGACGAGTTGGAGCTCAACCTGGTCGACGGCATCGCTTACAACCTGACCAAGGGCTCGATCACACGATTTGCGCCACTGCCGGAGGACAGTCCGCCGTCACAGATTCTTAGGGCTGGAGGCCTAATTCCGTATATGGAGCAGGTATTTGGAGGAGCGCAAAAAGGAGACCGTCCCCCGGACGCGGTCTCTCTTGGCGTGAAACTACCTGACCTGGACTAACGCTGGACCATGTTCTGCTCGGCCACCTGGATGAGCCTCTTGACCTCGTCCGTGAAATCCGTGCCGCCGAACATGACATTGAACGCCAGATGCGCGGTCTCGACTGTCCGCTGCTAACCGTCCCGGGTATCGGACTGGTCCTGGTCGCCGACCTCGTTGCAGAGATCGGCGACCGTCCGCAGCTTCCCGGATGACGACGCCCTCGCCACGTGACCGAGTCGGCCAATCTGGTCCGCCGCTATGCGCCCGACTACACCGCCTACTACGGAGGAAGTATGCCGAGGTCACAAAGCATCAGCACAAACGTGCCCTAGTCCTTACAGCTCGCAGACTAGTCCGCCTGATCCATGCTCTGCTGCGCACGGGTCAGCCCTACTCGGGACCCAGAGAAGAGGTGTCACCGCCCGACCCTCCCCAGGTCACCCTGAGACAGCAATTGATCACGTTGGACCTTGGGACCTTAGGACTGCACAACGGTGGCTCGCCGTTGTCTTGACATGCGCCGCTTGGCGCCTGCATGCCGACTGATG
>JAUYEF010000108.1 GCA_030691635.1 Bacillota bacterium
ACGAGAACGACTCTGCGTCGAAGCCTTTGAAGCAACACACTCGTCCATAGTTCTTGTAGGTGGCGACCAAGCTGCGCTCAGCCTCCGCGAGGTACTGCCAGAAGAAGTCGTTGCTCAGGTTGTTATCCGACCAGAGATACACGTCATTTTCTAGACCCCGAGCGCGGATCTCCGACATCATCCATGGCACCCACTCTGGAGTCAAATCCGGTTGCCCTCCGGAAATGTCGATGATGAACGGCCGGTCGTCCTGGCTCAAATACATGTCGATTAGATCTCCGGGAGATAGCCAGGCACTGTGCTTTTCGTTGGCGGACAGCAGGTCAAAAGGCACGAAGCAGTACCAACATCGCCAGTTGCAGACTGCATTCTGGAATACTTGAGCGCGGATCATGTCCGTGGGAGGAAGCCTCAAAGCCTTGCACGCGGGGTCAATTGGCAGCGGGTCTTCAGGCCAACCTGGGCTAGTTCCTCGTCGAAAGTGCCTGATGCGACCGAACCCATTGCAGTTCGCTGGCTCTGTGAGGTCCTCCTCTTGGTCAGTCCCACGGAAATTCGTGATGAGGAGGCGCCTGTTCCGAGAGTCAACAGACGCTCGCCGGAAGCGAACTGACCAGCGATCCGTATCTATGTACTTCATCATTCTTGGACGCCTGTCAACTCCCGCGGGGGACTTCTGGAGATCACCTTGGCGGGTGCGGCAACTCACCACTGTCAGCAGTGAGCTCTGGTAGCCTTCTAGATACGTACAACATCACCAACTCAACCATGTAGGACTCCTCGGTCCCAGTGAGACGCCGGTTTCTATCGATGCCGTGCCAAGCCTCAATGCACCGCCTGCAGCACGTCGCGGTGGCGTGTTGTGCGTAGTAGAGTACGTTGCCGCTCGTCGGTGTCTGTGTCCCATCGCGAAAGATCTCCGAGCGCGGAGGCCCAACCGATGTGTGGATGCGCTTCTCGGCCTCCTGGCGAAGGACGACTAATCCCCTTTTCCAGGCCCTCTCCAGAGCTCTGTCATCCAGGGGTTTGTGCCAATAGGCGTGTCGCACAAGCTCATGTTCAAGAGCTCGAATGGTATACGAGGCATCACCCAAATCGTGTTTGTCGATCCTTTCCCAATCGATGAGGTCCACGTCACACGCGACGCAACGCCCGTTGCGGTATGACTTGTCCCGGGGGCGGCGCCTTAGGAAGCAGTGTAGGTCCCGCTCACACGCATGGCTTGAGCAGGTGAGCTTCCCGAGGGGTTCCATCTCTTGCCAATCAGGTTCAGCCTGAGCCATCGAACACCGCCTCTACTACTCCAAGAGAGCCTGTTGAAGCAGACGCAAGTCAGGATCAGCGAGTCTCGACAGGTCAACGTGCTCC
Source organism: Bacillota bacterium (assembly GCA_030691635.1). Taxonomy (GTDB): domain Bacteria; phylum Bacillota; class Sulfobacillia; order JAUYEF01; family JAUYEF01; genus JAUYEF01. Next base: position 1,369 of record JAUYEF010000108.1, read on the forward strand.
AACAGAACATCCCTGGCGATGAGCCAAGGGTTCTGCCCACGTTCTTGAAGGTTTGATGCAGTACCCCACCAGTTCTCGCCCTCAAGAGACAGTCGGAAGGCGACATAGTTGGCCAACGAGTCAATCGGCACATCTTCACTCGCAGCTACTCTTTCGACCGCTGATTTGAGGAATCGAAGGTCTCGGTTGGCCTCGTTGAGACACAACTCGGCTAGTTTCTGAGGGCTCTTTCCTAGCAGAACCGCTCCGGCGAACTGGCTCGCCGTCCTCTCTTCCTTCGATGAACGGCGTTCTGAAGACATGTCATCGTCTTCAATCACTGTTCGATCGGCTTGTTCGGGTTCTTGGGAGGCGTGCCACACCTCATGAAAAACGTCGAACATCCACCTCGACTGGGATGGCGTCTTTTGCTTGGCCACGATCACGTTTCTTCCACCCTCGCGGAAGCATGCCCCGTGAAACGCCCCAGGGTCATTCATCGGTATCACCGGGATGCCGAGGCTCCAAACGTACCGCAGCACGTGATCGAGGGTGAGCGTACCATACGTCGAGAGTATCGCTCTTCGCATTTCATACGGGTCGATGGGAATGCGCCGCCGCTCCCTATGTTCTGCCGTTCGCCCAACAATGAGGGCCAAATAGTGGGCATATACGGTGTACGCGCTCAAACGCCGTTCGTCCGTTCGAATCGGGGTTTTGAACCGGGCGGTTTCTGCTAGAATCGGCTTCAACTTCAGAGGACTTGATCCCAAGAGCTCCGAAGGGGTCCAGCCAAAGACCTGCCCCACGTGAGCGGCCAACCGATAACCGAGATTCTCGGAATCGGTTGTGCTGTCCGTCTCAATCTGCGCGGCGAGCGATCTCGGTATCAACCTTCTTAAGGCGAACTCACGGTCGATGCCGATCCCCCTCAATCGCTGGAACAGGGCCACCAGCGGGATGCCTTGGCTTGGAAGAGCGCCCTCCTTCAGTTTCATCCCAAGGGCCTCGACAACCTGTCTCACGCGAGAGAGGCTCGCTGAAGCGTACTCCGTTGCCTCATACCTCTGGATCTGTTGCTCCTTGATCCCGAGCCGTTCCGCAAGTTGCTTTTGGCTTAGTCCACTCGCAATCCTTCCCTGGATTAGAGCCTTCGGCAATTCTACGAAGGATTCAAGAGCAGGGATGGGATGGTCGCCGGACCGCAAGGCTTCATACTCGGCAAGTTCTGCCTGAAGATCGGCCAACTGACTCTGCAGGGCCTCTTCCTCGGCCTTTACAAGCAATGGGTGTACGCTCTCATCAGGCAGTGGAGTGCGTTCCATATCGTTCAGAGCGCGGGCAAGCCGATCCGCCTGAGCCTTCGTGATGCGGTATTGTCTTTCGTTCTTAATCATGAGAGCCTCCGCAGATCCAGAGCGACGATCCCTTTCCTCCCACCCGTGTCCTTGTCAACTTGAAAGAACTCCAGATAGATGGGCCCCGGGTTCCCGCTTCGAGTCGTGGCCGGGAAGAGTTCACCCAAGAACCTCGCCTTCTGAGTTGCACGCCCTCTATCGAACGTGAGAAGGACCGGGTCGAGGCGGCTTGGGTCAACGCCGACTGGGTCCCAACAAGCATCGAAGTCACCAGGGAACTCTCTCGCTGTCACGAAGCTCCCATCGAGGTAGACGGTCTCGCAACCGGCCGCTTTCAGCGAGTCGAGAGCCGCTTTCAAGCCCGCCAAGAGTGTCCGGCGGTACTCGTTGATCCCGAAACGGCCGCAGAGGTCCTGCCATGTGGCCCAATGAATCCCTGGGGGCAGTCTTCCTTCGTCGTCGAACCCTGGCAGCATGACACAATTATAATGTTGTGTTGTCAGCATGTCAAGTGGGTCCCGGCTAATTGGCTGATACCGGGCGCGGTTTCGTTCTCCATCTGCCCGAGAACGAGTCCCCAGAGGCCATAGATTGCATCCGAGGCTGGTCGTGGGTGCGGGGGCGAGGCGTCAGAAAGGACTTGCTTCTAGCGCATCAAGTCCCGCGCTATAATAGGCGCGCAGATCCGAGGTGCTTTGTTCACCCTGGTCGTGACAATCGTTGTAACTCCGTGTCAACGGATTGGCGTCAAAGGACTCCTGTAGTCATTCTGGGACCTGCCAGGTTACCCGATGATGGCACGGGAGACGCGCACTCGCAGACATCCCAGAGCCGCAGAGAGAGCTGGGTTTCGAGTGGGGGGCCAGCCAGGTGCTCCCATTATTGCCATTAGAGCCGGATACCGTGGGTTCGCATGGCTGTTGTGGCCAGTAGGGAATCGTGGTGTAACCGCCGTTATACAATGTGGCCGCCGCTGTTTCGTCTGTCCCAGCTAGGGTCTTGGGAGCGGCGGGAACCCTAGCCTCGCCACAGCCTCCCGGACGACCTCAAAGGCTGCTTGGCCTCCGACTATCGGGTCAGGAAAGGTCGCCTGCGTGATGGCCCGCGCATGGTCCAGGGCGCGGCTAAACTCTTCTAGAGGATCCGCACTGGGTTTCCTCAGGAGGCGAACGAGGTCCAGAACGGCACCCTCGAAGACCTCCGCATCAATGGCCCGATGCCTGCGGCACCCCGGACACTGGGCTGCTGCTGACCCGCCAATCCTGAGCTGCCAGGTATGGCCGCATGAAAGGCATCTCACTCGCTCACCCATTGTCAATTCCCTCGTGGGGGAGTATAATCCCCCTGACGGTAGGCATTGTTGCCTGGTTCCGCTCCGGCTACTTTAGCCGACCGAGCCTCGGACGGCAATAGGGCGCGGCGCAATCGAGATCAGCAGACGCCCAGCGGCATGGGCCCACGGGGCCAGCACATGTAGACCAACCCGGTCTTCACTCACAAACGTCACAGGAGGAACGGAGATGAGAGTGGCTCTATACGCCCGAGCAAGCTCGGGGAAACAGGGTGTGGACCATTCTATATCGGGCCAGATGAATTCGCTTCGGGACTACGCCGTTGCGAAAGGCCACCAGGTAGCCGGCGAGTACCGGGACGAGGCCCGAGGCGGCTGTACGTCCGAAAGACCGCAGCTTCGGCGACTAATTGCCGCGACGGGCGGGGCCGTCGCTCCATTCGACGCGGTGCTTGTCTTGGGACGCTCGCGCCTCGCTCGGGGCCAGAGGGACGTCAGCGCGCTTGAGGCCTTGCTCACGAAGCGCGGGGTGCGAGTGATTTCTGCCTGCGGCGAGCCCTGATCCTCTCCTGGCATAAAAATCTCAGTCGTGTGAGCCTTCAGTTCCAATCATGGCGAGGGTTGCGCGGCGCCAGTTTATCAAGGTTGCACCCGCGGCCGTGACGCGACCCTTCGACGCCAGCGTGCATTGGCAGAGCGAGGACCAATCCGTTTTCGCGTGTACTGAGGTCACGGTCCACGCTGAGTGGCTAGTTAGCGGCACAAGGAGGTAGCTGATGAGGGTGGCTCTGTACGCCAGAGTGAGCACGGAAGAGCAGGTTCAGGGATCCAGCATTGAGGGGCAACTCGACGCCATGTGTAGGTATGCCAGGGAGCGCGGCTGGGCGATAGCCGGCGAATACGTGGACGCTGGGTTCTCCGCCCGCACGGACGACCGGCCTGAATTCAAACGCATGATAGCTGACGCCAAGATGGGCAAGTTCGACGTCATCATGGTTCTCCGTGGAGACCGTTTTGCCAGGAACCGTATGCACGCCACGATGTACAAGCAGTTGCTCAAAGAGGTAGGAGTGCGCGTCGTCTCTGTGACGGAGCCTGTGGAGGAGGGGACCCCCACAGGCATCATCGTGGAGGGGATGAACGAGGTCATAGCTGAGTGGTACAGCGTAGACCTATCCGTGAAAATCACCGAGGCAAAGCGGAGAAGAGCAGAGAAGGGGCTGTGGAATGGACCAGTACCATTCGGGTATGAAGCAAGGGGGGACGCTCTAGTGGTAGTGCAAGAGGAGGCTCAGTTGGTCAGACGCGCCTTCGAGATGTACGGCTCTGGAGGCTATACCTACCAGCAAGTCGCCACCTGGCTGAACCAATCGGCGTTTCGCCCACGAGCGCACAGGAAGAACAGAAAAGGGCGGGAGTACCTATGGAGCAAGGATACCGTGAAGGACATGCTGAGAAACGTCTTTTACCTCGGCTTTGTGAAACATAAGCAGCGAACGCTCGAGGGCAGACACGAAGCTATAGTGACCAGAGAATCCCTTGACAAGGTGCAGCAGGTACGGCGGGAACATTACAGGGGGCCATCTACGTTCGCACAGAGGTATCGCACCTACCTGCTGAAAGGGCTTCTTAGGTGCATACACTGCGGCGAGAAGTTGTGGGCCCAGCATATCGGAGGCAAGGACTACTACCGAGAGGAGAGTGCGCTGCGGGGCATCCCCTGTGCAAACCCCAGGGCCTACGTCCGGGCAGAGATTCT
>JAUYEF010000347.1 GCA_030691635.1 Bacillota bacterium
GTCGGACGATAACCAGTAGGTTAGGCGCGGATAGCAGGTTACGGGGGCGGCCGGCAAGCCACCCCTTGGTATGGAACATGGCTACTTGCGCTTGCGCGTGACATGGGGCGAGACGGCCGGCTCACGTGTCGCATATGCCGCTCCAGACTCAAAAACCCCAAGGTATTCCTTCAGCCCACGCTGCAAGATCTGTGAGAAATTGACTCTTTCTGTCTCGGCCAAGTCGTTAAGCCACTTGGGCAGTGTTACGGTCTTCTTCACGGCCCGCTCTCTCATGGCATCACGAAATGGCCGCATCCAGACCTCAATCAGGGCAGTCGCCTGATCAGGTTGAACAGGTATTCGCCTGACACTGGTGGGTTCCGGGATGAGCTCGCCATCACGTTCCATCGTGAATATGCGTAGCGCCAACGCATCCCTGGCCATCGCCAATGCCTCGCCCTCGGAGTCACCCTCGCTCACGCAACCCGGGAAGTCGGGGAACTCAACGGAAATTCCATCTTCCCCGTAGTGGAGAACAGCTGGATACACGTACCGATCCCTATCCGTTTCCCTCGCCTCCTTCTTCGGGGTTCCTGCCCTTCAGGCCCGACTGGCGCAGGATACTAAGTAGGGTCTTCACCTGTAGATGTCTCCTCGGGTGAGGAACGGTTACTTTGCCCTGTTTAACCGGGTGCTTGAACTGATGATGGCTACCCGTAGCCTCATCGAGATACCAGCCATCATCCAACAACATCCTGATAACCTCTCGGGAGGAATATGATTTCACGCATCACCTGCACCCACTAGCCCCGCCGACCCAGACTAACACGTGTGCTTGCACGTGTCAAGGTCTCTCATATGTCCCGCATCTCCGTCACATACCGCATCACGTTCTCCTCGACAGTCCCGGGGTAGGGGTAATCGAGCGAGGTCGCGAAACCCCTGCTCAGCCCGCTGTAGAATTCCGCCACGGCGAATAGGCTTCGCCAGCTCTCCTCAAGATCGTGTCCTGAAAAGGGCTTTGGCAGTTCGTCCTTGATTTCATCATCGACCCAAGCGTGGATACTCTTCTCCAACGAGTGCGTCGGCCGGTCCCAGTTGTGCTTTGCCTATGTGTGCCAGACTATGGTCCTGAGGACCAGATGGTTTACATAACGGAGCTGGATCGTCTTTGCGAAGTAGAGGTCGTTGCGCTTGAGATACTTGGCGAGCCCGAGCACTTCAAACCAGAAATCGTATGCGGTCTGCAAGAAGGCGTCCCTGGTAGGCCGCGTAACGTTGAACGCGTGGTACGATGGGGCAGGCAGGTTCGCAGTGATTCGTTATCAAGGATGACCCGGTAACCCCCATCCAGGCCATCCGGCAGCCCGTGGTCAAGATACCTGCGGAGCATCACAAGCGTTCGATCCGTGCCGAACAATAGTGGTCTGAACGCGATTAATGTTCGGGCTCCGAGCAGGGACTTCATGTACTGTCAGATGCCAGACAGCCATCAAGTGAGTTGGTATCACTCAAACCCATCGAGACCGGAGCCCAGACGTGCCAATCCGGCGTGACGCGAGACATCCCAGTGCAGGTTTGCCCAGCCAGTAGGGGCGAACAATACCCTGGCACAGACAGGCATGTTCGGCGGGGATCGAACAATTGGTGCTCGAGATGGTCTCCCGCTGGTGGCCCGCGTCGCCAAACCTGCGCCACGCGCCGCATCGTGCTGCTACGATTTGTCTATTGACACGCGAGGAATGCCAAAGGTAATAATGGTGGGCGGCCCAGAACCAGGCCCGTTGATGAGAACCACAACAACCGAGTCACAACAGCCGGAGCCATGATAGTTGGAGCCGCGACAGGCACCACCACGCAAATCCCCAGCTTTGGACCCCTAAGACGATCTTCCCAGGAGGACTCCATGCCTCAGATCACTGTCGAGAATCTGGTCAAGACATTCAAGGTCGGGAAGAGGCAGGCAGGCCTGTGGAATGCCATGAAGGGCGTTGTCCACCGAGAGTACACCACGGTACGGGCGCTCGACGGCATCTCATTCTCGCTCGAGCACGGCGAACTCGTGGGCTACATTGGCCCCAACGGTGCCGGGAAATCCACGACCGTGAAGGTGCTCAGCGGGATCCTGGTACCCGACTCGGGCCGGTGCGAGGTCATGGGCCTGGTGCCCTGGAGGGCCCGGGTGCCCCACGTGCGGCGCATCGGAGTGGTCTTCGGCCAGCGCTGCCAGCTATGGTGGGACCTGCCGGTCATCGATTCGTTTGAACTCCTCAAGGATATCTACCGGATATCCCCGGAGGACTACCGGAAGACGCGCGACGAACTGGTTGACCGGCTCCGGCTGGCGGATCTCCTTGAGGTCCCGGTCCGGCAACTGAGCCTTGGACAGCGGATGCGCTGTGACCTGGCGGCCTCGCTGCTCCATACGCCATCCATCCTGTTCTTGGACGAGCCGACAATCGGCCTGGACGCGCCTTCGAAGCTCGCGGTGCGGGAGTTCATCAAAGACCTGAACCGCGAGAAGGGCATAACCATGATCCTCACGACTCACGACCTCAATGACATAGAGGCGCTGTGCCAGCGGGTTGTGCTTATAGGCAAGGGCCACATCTTGCTCGACGGCTCGCTGGAACAACTCCGAAGCCAGGTGACCAGCGAGAGAAGGCTGATCGCCGAACTCCTGACCAACGGTCAGGAGATAGACATCCCTGGCGTGCGCATCGCAAAGCACGACGGGAACCGGCTGTGCCTGTACTTCGACCCCGAACAGATAGCGCCGTCGGACCTGATCGCCCGTCTGTCCAGCCAGTTCACCGTCAGGGACTTCTTCGTGGAAAACCCGCCGATCGAGGAGATCGTCGCCCGGCTCTACGGGGAGTGGAACATATGAGAGCATACCTCTCTGTCGTCCGCCTCCGGTTCCTACTGCTGCTGCAGTACCGGGTGGCTGCCATCGCCGGGATCGGCACGCAGTTCTTCTTCGGCGTAGTGCGCGTCATGATTCTCGACGCCTTTTTCCGCTCAAGCGCCGCGTCGCAGCCGATGACCTTTGCGCAGACGGTGACCTATGTATGGCTCGGGCAGGCCATGCTCGGTATGCTGCCCTGGAATGGAGACAAGGAAGTCCAGGACCTGGTCCGCACGGGAAACGTCGCTTACGAGCTGTGCCGTCCGCTAGACCTGTACAACCTGTGGTTTGGCCGGACCGTCGCTCTTCGCACGGCTCCCACCATCACCAGGGCCATCCCCATATTCCTTGCCGCCGGCCTTCTCATGCCACCAGAGTACCGCCTGCTGCAGCCGGCCTCGGCGGCCCATGGCGTGGCCTGGCTCGTGTCCACTGCCGGCGCGGTGGTACTTTCGGCGGCAATAACGAATCTGTTCAGTATCGCCCTCCTCTGGACCATTTCGGGAGAAGGCCTTGTGCGAATGCTGCCGCCTGTTGTCACCCTGCTCTCGGGTCTTGTGATACCGCTTTCCTTCTTCCCTGACTGGGTGCAGCCAGTGCTGCGGTTCCTGCCCTTTGGGGGCGTGATGGACACACCATTCCGGTTTTATACCGGAAACCTGGCCCCGGCGTCCGCGCTTCCGTGGCTTGCGCACCAGCTCGGGTGGACAGCTGCGCTGGTCGTCTTTGGGCGGCACCTGATCTTTAGAGGCTTGAAACGCGTCATAGTGCAGGGGGGATGAGGGCATGGACACAGGACTTGCTGAGTTGTTCGACCCGGTACGCCTCTACCTGAGATTCGTCAGCCTCTCCTTCCAGAGCCAGCTGCAGTACCGGGCGTCTCTGGTCATGCTCTCCATCG
>JAUYEF010000358.1 GCA_030691635.1 Bacillota bacterium
CTGGAGGACAAGCATCCAGATTACTATCGCCAAGGAGCCAAGCGCTGATACGAACGTCGACCCGGTGAGACGCGCGGCGACGCGCAGCGGCACAAGCAGGACTCCCGGTATCGCAGCGACGCCGAGCACGGTTATCAGGCCAAGGACTGAGCCTTTGCCCCCAAGCACCTCGCCCGCCAAGTGCATCACGCCGACCGCCATGAACCATGCCGCCAACCCTGAGAGCAAGGTCGCGAAAACGATCCCGCCGATGCTCCTCGTAGCTGCGACGCCCAGCTGTCGGAGCTGCAACACAGATTGGGACCCAGACACAATTGTCACCAGCGCATAAGCCAGTATGCCCAACCAGGGCCGTGGCTTCTCGGCCAGCGCCTTCAGCGTCTCAAGCGGCCTTGCTATGATGCCGTATATGACGTCGACCGGCTCCGCGCGGGCAGGCTCCGGCGCCCCAGCGGGCGCGGCGGTTTCGCCCTGCTTCGCTCCTTCGTCCGGCTGCGGCGCGACCTCACCGGGCGGGGCGACCTCGCCCGCCGGCTTCACGGCCTCCGGTTGCAGCGTCTCCTCCGGCTGCGGGACCTGGTCAGGTTGCTTCTCCATGAATGCTCCCTCTTCTTTCAATAGTCTTGAGACAAAAGCGGCGCGCCCCACAGGGGGCGTCCCGCAAAATGCAGGCTATCTGACCAGGGATTCGCCCGGCATCATCAGTATCTGCCGGAGCAACCAGACCATATCGAGCACTCTGTTGCCGGTCACTTCGCCGGCGCCGGGGAGGGCGGACGACACTTCCCCGAGCCTGTTCATCAGGCGTTCGAGCGGGCTGAGCCGGCCGAGCTCCCGGATGCGGAAAGTCGTCAGGCCGGCCATCTTTGCGGCGTCGTTGATCGCGTCGTACATGTTGCCGAGCTCGTCGACCAGGCCGGCCTGCTTGGCCTGTCGTCCGGTGAGCACTCTGCCATCCGCTATCTTGAGCAAGTCTTCGCGGGAGATCTTCCTGCCCCCGAGGATTGTGGTGATGAACTGGTCGTATGTATCGTCGACCATCGCCTGCAGTATCTTGCGCTCTTCTTCCTGGAGGCCGCGCGCAGGTGAGCCCATGTCCTTGTAGGGGCCGCTCTTGATCACTTCGAACTCGATCCCGAGCTTCTTGTACAGGCCTTCCAGCCTGGCGATTTCCCAGATCACGCCGATGCTCCCGGTCATGGTGCCCTGCGATGCCCATATCTTGTCGGTGTTGGCCGCGACCCAGTAGGCGCCGGATGCAGCAACATCGGACATCGAAGTCAGCACCGTCCGCCCGGTCCGGCGGAACTTCTGGAGCTGGACCGCTATGTCGTCGGCCGCGGCGACGGTGCCGCCCGGGCTATTGATCCGCAGCACAAGGGCCCTGATGCTCGGGTCCTTTTCGGCTTCTCGGATCAGCGCAAGGATGTTGTCCGAGCCGAGCGTCGTGCCGTAAAGGCTCGAACTGGAGTGGCCACCGGCGATCGCGCCTTCGATGTAGATGATGCCGATGGAATCGCCGCCGGCTCCGGTGGCCAGGCCGCTGTCGTTCCCGGGTGATGCGGTCAGCCCGTAGAGCATCGACAGGACTACCGCGCCCGCCAGCACATAGACCAGAATCCTCTTACGCGTGGGGTCCAAACGCTCCCTCCTAAGTGCGTCCCGACTGCTGCCTGTACTCGAGGGACGCTTTCACGAATTCCCGGAAAAGCGGGTGCGGGCGGTTCGGCCTGGACTTGAACTCGGGATGGAACTGTGTGCCGATGTAGAATGGGTGGCCTTCGAGTTCAACCATCTCTACCAGGTCGCCTCTCGGCCAGATGCCGCTGGGGATCAACCCACCACTGGCGAGCTGGTCCCTGTAGGCGTTGTTCACCTCGAACCGGTGACGGTGCCTCTCCTGGACCATCTCCTGGCCGTAGATCTCCGCGGCGCGCGTTCCGGGCTCTATCCTGCAAGGATAGGCGCCAAGGCGCATTGTTCCTCCCATATTCTCGATATTCTTCTGTTCTGGCATAAGGTCGATGATCGGGTGAGGCGTGTCCACCTCGAACTCGGTGCTGTTCGCACCCTGCGCTCCGAGCACGTTCCTGGCAAACTCTATGACCATACACTGCATCCCCATGCATAGTCCGAGGGTGGGTATGCGCCTTTCCCGCGTATACTGGACCGCCAGGATCTTGCCTTCGATCCCGCGGTACCCAAACGCGCCCGGAGCCAGCACTCCGTCCACATCGGACAGGAACTCTTCGGGTCCCCGCCGCTCGATCATCTCAGAGTGGACCCACTTCACATCGACTTCGGCGTCGTTGGCGATGCCGCCGTGGTGGAGCGACTCGGCCACGCTCAGGTACGCATCGTGAAGCGCCACGTACTTGCCGACCAACGCGATGGTCACTTTCCTCTTGGGCCACTTTATCTTGCTGACGACGCCCTCCCATTCTCCCAGGTCGGGGACATTGCACGAGAGCCTGAGGCGCCGCACGATGAGGTGGCCGAGGCCTTCCCGCTCAAGGAGCAGCGGCACTTCGTAGATGCTTGAGGCGTCGAGGTTCTGGATGACGCCCTCCGGCGCAGTGTCGCAGAACAGTGCTATCTTGTTGCGCATATCGGGGGACATGGGCCGCTCTGTGCGCGCGATGATGATGTCGGGCTGGATACCGATGCTCCGCAGCTCGCGCACGCTGTGCTGGGTGGGCTTGGTCTTCTGCTCACCGGTCTTCTCAAGGTATGGGACCAGCGTGACGTGGCAATAGAGGACGTCGTCGCGGCCGACGTCGTTCTTGAACTGGCGGATGGCTTCGAGGTAAGGCAGGCCTTCAATGTCGCCGACCGTGCCCCCGATCTCCGCTATGACCACGTCGCAACCGCTTTCGCGGACCACACGGTGTATGCGCTCCTTGATCTCGTTCGTGACGTGAGGGATGACCTGGACAGTACTGCCAAGGAAGTCGCCGCGGCGCTCTTTGGTGATGACGGAGTTGTAGATCTGGCCCGTGGTGACGTTATTGTGCTTGCCCAGGTGGGTGTCTATGAACCTTTCGTAGTGGCCCAGGTCGAGGTCGGTTTCCGCGCCGTCCTCGGTGACGAACACCTCGCCGTGCTGGAGAGGGCTCATGGTCCCGGCGTCGACGTTCACGTACGGGTCGAATTTGAGAGCTGTAACCGTGCATCCCCTGCTTTTCAGCAATCTACCCATTGAGGCGGCTGCGATTCCTTTTCCGAGGCCCGACACGACGCCCCCAGTCACAAAGATGAACTTTGCCACATGAAACCCCTCCGGCAATAAAAGTATCTATAACGTGGGTCTGGATGGAAACTCGCCGGGCCGTGCCGTTAGTCTCTAGTATGGCCCCAGCCCGCGAACAGGAAGCCTGCGGGTTAACTACCTGTAGTCGAGCACATAGACCGCTTTCATATGCCTGCTCACGTCCGACTTGTCCAGTTCAACCGTGGTGGCCCCGATACGATTGCAGCCTCCGGCCTCGGCGATGAAGCTGGAGAGCTTGTCCAGCGGAAAAGCGAGCGCATCGGTCCGGTAATGCATCGGTATGACGACATGGGGGTTCAGCTGCTGGCAGACTTGCCAGGCCTTCTGGGCGTCGATGGTGTACGTCCCCCCTGTGGGCACCAGGAGCACGTCTACCTTGCCGATTTCGGCCTTCTGCTGGGCGTTCAGGAGGTGTCCCAGGTCCCCCAGGTGGCACACCCTGATACCCCCCACATCAAAGACATAGACGGTGTTGGGGCCCCTGCGCTCGCCGCCCACTTCGTCATGCCAGGTGCCGGTGCCGTGGGCGGTCACGTCGTCCAGAGAGAAGTCGCCGCGGCCTGAGATGACCTGCGGGTCGCCCTGGACGGCGGATACGGTGGCATGGTCGAAGTGCGAATGGCTGACGGTCACATAGTCGGCCTCAACAGCAGGAATGACATAGCCGGTGCCTTCATCGTAGGGGTCCGTCACTATCCGTGTGCCCTTGGGTGACGTCAGGAGGAAACACGCATGGCCGAGCCAACGGATTTTCACTTGACCGAGCCCCCTCACGAAAATGCTCTCCCAAAAGCGGATGCCGGAGGCTCTCAGGCCTCCGGTCTCTCGCTTTCGTCTTCTTCTTCTTTGGGCCACTCTTCTTCTTCGTCCGTCTTGACCTCGTCGCCCTCTTCTTCCGCCCTGAAGAGGTCTGTCCGCCGGTTCCTCGGAGCTGTCGCGGCCCAAGAGGCTGCTTGCCTCTGGTGCATGGACCGCCTGGGCGCCCACTCCCTCAAGCCCCACATCCCGTTGCCCATGTGGTAGAAGCGGTTGTCGAGATTTATCTCGGTGTGAAGTCGCGCCAGGATCTTGGGTGCGGCGTCAGGGCTTGGGGCGAAAACCCGGATCACCTGGTCCGAAATGTCCTTGTGATGCATCGCCGCCCCGCTCTGCTTCAGAGTGTTGTAGACCAGGTCGGGCATGGAACCGATGCGTGTCTTCTTGGCTGGTGCAGGGTTCTCCAATCTAGCACCCCCGGCAGAAACTACCACCAGAGTCTCTGTTCTTTAGATATTCTACCAGATAGCCGCTGCGTTTCAATGCCGCGAGGCCATGTTTTTCAGGGCCTCCGACGCCAGCGCCTGCGCAACGGCGCCGGCCCTTACTCCACCGGCTCGCAAGGCACGGAGCGCGGTTTCTGCGCTCGCTTTTCGCGCTTAGCACGTTCGACCCCGGCTGGCTCCAGGCTGATCTCGCCGCCGTAGAACAACCGGCCCAGCCCGACCGCCAGGCTCTTGTGATCGGTGCCGCACACCGGGCAGGGCAGCGCGTCTGGAGCACGGTCCGGCTCGGTGTACACGCTGATGACGCCCTCGTAGTTCCGCATCACGACTTTCTTATCGGTCATTGAGATCAGGTACTGGGGCATTATGGGTATCTTGCCCCCGCCCCCTGGTGCGTCCACGACGAAGGTCGGTACCGCGAAACCTGATATGTGGCCGCGCAGCGTCTCGATTATCTCTATGCCCTTCCTGACTGGCGCTCTGAAGTGCTCGAGGCCCCAGCTCAGATCGCACTGGTAGATATAGTATGGTCTCACTCTGGCTTTTACAAGCTTCTGCATCAAGTCGCGCATGACGACAGGGCAGTCGTTTATGCCGTGGAGCAGCACTGTCTGGTTCCCGACGGGAATCCCCGCATCGACCAGTTTGCCGCATGCCTCAACGGCGTCCGGCGTGACCTCTTTGGGGTGGTTGAAGTGCACGTTCACCCAGAGGGGATGGTACTTCCTCAGCATGTTACAGAGGTCGTCCGTTATCCTGTAGGGAAGCACCACCGGCGCGCGCGTTCCTATCCTTATGACCTCGACATGAGGTATTTGCCGGATTCCCTGTATGATCCACTCAAGTCTATCGTCGGGCAGCGTGAGCGGGTCGCCGCCGGAAATCAGCACATCGCGCACCTCGGGCGTGCGCTTGATGTAGGCGATGGCCTTCTCGATCCGCTCTTTGGGGGCGGGCCGGTCGTTGACTCCAACGATGCGCCGCCTCGTGCAGTGGCGGCAATAGTTGGCGCACTGGTCAGTGACCAGCAACAGCACCCTGTCTGGATACCGGTGCGTCAGGCCTTCAACGGGCGAGTCCACGTCTTCGTGGAGCGGGTCGTCCATATCGGCGGCGCTACGCACGAGTTCCTGCCCCGTGGGTATGGACTGGCGCCTGATCGGGCAGTTCGGGTCGTCAGGGTCGATAAGCGACGCGTAGTACGGGGTGATCGCCATCCGGAGCGCCTCAAGGCACCGTGCGACACCCTGGTGTTCACCTGGGAGCAGTGGTGCGAACCTGCGCAGATCTTCGAGTTTCGTGATCCTGTGGCCGTATTGCCACTTCCAGTCACGCCACAGTTCCCGGGGGACGTCCTGCGAGATATTGACATCCCGGCACTTTGTCAACTTGTTCCCACATCCTTTGTGTGGTGATAGCCTGCTATCACTTAGTCACTAATATAACGCGGTTGGGGCCGTTCGGAAAGTGGAAATATCGGTGCCCAGCGCACATAGTTCGCTGGCATCTTGACTGTTTCCCGCGCCTTTCTCGATAAAGGAGTCATCCGCCCAAAAAAGAAGTCCATCAACAGCGGCAACATGTCTGTCGTGCAGATTTGATGACCCAGGTGCTCCGATTTGATAGCCTCGTTCCCGAACTTGATGGCCCGCTTCCCAAACTTGATGGCCCGCTTTCCGAACAGGAGGATGATTCATATGGCGAAAGTTACGATCTTGACGACAGGCGGCACGATCGCTTCGCGCCCTGGCGCGGGGCGGATGGCGCACGGGGATGAAGTGCTGGGCACTGTCCCAGGACTGCATGAGGCGGCAGAAATCGTGCACGAGGAATTTTGTGTCGTGGCGTCGAGCCAGATGACCCCGAGGATGATGTTCAACCTGGGCAAGCGCGCCGGCGAGGTGCTGAGCGGCGACGTTGACGGCGTGGTCATTACGCACGGCACGGACACGATGGAAGAAACGGTGTACATGCTTGACATGGTCGTGCCGGGGCCAAAGCCGGTCGTGATCACCGGCGCAATGCGTACCGCTGAAGAGGTCGGCACGGACGGCGCCAGGAACTTGCTCGAGGCAGTGCAGGTGGCAGCCTCGCCTCAAGCCCGGTCACGCGGCGCCATGCTGGTGCTCAACGACGAAATCCATCTGGGCCGGTTCGTCGCGAAGGTTCACTCGTCGAACCCGAGGGCTTTTGGCAGCCCGGCTCAGGGCCGGGCGGGTGAGGTGCATGGAAGCCAACCGGTGTTCTATGTGCCCCAGTCGCCGCGCAAGCCGGTCCCGGCCGATGATATCGTCACTGACGTGGACCTTGTCAGACTCTACTCCGGCGCCGACGACCGGCTGATCAAGGCCTGCGTTGCGGGGGGCGCGCGAGGCGTGGTCGTCGAGGTGATGGGCAAGGGCAATGTGCCGCGAGGCATCCTCCCGGGACTTGATGAATGTCGCAAAGCCGGTGTGCCCGTCGTGATGGTTACCCGGTGCCAGGCCGGGCCGGTCGAGATCGGCAGGCTAGAGGACCAGTTCGGCTGCATAAACGGTGGGGAGATGACCGGGCTCAAGGCGCGGCTGCGCCTGATGCTTGCGCTCGCTGCGGCGGGCCAGGACAGGGGCCCTGAACGTATGAGGCAGTTCTTCGCGTAAGGCCGTGGGCGACGGCGCTCACATAGCGCGGGCGGCATAGGGCAGGAGGCCAGCATGTGGCCGGGGGCCAGCATCTGGCCGAGGGCCAGCATCCGGCCGAGGGCCAGCATCTGGCCGACATATACGGGGGTGGCCAGGTGAAAGTCAAGGTAGCTGTGGCGCAGTTTGACGCGAGTCTCGGCAGGGTCGATGAGAACATGCTGGTGATCAGGTCGCTGGTTACTGAGGCGGCTTCGCGCGGCGCTCGCCTGGTGGTATTGCCGGAGATGGCTACGACCGGGTATCTCTTCCGCGATCGCGCTGAGGCTTTGCCGTGCGCTGAGCCTGTGCCGGGCCCGTGCACGGAGAGGCTTGCGTCGCTGTGCAGGGAGCGGTCCATCTATATCGTGGCCGGCCTGCTGGAGGTCGATGCGTCCAGCGGTTTCCTCTACAACACCGCTGTGCTTGCCGGGCCGGACGGGTATGTGGGCAAGTACCGCAAGACGCACCCCTTCTTCGCCGATACGCGCTGGGCGGTCGATGGGGACATGGGCTTCCCGGTGTATAACCTGCCTTTCGGGCGGGTCGGCATCATGGTCTGCATGGATGTGAGCTACTTCGAGGTGGCGCGGATGCTTTCGGTGGCGGGGGCGCAGATCATTGCCTTTCCGCTCAATTCGCGACAGCCGGCGCCTGCTGAACAGTGGAGCGTCCGCGCGGTGGAAAACAGCGTCTACCTGCTGGCGGCCAACCGGACCGGGTTCGAGCGAGGCACGCGGTTCAGCGGGGGAAGCGCGGTCCTGGCGCCGGACGGCAAGGTGCTTGTGTCGCTGGGCGATGAGGCGGGGGTCGTGATCAGTGAACTCGATACGTCGCTCTGCGGCCGGGACCACTTGGGATACGGGGCGCCCGTGCCCTCGCGGCGTCCGGAAGCCTACTACGCGCTCGTGCTGAGCCCTTATGCGTGGGCTTCTTCGGAAGTCTATGGCCTGGGCGCGGGCGGCAAACCGAGCATCGCTGCGGTGTCCTACGCCGGGACGTCCAGCCAGCTCCGCAACGCGGCAGGACGCGTGTGGCAGAGGTTCGCGCTGGCCGAAAAGGGTAAGCCGGACGTTATCGTCTTCCCGGAAAAGTGCCTGGTCGATGAGTTGGGCCGGGTGGCGGCAGTCACAGTGGATGAGGCTCTCGCATGGAGCAGGCAGGCTACGGTGGACATGAACTGCGCGCTAGGCTTTGGGTTCCTGGAAAAAGGAGCCGGGCCGGTCTTCAATGTCTTCGCCTTCGTGGCGCCGGATGGAACGGCATGTTTGTACAGGCAGGTCCACGTCCCGCCCGCGGAACAGGGCTCTCTTGGAGACCAAGATAGCGTGGCGCCGCGCGAGCAGACCAGCCTCGCGCCTGCGGATCAGGCCGGCGTGGCGACAGAGCGAGCCAGCGTCGGGGCCGGGGGCCCTGCCAATTTGGCGGCAGAGCGAGGCCGTGTCGCGGCGGGGGAATCTTTCAGAGTGCTCGATACCGCATGGGGCCGGGTTGGACTGGCCGTGGGCGCCGACCTATTCTACCCCGAGACACTGGCGTGTTTAGCGCAGATGGGTGCGGATATTGTGGTTGCGGGGATCAGGTCGCCGGCCGGGCCGGTGAGCATGATGATCAGGGAGCGGGCCAGGGCCTTCAATGTGCACGTGGCAGTCGCGCAACTGGACCGGGCGCCCTTGCTCGTCTCAGCCGCTGAAGCCGGTGTCACACCATCTGAGACGAACCTCGGTCTGGACGCTGGGCTGGGCACCGGGGATGTCGCCTGGGCGGCGTTCGACTGCACGCCGGCGTCGATAGTCAGGCTCAAGCCGGCGATGAAGAGGCGCCGGCCAGAGCTCTACCACACGCTGGCTGTGCGGCAAGAGGCATAACTGCCCAGGCTGCGGACGGATACGGCGGGAGACGGTGCGGGGCGGACGGCCCGGGACGGGATAGCGTCGCCAGGACGATGGCCGCGGAACTTGCCGATAGTCTTCCGGGACTGCGTTGGTGCTGTGGGACCAGTAGTCAGCCGGGGGGTGGTCCGTGGGGACCAGGTGCCCGCGTGCGACTGGTCCGTAGAGATCAACGCACTTACACGTTGGTGCTCTGGGACCAGTAGTCGGCCGGGGGCTCGTCCGTGGGCACCAGGTACCCGCGTGCGACTGGACCGTAGAGATCAACGCACTTACACGTTGGTGCTGTGGGACCAGTAGTCAGCCGGGCGGTGGTCCGAGGGGACCAGGAGTCCGCGTGTGACTGGTCTGTGGAGACCAACGCACTTACACGTCGGTGGCCTCCCCTACATTGACTCCGGAGCCGAGACGCCGATGATGGCCAGCACAGTCTTCAACACGATCTGAGTCGCGCGCGTCAGGGCGAGCCTG
>JAUYEF010000375.1 GCA_030691635.1 Bacillota bacterium
GCCTCAACACGGTCTTCATGGTCTCCTTGTACGGGGAAATCATGACGGAGTACTCGCTGCTTGCGATCTTGAACTCCAGCCTCCTGCGGGCATACTGGATTGACCGCTTTTACGATCAGCGCAAGACGTTCCCGAAGATCAAAGGAACATACCTCAAGGAGCTCCCTGTCATACCTAAGGAGCTCGCGCAGGCGGGCAGGCACCGGTTGGTGGAGCTGGACTCGTTGGCACGCGAGGCGTCACGGCTGGCCGCCAGCGCTCACGAAGTGCGTTTGGAAGGGGGGTCTGAGGTAATTGGACGGCGCCGTGATGCGCTTGAGCGACAAATGGATGATGAAGTGTATGCTCTCTTTGGGGTCTCACCGGATGCCGCTGGCAAGGTTGGGGCTCTTCTTGAGCGGTTTGCTGTAGCCTCCGGCCAGTAGGAGTGTGGCGCAACGGGATGCCATCTAACCAGGCGTTCGTACTGCACGGTAAGCTGCGGGCTCCTGAGCACTCGCCTGGCGGCTCGCGCTCCGGGTAGGCATGTTGCGCGCGCAGCACAACGCCAAAGTCGTTAGGTAGCCGCTCGGCACGGGGGTCACGCATCGCCGGAGGTGTCATTGAAACGGGAACGGACCCAGCAGGAACATCGACCCCCCACGGTGGGAGGCGTCGGTCGTCCCGCCACGTGCCCGGGCTTGGCGAAGCCTGTTGATGGGCGTCCGGACCTGCTCGACCGCGCACTTCTGCGACGGCAGGAGTACTTGGTCGTGGCGGACCCTTGGTTAAGGCGCTCACGGGCGTCCGCGGAGAAGGGCAGGCACTTCGAGTCCCTGATCTACCTTTGGGTCACGTTCAACGCTTGGTTGGGCGAAGTAGTTGCGAACCGCGACCTCACGGAACGTGACTCTTACCTTGTGGCTGCGGCAGGACGCGATCCACTGTTGAATCGTGCTTTCAAGCAGAGGCTCGCGGATGAAGTCGATTTCGCAGACAGCTGTGAACAATTCCGCGGCCTCTGGCCAGTGCTAAAGACCCGAGCGCTGACCGATCTCGGCATCCCGCCGTGGTCCGGCGAGGAGCAGAGGCGGCCCTATGTGCGCCGGGCAATCCGGGCCGGGCTACGATCGAGCGACTACCGTCCGTCCTGCGCGACCGACCACTCCCCCACGGAATCGTTCGACCCATCTGCCATTCCGCTTGACTGGCCCCACCTTCTGGACGCTATCTATGGCGTTCGGTGCAACCTGTTCCACGGGGGTAAGAGCTTCCTCAACCCAGAGGATACTCGGTTCGTTCAGTTGTCACACCAGATTCTCCGGGCGGTGTGGTGTGACGGGGACATCGGGCAGGAATGGCACGAACGCTAATCCCTCCTGCCTTCCTTTCGGCGGAGTCGGTACGTAGGCTAGCGATGGCGCCAAGACGGCTTCCGTGGAGTCTATCACGGGAGGTGGTCACTTGGGTGACAACCTGAACGAGCACGGGCTAACGATCTTCCTGGTGGCGCTTCTCGTGTGGAGCGCCATCAAGATGAAGCCAGGGCCTGACGGCAAGCTCGTCAATCCCGAAGCTGACTTTCAGACCAACGCCGATCGCTGGGGTTGCATCATCATCGGCGCCCTGGTGCTCCTGTTTCTGCTGTTTGCGTAGTGCTGTACGGAGAAGGCGCCGGGCAGGATTGCTGAAGTGTCGGCTACCTAACCAGGCGTATCTGGACTCCTCCCCCGAGCGCAAGAACTGGAAGACGGCGAGGTCAACTGCAGTCGTATCTTCGGCCCGTATCTGGACTCCTCCCCCGAGCGCAAGAACTGGAAGACGGCGAGGTCGACTGCAGTCGTATCTTCGGCCCGTTGATGGGCGCGCGCAGCGCCCTGGCCACGATGGAAAGTCGCGCGTGGAGAGCCAATCGTTGCGTGCGACCCTGAAAGGTCACCCAGGTTATCGGCACGCCCCCACGCCGGTCAGACCGGTGGGCCATCCTCCGATGTCTCAGTGCAGCTCGCGTTGAGGTGGATGAAGCGATCTCCGTGGTTCAGGGCGTGAGGCGGCGTTCGTAGGGGCGCTCGTCGCGCCAGACGCGCCAGGCGATGCGCGCGAGGCGGTTGGCGAGGGCGATCGTGGCGACGTTGTGACCTCGGCGGAGTTGGGTGGCGAGGGCCCAGACCTGGAGCGAATCGGGCTCCTTGGTACGACGGGCCGCGTTGAGCACCGAGCGGGCGCCGTGGGTGAGGAGCATGCGGAGATAGGTGTTGCCCCGCTTGGAGACGTGGCCGAGGCGGCGCTTGAACCCGGAGGATGACTCGCGCGGGGTGAGGCCGATGTAGGAAGCGAAGTGGCGTCCGGAGGGGAATCGCCGGACGTCACCGACGAACGCGACGAGCGCGGTGGCCGTGATGGGGCCGATACCCGGTACGGAGAGCAGGTGCTGGACGGCAGGCATGTGGTCGGCGAGGCGCTCGAACTGCGCGGTGAGGTCGCGGGCCTTGCCCTGGAGCGTAGCGATCTCGTCGAGGGCCTGGGCGAGGGCGCCTCGGAGCTCGGCGGGGATCCGCTCGTCATCCAGGGCGGCGCGGGCGCGGGCCGGGAAGGTGCGGGCGCCCAGAGGAATGGCGTGCCCGAACTCGCGCAGGATGCCGCGCACGGTGTTGATGCGGGCGGTGCGGTCGGCGACATAGGCCGAGCGTATGCGATGGAGCGCCGTGACGGCCTGCTGCTCGCGGGACTTGACCGGGACAGGGTCGATAGCCTCGTTGCGGGCGGCC
>JAUYEF010000152.1 GCA_030691635.1 Bacillota bacterium
CGAGGCGGTTGGTTAGGTGGCGGGACGCATCAGGCTGCCAGGCGGACGACACGCTGCGTGACCAAAGGCGCGTCAAGCAGCGTGAGCGACGGCAGTAATAGCCTATGCTGGTCAACACGGGTGTACCGTCGTGACCGAAGAGAGACAGAAGAATCGCAGGGACAAGATCCCGATTCCTGTTGTATGCGAGGCACTAGGCATTCAGTGCGTTGACACTGCGGGGATGCTGCGTAACCTAGGTGTCAGGCTGCTGTGGGCACCTTGAGTGGTACTGTCCCTCGCGATGGGTGGCCCCCTTGTACCTGAGACTGCCCGGGCAGCCTTTTAGAATCATGAGCTGCATCTTCTTCGTGACTGCGGCTGTGGGAGCGTTCACTGAACTCGCCAGGCTCGCGCCCGAATGCTCTCACCTCACTTTTGCTGCCGGGCTTCTGGCTACGGCGGGAATCTGATCAGATGCGGCAAGAGGGCCGTGAGCAAATATCGCTACATCTCCCCCAGCCTCACTGATAGCGTCATCTCCTCCTCCCGCCTCAGCACATTGACCCCCTGACCGTATCCCAACGCTATGCGCCTGCACCGCCGCCGTCAGTTCTGTCGGCGTCCCGACCGCCTGCCCGTCCACGGCCAGTATGACATCCCCCGCTTTCTCGGCTATCTCCACCCCGAGCCGGGCCCGGACGATTCAGCCCTTCCGCACGATCTCGTTGACGATCGGCCGCACGATGTTGGTCGGGATGGCGAAGCCCATGCCCTCGATGCCGGTGGACGCAAACTTGATGGTGTTAATGCCGATCACTTGGCCGGCGCCGTTGCAGAGCGGGCCGCCGCTGTTGCCAGGGTTGATCGCCGCGTCGGTCTGTACGAGGGTAAAGGTGCGTTCGCCCTGCCGGATCCTCCGGTTGATGCCGGAGATGATGCCGGCCGTGACGGTGTGCGCGAAGTCCTAGCCGAGGGGATTGCCTATCGCAATCGCGACCTCGCCCACACGCAGCAGGTCGGAGTCACCGAACACGGCGACCGGCAGGTCTTCAGCCTCGATCTTGACCACGGCGAGGTCGGTGAAGGCGTCGGCGCCGACGAGTCTCCCGCTCAGGACGCGCCCGTCGGCCAGGCTGACCAGCAGCTCATATGCGCCCTCCACGACGTGGTTGTTGGTCACGATGTAGCCGTCCTGGTGGAAGATGACCCCGGAGCCGCTCGACTCGGCCGTGTACGCCCGCCGGAACCTGTCGTAGGCCGTGCTCTTAGCTAGGATGCCGACCACCGCCGGCCCTACGTTCTCGGCCGCATAGGTGACTGTGCCGTATTCGGCGGGGGTCTTCGTCGATACGCTGGCCGGAGTGCCCGCAGGGCTGCCGGGCAGGGCAACCGCTCCAAGCTGCTGCGTTGCAGATGAGCCCCCGTCCGCCCAGAACTGCTGCGCAACCGTGGCCACCACCAGCCCGCCGATCATCGCCCCAACCAGGGCAACCACCAGGTAGGAGAGCAGGGCAAGGCGGCGCCCCCGGCGTGCCCTCTCGCTCCTCTCCACCCAGGCGTACCCGGTTGCCCGCCCAGACCCTGCCGCCACCTCCGCCAGACCCTCGAGCGGGCCGGGTCGCGTATCTTCGTTCACATCAGGTCCCTCCAAGGTTCACCTGCCTACCTCCTGGCCGTTCCCCCCGCCGTCGCCGTCACCGTCCCCAGCAGGCTTCCCCCGCCGTACGTCCCGCCCGTGTAGACCCCGTCCTTCTCGGTGCCTCCCTCGTACGCCCCGCCGCTATACACCTGGTAGGTCTTGTTGGCCGCGATCACCGGCAATGAGACCACCAGCGACTCATACTGCTTGGGCGAGCTGTAGGTGAGCACGCTGGCGCCGGTTTCGTCCAGGATGTCGATGATCGCCCCGGTCGCCAGGCTGCGGACAGTGAAGCTGATGAGGCCCTGGTTCTAGGCGCTTGACGGGGCCTGGGCCATGCCGCTGCTCCCGGAGGCGACGATGGTGCCGCCACTGATGATGAAGCCTGCATCGAAGTCCAGCGCTCCGTTGTTCTGGCTGAGCGGCCCGTTGACCACGACGAAGCCGCCGGTCATCGTGATGGTCCCGTTGACGTCGATCCCGTCGCCGTCGGCGTCCACGAAGATGTAGCCGCCATTGATGAACAGCTTGTGCACGCCCGCCGCCATGCCGCCCCCGAAGCCGCCGGGTGCTTGCCCCGGCCCCTGCGCCGCTCCGCCCGCGGCGCCGCCCATCTTCCGGTTGGCGCCGTTGATGCCGTCATCCCTGGCCCGGATGCGGATGTCGCCCCCGTTTATGGTGACTGACGAGCTCTCGATGCCCTCGAAGCACTCCAGAACGGTGATGCTCCCGCCGTTGATGACGATGGACTGGTCGGCGTGTATTCCGTCATCACCGGTCGATACCGTGATGGTTCCAGCGTTGATGGTGATCGCGTCGTCCGCGTGAATGGAGTCGTCGCGCGAGTCCACGGCGATCCGCCCGTCGTGGATGATGATCTCCGAACGGGACTTGAGCCCCTTGTAGCTGCCGACGGTCGTGGCCGTGGTGGTGGTAGGCGTCGTCGGCGTCGTGGGCGTCGCCGGCGTCACGCCCCCAGGCATTGCCCCCGGCCGCCTACCGCCGCCCTGACCGCCCGGGCCGCCTTCCTGCACCCGTTTCGGCGACACGCTGCTTCCGCCGCCCGTGACGATGTTGATCTCGCCGTCCACGATGACCAGGGTGGTTTCAGCCTGCATGCCGTCTTCGCCGGCGACGATGTCGATGGTGCCGCTTTCGATATAGATGAAACCGACCCCGGGTTCGTGCGAGTGGATGCCGTCTTCGCCGGCGCGGATGGTCAGGTTGGCGTTCCGGATGGCCACCATGTCGTTGCCCTTGACCCCATGGTGCACGGCGGTGACCACGATGGTGGCATTGATGATCTTCAGGTTGTCCTTGCTGACGATGCCGTGCCGGTAGTTGCCCTCGACGACCAGCGTGCCCGTGCCGTTGATGGTCAGGTCGTCCTTGCTGTAGACCGGGCCCTTGGGGTCGTCATCATCCGCCTCAAGCTTGTAGTTGGCGGTGTCGGTGAAGGTGTTCACCGTCCCCGCGGCCAGGGTGATGATCGTCTTGTCGGCGTTGATGACATACAGCGGGGCGGTGTGGTCGTTGGCGACCGTTACCCCGTCGAGCACCAGATGGACCTTGTCGTCGCCCGCCGCATCCACGAGTATCTGGCCGTTGTGGAGCTGGCCGGAGATCAGATACGTGCCAGCCGCGGTGATCCTCAGGGTGCTCCCGACGGCCTCAGCGCCGACGGTCGCGCCGGTGCCGGTCGCGCCGCTGCCCACGCCCCCCGTGCCACTGCCCCCGGAAACCGAGATGCGGTCCCCCTGCAGCTGCACGACAACGGCCTGGGCGGGGTCGTAGTCCTCGTTCAGGTCAGTCGTCTTCCATTCCATCGTGACGCCAAGCGACCGGCTGATGAGTCCAGACCAGGCCGTCGTTCCGGTCCCGACGTCGCCCAGCGGCGCTGCGGATGCGCCGGGACCGGGAGCGCTGCTCTGCGGCGTGCCGTATCCGGCTAGGGCCAGCGCGGCCATCGCCAGCAGGCAGCAGACCGCAGCCAGCCTCGCGCCATTGTCCTTGCCCTTTCCCTTGCCCCGGGCCCTTCCACTGCGAAACACGTTCATGGTCATCCGGCGTACTGCCCGTCGTAGCTGACGAGAGACACGCTCTTCACCCCGGGCAGCGAGTCTAGCTCATGCATGAACGCCGCATCCAGCCCTCTCAGCCTGACCTCGTAGATCAGCTCGGTCTGGCCCTTGCTGACCGTCTTGGACTTGAGCATTACCCGGTTGACCCTGTGCCCGATGATCCGCGGGATTTCGTCCGCATGGGCGTCCTCGTCCATCTGCACGACCAGGATGTACGGGTACTCGCCGTGGCTCTTCTTGACGACAAGGAGCATCACCGCCGCGATGATCGCCGTGCCGAGGAAGGCCAGCGGGAAAAGCCCGGCCCCCGCGATGATGCCCGTGCCGATCGCCCAGAACAGGAACACCAGGTCGAGCGGGCCCTTGATGGCGGTCCGGAAGCGGACGATCGACAGGGCCCCGACCATGCCAAGCGACAGCCTTATGTCGGACGTGACGGGCAGGATGACGAACGCGGTGAGCATCGTCAGCATGATCAGGGAGGTGTTGTACGGCCGCGAGTACATGACCCCGGAGAACACCTTGCGGTAGACCGAGTGGATGACCAATCCCAAGCCAAAGGCGCAGAGCAGGGAGAAGGTCGCGGTGACCAGCGACACCTGCCCCCTGTTGTCCAGAGTGTTGACCTTGAACACGTCAAAGAGCGTCACGGTCAATCCCCTCTCGCGATTTCAGTGTTTCGGTCCAGCCATGCGTCCACGGTCCCGCGCAGGCGGGGAGTGAGCGGGCTGGAGGCTATGCGGGCGTTCACGTACTTGGAGTTGGCCGAGCTGGTCGTCTCCGCGACCTGGACCAGGTCTCGGACTATCTCCGGCAGGAAACCATCAAACTTGACCTCCAGCACGCACCTGTCTTCCTCCAGGGTGCCGTGAGGCATATCCGGACAGAAGAAATCCTCGGCGACGGCGCTGCTCCGCATGTCGTAGTCGAGCGTGACCCTGGTCCGCGCCGGCCCGAACACAAAGACCTTGCGCCTGTACTCGACGACCACCTTGGACCGCAGGAGCGTGGTCCTGCACTTGATCAGGAACTCGTTGTGGAGCCGCTCCCGGGCGGTGGAAAGCTGCAGGCAGCCAAGATCCCCGCGGATGATCGCCTCCACGGCCTCCCTGGTGATAGGCGCGCCAAGCTTGTAGCCCCGATTGAAGTCCTTGACCTTCTTCTCCAGGCGCAGAAAGCCGTAGTCGTTGTTGTAGCACCGGATCCTGAACTTCTCCTGGTGGGGGACGCCGTCGATCTTGTCCCAGAGCGCATGGTCGTGCGGGGTATCGAAGTAGACGCTGCGCACGAGATATCCGTCGGTCGTGGAGTGCTCGTCCATCTTGAGCACCGCGGCGAGCCTCTTCTCGAGGATCACCTTAGAATGGCATGATATCACGTGTTTATACTCGTCGCGGTAGCGCACCACTTGCGGCGCCGGCATATCGAACACAGTTTCACCCCCATCCCGGCCTGATTCTAGTCGCGGCCAGCTGCGGACATCCCCGAAAAGCGGCAGCAAACGTGACGCGAAAACGCTGCAAGCAAGGCAAGAGCGGGGCGAGGGCGGGGGAGGGCGACGCGATGGATCCCTGGGGGTGGGTCGGCGGTTCTCACGTGGTGCGAGCTGACACTAGCACCGTACCTTCTGGCTACTGGGTCCGGGGCCTTATCCCCATGAGCCGCCACTGGCCGGTTCCCGGTTCCGGTGTGGCCCAGTAGATCACGCCATCATCGCCCCAGATTGAACTGGCGTATGGCCTTGTGCTGAGAAGCGACATACTCCCGGTGCTAAGACTCCAAATCCATAGGCGGACGCCGTCAGGGTCGTCCTTTGGCCCCATCGAGAACAGGAGCGATGAGGAGTCGGGAGACCACGAGACCGGCCACGCTTCGACCGGCCCGAATGTGACGAGGTGGTCGCCAGCAAGTCCAAGCTGGGGGGCGACCAGTTGGATCCAGCCGGCGTGTTCGTAACAGAGGCTACAGGCGATGTAGCGGCCGTCCGGTGACCACAGTGCTCGGTCAAGGAACCACCGAAGCGGGCGAATCTCAATTCGGCTCTTGGTACAGGAGTTCAGGTCTATGACCCGGAGTGCGTCAGCTGCGGAGTACAAGTCGGTGACCGCAGTTGGTATCATCCGGGTAGCGAGGTTGCCCCCTGCTCCTAACCATTGCGGAAACGCATCCACATGGGGAGTTCCGCTCCAGCTTTCCGGTTCGGCCAGGATGCGCCGGTTGCGGCCATCGGTATCGACAAGAATGAGGCCGTCTCTAGACGAGAAAGCCAGCGACTGCTCGTCGGGCGACCAAGCTGCATAGAAGCCCAGCAACTCCTCCACAGACAGCACCCGAGAGCGGCCGGACTCTGTGTCTAGTACGAGAATCTCGTGTCGCGCTCCCGGACCCGTCCCCTTGACCCATGCTGCCCACCGCCCCTGTGGAGACAGTGACAAATCTGTGCAGCCCTCGAGCCACCATTTGACCGCAGCATCTTGGGTCAAGATGACAAGGCCGACATGTGCGCCATCCGGCTGCCGGGCCGTCACGGCGACCAGACCTCCTGCTGCTCCACGAACCTGTATGCCGCGAAGAGATTCTGGGAGGGCGTAGTCCAAGACGGCGTCGAACGGGATCCTACTGAGGTGTCCCGATGCAGCCGAAAGAGCTAAGCCGTCTGGACGTTCGGGTTCTCCCAAATCGCTTAGGAGTCTGCCGGCGCGGACGAACACCGGAACTTGGAGAAGCCGCCCGTCGTTCACTGACGCTGACTGCCATATAGTAGTGCCTCTCGCTACTAGCGACATGACATGCTCACCTGTCTCGGGAAAAGCCGCAGCAAGCACCGCAAGTCTCTCGTATGCCATGGCGTTTCCCGGTTCAAGCTCCAGAGAGGCGAGGTATACGCGTATGACTGCGATAGCAGCCTCATCCGTCCCAGTTGCGTGGGTATCCGCCCACTCCATCAGTGCTGCCGCCATAGCGGATCTGTCGGCACAGGACTGCGCGGCTATAGCTAGAGCCTCATCTAGCCGGCCCTCTGCCAGAAGCGTGGTGACCGTGCTCTTCTCGTCAGGAGCCTGCGGGCCGATCACCTCTGGCTGCGCGCCTCGTGGTTGCAGGCAATAGTAGGCCACAGTGCTCAGAATGGAGTTGACCCGGTTACGTGGAGTCCGAAATGCCTAACTGGCAACTGCTCGTGAGTCCGGCTGCTCAGTCGTTTGCGATGAGGCGGTAGGCTCGTAGAGGTACTCCTCCCGGTCCGTCCATTTGTGGGCCGACAGCAGTCCGCGCTGACGCCATTCGGCCACCGTACGCATGGATATGCCTAGTGCTTCGGCCATTTCTCTCCGTGTGAGATGCCCGGTGGCACGAAGGCGACTGTAGCGGTCGGCAAGCCCGTACGTGAGCCATATGTCACGCACGATTATCCGGGTGAATGTCCGTCCCGTCCCCGACCTAAGGCCCTCTTGGTTAAGAACGTCGGCTACTTCACCGTCAGTATGCTGGTCGAGAAGGCGGTCGACCCTATCAACCACTTGACGGGCGGTTTGGCGTCGTCGGCTTCAGGACGGCGCCCTGCGGCTCGACCGCGGGCAGATCCACGAGGACGAGCGCTACGACGGCAAGTACGTCCTGCGCACGAGCCATCCCAAGTTGACCAAAGAGGAAGTGGCCGCGGCCTACAAGCAGCTGATGATGGTGGAGCGGTCTTCCCGTTCGCTCAAGAGCCTTGAGGAGCTGGCGCCGGTCTACCACTGGAAAGACCGCCGGGTACGGGGGCACGTGTTCGTCTGTGTGTTGGCACACCTGCTGGAGAGGATCCTGGAGCGCCGCCTGGCACAGGGTGGCCTGGAGGACTGCACGGCCGTCCGCGCGCTGGAGATCCTGGACCGGGTGCACGTGGTGCCCCTGGAAGTCAAACGCCGCCGGTGGCTGGCCCGCACCGAGCCGGATGCCGACGTCAGCCGTGTGCTGGAAGCGCTACACTACCGGCTGCCGCTCAGGCTGCGCGAGCTTGATGATGCCGGTGGCGCCAAGATTCCAGAGCCTCATTCGCCCTTTGGCTGGTAGAGGGGGTTTTCTTGGCACTGCCGCTGTCGAAGTCAAGGTAGGGTGGTGGCAAGGCGCGCGGCGATCC
>JAUYEF010000044.1 GCA_030691635.1 Bacillota bacterium
AGATGCTGTGAAGATTTCGCGCCGAACCTTCCTCAAGATTTCTGGCGCGGCCGCGGCCGCAGCCGGGTTGACGAACCTGGGTTTCGTGAGACCCGCGCTCGCGTCACGCGCGATGAAAATCCATTATGCCAGGGAATGTGCGACTATTTGCGCGTACTGCTCGGGCGGCTGCGGCATAATCCTGCACGTGA
Organism: Bacillota bacterium; assembly: GCA_030691635.1. Lineage (GTDB taxonomy): Bacteria > Bacillota > Sulfobacillia > JAUYEF01 > JAUYEF01 > JAUYEF01. The sequence continues at coordinate 192 of JAUYEF010000044.1, forward strand.
AGGGCGATGACCTGGTCGGGCTGGAGGGTGACCCCGATCACCCCGTAAGCCAGGGGGCCCTGTGCTCAAAGGCCAATTCGATGGTGAACCTGAGGGTCATCTACGATCGGAGCGGCAACAGGCGCCCGAACCCCAACAGGATCACCAGCGTGCTGTACAGAGCGCCCAAGTCGGCCAAATGGGAACTCAAGTCGTGGGACTGGGCCCTCAACGAGATAGCTAAGAGGGTCAAGGCCACGCGCGACGCCACGTTCGAGACGAGAGATTCGAAAGGAGTCACGGTCAACCGGACATTCGGCGTGGCTCACATCGGCAGCGCGGCGCTTGACAACGAGGAGAACTACCTCATAAACAAACTGATGAAGTCCCTGGGCGTGGTGAACCTCGAACATCACGCGCGCCTCTGACACTCCTCCACTGTGGCCGGTCTGGCCGCAACCTACGGTAGAGGAGCGATGACCAACCACTGGATAGACTACCGCAACTCCGACGTCATCATGGCGATCGGCGTGAACACTGCGGAAAACCATCCCATCTCGATGCGGTGGGTGAACGCCGCTAGAGAGAAGGGCGCGAAGCTGATCGCCATAGACCCGCGATTCACCAGGACAGTTGCTGTGGCGGATATCTGGGCGCCGCTCAGGCCCGGGACCGATATCGCCTTCCTGGGGGGCCTGATCAACTACACCCTCCAGAACGGCCTGTACCACGCGGAATACGTGAAGAACTACACCAACGCCACGTACTTGATCAGCCCGGAATACTCGTTCCAGGACGGCATGTTCTCTGGCGCCTCGGGTCCGGGTCCGGACAGCGTCAAGTACGACAAGAGCTCCTGGTCCTACCAGAAAGACAAGGATGGAAACGTCCTGAGAGATTCCACGATGAATGATCCCCACTGTGTGTTCCAGATCCTCAAGAAGCACTATGAACGGTATGATGTGAAGACGGTTTGCTCCATCACTGGGACTCCGGAAGCCGCCTTCCGCAAGGTGGCCGAAACCTTCTGCGCGACCGGCAGACCCGGCAAAGCCGGCAATATTCTCTACGCGATGGGGATAACCCAGCACACCTACGGCTCACAGAACGTGAGGGCTATTGCTCTCCTGCAGCTCCTGCTGGGCAACATAGGGATTGCCGGCGGGGGTGTCAATGCGCAAAGAGGCGAGGCCAATGTGCAAGGGTCGACGGACATGGCCATGCTGTTTCATATCATGCCCGGCTATCTGAACACCCCCAAGGCCTCGCTCCACCCGACTCTCGCAGCATACAACCAGGTGGAAACCCCGAAGGCTGGGTACTGGTCAAACAAGCCCAAGTTCCTTGCCAGCCTGCTCAAAGCCTACTGGGGTGACGCGGCCACGCCCGCGAACGACTTCGCATACGACTACTGGCCCAAACTCGACGACCGTAATCATTCGCACATCTACATATTCGAGCAGATGCTGGCCGGAGAGATCCAGGGCATGTTCGCCTGGGGCCAGAACTTCGCCGTCGGAGGACCCAACAGCAGGCGCGAGCGATCGGCGATGGCAAAGCTCAAGTGGCTTGTGGCCATAGACATCTTCGAAACCGAGACGGCGTCATTCTGGTACAAAGCGCCGGGTGTCGACCCCTCCAGCATCGACACAGAGGTGTTCTTACTCCCCGCTGCGATATCGTACGAGAAGGAAGGCTCCATCTCCAACAGCGGTCGCTGGATACAATGGCGGTGGAAGGCGCTGGAACCCCCGGGGGACGCCAGGAGCGATCTCTGGATCGCCGACAAGATCTTCAAGAGCGTTCGCAAGGCGTACCAGTCCGGCGGCGCCTGGCCGGCTCCAATTCTCCAGATGAACTGGGACTACGGTGGAGAAGGGACTGCCGAGCCCGACATCGAGAAAGTCGCTATCGAGATCAACGGCTACGAGTGGGCGTCGAAGAAACCACTTCTCAACTTCACGAAACTGGCTGCAGACGGTTCCACCGCCTGCGGTTGCTGGATCTACTCCGGATACTACAACGACCCGCACGCGCCGGCCACCAAGAGTCGAATCCCCGAGAAACAGGGAATAGGCCTCAACTCTCAATGGGCTTTCGCCTGGCCTCTCAACAGGCGGATCCTCTACAACCGGTGCTCTTCGGATCCGGCAGGCCAGCCCTGGGACGCGCGTGCACCGGTGGTCTACTGGCGTAACGGCGAGTGGGCAGCCGAAGATGTCCCGGATTTCGGGTGGAAGAACGCTGACGGGAGCTTTACGCTGCCGGAAGCCACCGCGACAAAGCCGTTCATCATGCTGCCGGAACTACAGGGCTTGCTGTTTAGCGACAGGCTTGTCGAAGGGCCTCTGCCGGAGCACTACGAACCAGTCGAGAGTCCAACCAAGAATGCGATGTCAAGGACGCAGATCAACCCGTCCGTAACCATCCCCAACCCGTCGGAGCTCGCAGGGGTGGGCAGCCCAGAGTACCCGCATGTTTGCACGACATACAGAGTCGCTGAACACTGGCAATCCGGCATCATGACGAGGAACAGCCCGTGGCTCAATGAACTCATGCCGAATATGTTCGTCGAGATGAGCACCGGCCTGGCCAAGAGCATCAATGTCGCGAATGGAGACCGGGTTAAGATCTCGACCAAGCGAGGTGAGATCGTCGCCGTGGCCTGCGTGACCGATCGTCTGAGGCCCCTGAGCGTCGGAGGGCGCGAGATCGAGATCGTCGGTCTGCCGTGGCACTGGGGCTATGCCGGCATGTCCACGGGCGCTTCGGCCAACGACCTCACTGCTCATGTCGGAGACGCCAACACCATGATTCCTGAGTACAAGGCATTCGTCTGCCGGGTGGGGAAGGTGAACTAGGTGCGGTACACCAAGCTCATGGATACGGGCAAGTGCATTGCCTGCCGGGCCTGTCAGGCTGCCTGCAAGAACTGGAACGACCTTCCTGCGGTGGAAACCAGGTTTGACGGGACATACGAGAACCCGAAGGACCTTGGGCCCACCACCTGGACGCGGGTAACCATACGGGAGCACTCCGAGAAAGATGGGTCGATCAAATGGCTTTTCGCCAAGACGCAGTGCATGCACTGCACCGAAGCGGCGTGCGTCATGGTTTGCCCCACCGGCGCCATGCATCACACCCCTGAGGGCACCGTGCTGGTCGACCCGGCAAAGTGCATCGCGTGCAACTACTGCGCCGGCGCATGCCCGTTCAACGTCCCGAGGTTCGACCAGATCAAGGGCTATGTCCGTAAGTGCACTTTCTGCTATGACCGGGCGACAAACGGGCTAAGGCCCATGTGCATTACGACCTGCCCGACCGGTGCGCTTGAGTTCGGCGACAGGATCGAAATAGTCGCAAAGGCTCACAGGAGGGTGGCGGACCTGAAGTCCCAGGGCACAGCCGGCGCCCGTGTGTACGGGACCGACATTGTCGGGGGGACCGGCGTGGTCTACGTCCTCAAGGACGAACCCACGAAGTACGGGCTGCCGAACAACCCGGTGATTCCGCTGTCTGCCCAGGCGTGGAAGATCCTCTTTAGGCCGATTCGCGCGCTCGCCGTTGCGGCGCTGGCTTTGGGGCTCTTGTCCAACCGGCAGAAGTCCAACGAGCTGGCTGGCAAGAAGAGCTGACGGCCCCGGCCCAAGATCTTACGTTCAGGCGAATTCGATGGTTGGAGGGACGTGCATTGACATTCGGCACCTTCCAGGCGGGAATCCATCCTCCCTATTTCAAGGAAGCCTCTAGCGGCAGGGAGATAAGGGATATATCGCTACCTGAAGAAGTGGTGATACCTCTGCACCAGCATACCGGCGTGCCCTGCGATCCACTGGTGAAGGTGGGCGACCACGTTCTTGTAGGCCAGAAGATCGGGGATTCCAAGGCGTTTGTGACAGCGCCGGTCCACGCGAGCGTATCGGGGGAAGTAAAGGCCGTTGAACCCCGGCCCTACTTCACGGGCGCCAACGTGATGAGCGTGGTGATCGCCACGGATGGAGAGCAGGAAAGCGCAAGCCTCCCCGGGGGCACGACTGTGGAGAACGCCACTCCTGGCGAGATCAAGAAAGCTGCCAGGGAGGCTGGGCTGGTCGGCATGGGAGGCGCGGCGTTTCCGACCGCCGTGAAGCTCAGCCCCCCGCAAGACAAACCCATCGACACCATCGTGATCAATGGGTGCGAGTGTGAACCGTTCCTCACATGCGACCACCGCATCATGCTGGAGCGGGCGGACGACATGATCGCCGGCAGCTTCCTCATCATGAAGGCTGTGGGAGCAGGCAAATGTGTTTTCGGCGTCGAGAACAACAAGCCCGATGTCATAGAGCTGTTATCTCAAAAGATCAAGGACAGGACGGATATGGCAGTCATTCCGCTGGAGACGAAGTACCCTCAGGGTTCTGAGAAGCAGCTCATCAAGGCGACGCTCAACAGGGAGGTTCCGCCCGGCAAGCTTCCGATGGAAGTCGGCACAGTCGTCAACAACGTCCAGACCGCTGTCGCCCTCCTGGAAGCGGTCACTACAGGCCGGCCGCTGATCGATCGCGTGCTCACGGTCGCCGGGCCCGCCGCCAGGGAGCCCCAGAACGTGCGGGTGAAGATAGGCACTCCTGTGAAGCATGTCCTCTCGGAGTGTGGTGGGGTGCAGGATGCGGCGAAGGTCATCCTCGGGGGGCCGATGACCGGGTGGGCGCAGTCGTCGCTTGACGTGCCTGTGGTCAAAGGGACCAGCGGTATCCTTGCCCTCACTCCGCAGATGGCCCGCGTCACTCCACACCTGGCATGCGTTCGTTGCGGAAAGTGCGTCGAGCACTGTCCGGTGATGCTCTACCCGAACTTCATAGGCGTTTATGCTGAGGCCAAGATCTGGGACAAGGCCGAAGCCTGGAACGTGCTCGATTGCTTTGAGTGCGGAGTGTGCGCATACGTTTGCCCCTCGAAACGGCCTCTGGTGCAGTTCGTCCGCTTCGCCAAAGCGGAAGTGCTGGCCAGGCGCCAGGCCGGGAGATAAGGAGGATAACCGGAGTGAATACCGAGAGGCTTATCGTAACGCCGCCGCCACACCTTTCGGACCCACAGACAGTGGCGCATGCGATGAGAGACGTGATCATCTCGCTCTTGCCGGTGACGCTCACGTCAGTGTACTTCTACAGGCTGAACGCGCTGTTCTTGATAGCCGTGTGTGTCGCCACCGCGGTGATCTCCGACGTGGTGATCAGGAGAGTGATGGGCAAGAGCCCGACAATCCGGGACGGCAGCGCAGTCGTGACAGGGTTGCTGGTTGCGCTCTGCTTTTCCCCCACCGGGGCGTGGTCGTGGTGGACGGCTGCCCTCGCAACGTTCATCGGAATTGCGGTGGCGAAAGAAATGATGGGCGGGCTTGGCTTCAACCATTTCAACCCCGCGTTGTTCGGCAGGGCATCCGTGATAGTGCTTGCCCCCCTGTTCGTGCTGCTGAACCCCGAGTTCTCAGAACTGGCGGTCCGGTTTCCGATGCCGGACGCAATAAGCACGGCCACTCCGATGGCGCTTCTCAAGCAAGGCACGCTAGGAACCGCCTACTACCGGCTTTTCGTGGCAAACGCGGGCGGCGCCCTTGCGGAGACTTCAGCGCTGGCGGTCATTCTCGGCGGGCTCTACCTTTACCGCAGAGGCCACATATGCTGGCGCATACCCGTGTCTGTGGTCGGTACCGTTATGGTGCTGACGGGCCTGCTCGGGCGTGACCCCGTGGTCCACGCTCTCGCCGGCGGCCTCCTTTTCGGTGGGGTGTTCATGGCGACCGACTGGGTGACGAGTCCGGTCACGAAAAAGGGCAAGATCCTCTTCGGGACAGGAATCGGGGTGGTGGTGGTCATTTTCCGGTTGTTCCTTGGCCCGGTGGAGGGCGTGGCTTTCGGCATCCTGATCATGAACGGGTTCGTGCCCTCAATAGACGCTGTGACGCGGCGGCTTCGATTCGGTGAGACCCCGGCGGCCGCGACACCGGTCAAGCAGCCTGTGGCGGCCGCGGTGCCGGTCAAGCAGCCTTTGACTTCATCGTCCAAGTGACATGGATAGGTGGATGCGCGGGCTGCCGGAACGGCCGCGGAGTCTCCGTTCCCAGGCGACTGTCGCGGAGGTCATCGCTCATCCGGTGCAGGACTTACGCACAGGGATACAGAAAAGTGTGTTTAGCAGTGATTACTGAGCCTGGTTGGAGGTGAAGCACTGTGTTCGGCCGGTTGGGACTCAGCGAACTTCTGGTCATCTTGGCGCTGGCATTGATCCTTTTTGGCCCAGGCAAGCTCCCCGAAGTCGGTAAAGCTATTGGAAAAGCTATAGGCGAGTTCAAGAAGGGTATCTCCGATCAGTCGGCTGAAAAACCGGACTCGACCCCCTCGAAGTAGCCGGCCTCGAACCCATCGAAACGGCCGGCTTGGTTGGTGGGCCTCTTGTCTGGAGACTCTGGTCCCGGGCCATGCGCGGGTGGAGTTGGTGGGGCAGTGTTTGGAGTGTCGTTTGGAGAACTCATCATAATCGGCCTGGTCGGGCTGGTGGTCTTCGGCCCCGAAAAGCTGCCGGAGCTCGCGAGGTCTTGCGGCAATTTCATGGCTAAGTTCAACCAGGCCCTTGAGTCTGTCCAGCAGGAGTTCCATAAGGGCCTGGAAGAGGCCGAAGTCGCCGCAGAAGACCCCACGCAGCATGGCGGAAGCGGCGGCGTCTGATGGCAGACGTGCCTATGACGGTCATAGAGCACCTGAAGGAGCTCCGGAAAAGGGTCCTGATAGCCGGGACCGCCTTCCTGCTGGCCTCAATGGTC
>JAUYEF010000049.1 GCA_030691635.1 Bacillota bacterium
AACCCAGGAACCCCGAACCCGCTCATCGAGACCCTGGATACCTTCCTTCACGTATGACCACCTTGTGGACGAGCAACATGGGCAGTTCACCCATTTCTTCTCACGGGAGGCTCACGTGAATTAACCCATGTGTCGGCTCAAGAAGCCCTTCATATCCAATCAGTGGGGTCGAGAGTTGCGAGGTCTTCAAACGCAGCACTTGGCGCAGCCTCCTTGAAGGAACCTGCCGGAGCGCCGCAGAACTTGACTGCATCAGGGCTCCCCTGGAGGGTTCCGATTGTTGCTCTGACACCAACAACTTCTACCCCGACGGCTTGGAGCCCTGTCCCATCCGTTCCTATGTGTTTTCAAGGAGCGAGTTTTTCAGCGTAATCTAGTTAGATCAGTGGTGGTCCTGGTGACTGCGCGGTCGTGCCTCCTTGTTTGATTTGGGGTAGTCGACTTCTTAGTGCTCGATTAGCCCGAAGGTGGTCAGCTTTCGTGTTGGCGATTGTCCACGGATGATACTAGGACTTGTCTCATAAACAATGTGTTCGCGAGCAGAGAGTTGTGATTCCAGGTAATGACCCAATTGCGCTCCCTCCGTCTATGGCTGGATTACCCGTTGAACCCGACCGCCATCCCGTCGCGTCGAGGGTCTGCGCCGCCTCTGAAGACACCCTGGACGCTGTCGAAGATGACGCCCTGCGCCCCACCAAAGAACATGTCGTATTCCTTTCCCAGCGTCACGTTATGGCCCATGCAAATGAGCCTTTGAACCGTCTCCCTCGGGACACGCCCTTCGATGTGCAGCTGGTCTCCTTCGGCATGCACTCTTGCCGCCTCTATGGCGTCCTGAATCCCCATCCCATGGTCGATCACGTTAGAGATGACCTGCGAGACTGCGGTTATGATCCTCCTGCTTCCCGGTGAACCGACTGTCATGTGCGGCAGCCCGTCTTTGACAACGAGGGTGGGCGATATGCTGGACAAGGGTTTCTTTCCCGGAGCTATGCTGTTTGGACCACCCGGCCGGGGGTCCATATCGTGCATCTCGTCGTTGAGTACAAACCCGTAGCCCGGGACCACAACTCCGCATCCGAAAAAGCGCCCAATAGTTTGTGTCAATGAAACCATGTTCAATTCCCTATCCATCGTTGACAGATGAGTGGTACTGCTCGCCTCGTGCACCACCGGTCGTCCCGGCTTGATGCCGGCGAACTTCGTGGCTCTTGAGAAGTTAATTTCCCGTACCCGTTCTGCGGCATATGCCTTGCTCGTGAGCCCTTCCGACGGAACATCGACAAAGCCAGGGTCTCCCATGTACTTGTCCCGGTCTGCAAATACCCGCTTCTGGATCTCAGCCAAGAGATGGAGATGCTCAGCTGTGTTGTGGCCCAGAGCTTTGGCATCAAGACTCTCTAGCATGTTAAGGATCTCAACTACATGGATACCTCCGCAGCTAGGCAGCGAGGTCGAGACGATGTCATACCCCCGATAGCTGCCTGTCACCGGCGTCCTTATGGACGGCCTATAGGCTGCAAGGTCGTCTTCCGTGAGGACTCCGCCGTTACACCTGATTTCAGCCGCAATTGCCGTAGCGATCTCGCCCTCGTAGAAGACTCCCGCACCTTCCTCGGCGATAAGCCGGAGTGTGCGAGCATAGTCCGGGTTCTGGAGAATGCCGCCTGTGCTGGCAAACAGCGCATTTCTCAGGTAGATCTTTGAAAACTCCGAGAAGGTCCCTAGTCTCTCGCGCTGGGCTTCACAGCTCCTCCTTAGGCTCTGCGTAATGGGAACGCCTTCCTCGGCATACCTGACAGCAGGCGCAACCACATCGGTAAGAGTCAGTCTGCCAAAGCTCTGGAGAGCCAGACACAGCCCCGCTACGTCCCCAGGAACCGCCACAGCTAGGTGCCCCGTCTCGTTGGCATCGCCGATTACGGAGTTGCCCTCCATAGGGTACATGTCGGCAGTAGCTTTCTGTGGAGCAACCTCCCTGAAGTCAATGAACGTTACTTCGGCGGTTTGGTTCATGCGAATGAGCATGAACCCTCCGCCTCCTATCCCTGAGCAGGACGGCTCGGCAACACCAATGGCAAATGCAGCCGCAACCGCAGCGTCAACCGCATTCCCACCCATCTTCAGCATTTCAACCCCCGCCAGTGACGCCAGGGGGTGTGCCGTGGCAACTGCGCCAGTCCCGGCAACAATTTCTGGTCGTATGCTCTTGCCTGGCCCTCCCGCGCCCTATTCCTCCACCGTTCGGCGTACGACAAGATCCGTGACTGGAGATGACGGCTCTTTGTCCGTCGAGGCCAGCCTGAAGTGCTGATGCACCGACTCGAGATCGGTGAGCAGGTTGTCGGGATTGACCCCTAGCCGTTCTACAATGCCGGCCGCCAGGGCATTGACGATCGCGAGCGCTCCGACGCTGGAATTGAAGAAGCTTGGAGTCAGATGCCGGAACAGGAGTACGACATCAGCCTTCTCCGCCGCGTTGGACAGCAGGCTATCTGTGATGGCAACGATTCCCGCTCCTACACTAGAAGCACGTTCGAGAGCCCCCAATGTCTCACGAGCGTATCTTGGCACGGTGATCACAAGCAGGACGTCGTCCTTCCCTATGGGCAGAATCTCGTCCCTGAGGCTCCCGCCCGTCATGCTGAGGAGAGTTGCCTTTCTCAAAATGCGGTTCAACAGCATCCAGGCAGCGTGCGCCGGAGCGAAAGATGAGCGCACCCCTATGACAAAGACCTGCCGGGCCTTCAGCAACAGGGATACAGCAGCATCCAGGCTTTCTTCATCCAGGCTCTTCACTGTGGCGTCAAGGTTGGCCAGCTCGGCAGCCAGCTGCTCCTTCATAGGGCCTCTGGCCTTGGACGCCTCTGCTGGCTCGGTGGATGGTAGATCCCGGATCCGCGCCACCTCTCGCAAAGACTCCTGAATGGCCACCTGAAGCTCCGGGTAGCCGGAATATCCAAGGCTCATCGCCAGCCGGACCACCGTGGATTCGCTCACCCCTATGATCTCGCCGAGACGAGTCGTCGTGAGAAACGCCGCTTCGTGTGGGTGGTCCAGGAGATACTCTGCTATTCGACGCTGCGCGCTTCCCATATTCCGGTAAGCACGACGGATGCGGACGGGCAACGAAACTTCCGACATCTTAGGACACCTCTCTAGCATGATGGACGTGCGAAGTCCTTTTCACCGGCGCTATGTTTTTTAGAGAGCATCTTGCTTCGGCCCCACGATAGCAGGAGCTCCCTGGGCTGTCAATGTAGGGCTGGGCTGGGTGCCTACGCGTCACGTAACCTAGGATCCAGCATATCCCTGAGCCCATCGCCCAGGAGGTTCAGTCCCATGACGGTGATGAAAATGGCGACGCCCGGGTAGATCGTAAGCCACGGGGCCTTGGAGATGAGATAGCGTCCCTCGGACAGCATGCCGCCCCAGGAGGGAACGGTTGGCGGCACTCCGACCCCCAGGAAGGTTAGGGAGGCTTCCCTCAGGATCGCATAAGCGAAAGCATAGGTTGCCTGGACGGTTATTGGGCCGGAGCAATTGGGAAGAATGTGGCGCAGCATGATGCGCCAGTCGCTCGAGCCACCGGCGCGAGCGGCCTCGACGAACCCTACCTCCCGTAGAACCAGCACCTGTCCCCGGACCACCCGGGCCATGCGTGGCGTCCTGACCACAGACAGCGCGATGATAACGTTGCCGACCTGCGGGCCCAGAGCCGCCATGACGGCGATGGCCAGGAGAGTGCCCGGAAACGCCATGATGCCATCCATGATACGCATCAGCAGGTTGTCCCATCTTCGAAGATAGCCAGCGACGAGACCGATCACGATGCCTGCGCCACTGCTGATCAGCATCACTGAGAAACCGACGAGCAGCGCCAGGCGGCTGGCGTGGATGATGCGAGAAAGCACATCCCGACCCAGTTCGTCCGTGCCGAGTGGATGCTCAGGGCTCGGCGGCATGACCCTGTTGGACACGGCCAGCTCCATGGGATCATAGGGAGAGATGATGTGCGCCACCAGAGCCGCAAGGCAAACCGACAGCACCATCGAAGCACCGATCACCGCTCCACGGTTCCGTAGGAACATGCGCAAACGCTTCACCAAGTCAGTCGTGCCTCACTCTCGGGTCGACCAACGTGTAGAGCACGTCGACCAGCAGATTCACCACGACATACAGCAGAGCGGCAAGTAGTATTGTAGCCTGGATCACCGGGTAGTCCCGCCGCTTCACCGAATCTACCATCAGCCTCCCTGTCCCCGGCAGAGCAAATACCGTTTCGGCTACAACCGCTCCACCGGCGAGGCCGGCCAGAGTCAACCCCACCACCGTCATGATCGGAATCATCGCATTCCGCAGGACATGCCTGTACAGCACGATGCGTTCCGCCAGGCCTTTGGCGCGGGCCGTGCGCACAAAGTCCTGGCTAAGCGTCTCCAGCACGCTGGAGCGAGTCGTACGGGCAATCAGGGCAGACTGGGAGAAACCCATCGCTAGAGCGGGCATCAAGAGATGCTTGATGGTGGCCAAGGGATTCTCGGACAGGCCCACATAACCGCACGTCGGTAGTATTCCGAGTCTCACGGCGAAGAGCAGCATCAAACCCAGTCCAAGCCAGAAGTTGGGTGTGGACAGGCCGACCATGGCTATGGCCATGACTCCATGGTCGGCCAGCGTGTCGTGCTTCACAGCCGCATACACACCTAGCTGTATACCCAGGCCCATCGCAATGAGGAGCGCGAGCAGCCCGAGCACGACGGTGGGTTCCAGGCGTTGCAGGATGACCTGGCTCACGGGCATCTTGTAGTAGAGCGACTCCCCAAGATCGCCCACCACTATGTGCGAAAACCAGGCGGCCATTTGCACAAGGAAGGGCCGGTTGAGTCCCAAAGCCTCCCTCAGCTCTTGGATTTGATCCTCGGTCGCTTCGCTGCCGAGTATGGCGTAAGCAGGATCGCCAGGTATGAGATGAACCAGACTGAAGCTGACGAACCCCACCACAACCAGTACCGGGAGCAAAGACAGTATCCGTCGGGCCAGGAAACGGTGCATCCGGCTCTAGCCCTCCCGCCACACGTTCCAGTAGAAGTACTCCAGCTGCCAGGGCTGGTTCTTAATGTTTGAGCGCCCCGCCCGGACATAGAACACGTCGCCGGCTTTTACGACAGGCACTTCTTCATAGACGAGCTTCTGGATCTCCGCGAAGTATTGCTTGCGGAGCGCGGGGTCCATCTCCCTGTCGATCTTGCGGAGCAGCTCGTCTCTCTGCGGCGATTCCCACCAACCGGCGTAGGTCGATTTCATG
>JAUYEF010000065.1 GCA_030691635.1 Bacillota bacterium
GACCACGTCTGTTCGGCGCCCTTTGCGTACACAGCCTTGAAGACATGCTGGCCCCACTTCGTGGCGGTGTAGGGTGCGGACTTGGCCACCCAGTCAGAGCCGACCTGTGTCAATGCCACCGGACTACCATGGTCCACGAAGGCTAGGGCGCCCGGCTCCTTGACCGTGAACTGGACGTTCCCGTTATGCAGCGGGTCGCCTGTGACTATCGCGTAGTCCCAGACGGTTTCGCCAATGTCTATCGTCAGGCTGGATACCGGGCTGGTGGGCATGGCTTCTGTCTTGGTAAGCCTGGTCTCCACCTGTGGGTTCATGGGAAGGTAGTTATAGAAGTTGATGTTGGCCGCCGTCATGACATCCGGCGTCAGCGTGACGTCGCGGAAAGTCGGCGTGCTGGGGCTCGGCACGTATCCCGTGTAGTCAGCGGGAGGCGATCCTTCGGTGATCCTGTATGTAGCGGCCACGAGATCGGTGAACGAGTAGTCACCGGTAGAGCCGGTGTTCTTCGTCCAGTTGACGGTAACGCCCATGACGGTGCCCTGGAGAGTTATGGGCCAGCCAGCGATACCCAATTCCGGCGGATTGTCCCACACTCCATCGTGGTCAAGGTCGTCTATCTTGAAGCCCGATATGATGCCGTTCGAGGGTATGACGTTGGATGGCAGCGGGATGGTCTTGTTGCCGGTGAGCGACTCTAGCGAGCCGTGCAGCTTTGATCCGGGAAACGAACCCGCACCCTCCCAAGCCTTTGTTCAGCCGGATGGGCCAGCGCGCTGCACACGGACTGTGGTACCCTCGTAGCCATTGATGGGGAGCTGGTTCTCTATACCGTTCTTCCACACGAATGTGACAGCAAGGTGAGCCTCAAAGTAGATTGCCAGTGAACCTCCGGGAGGAATAGTCTTTGCAGGACCGAGATCACCGGGGAGAATCCCCCAATAGTGCTCTTTGTATGGATTATTCTGGTCCTCGTTGGAGATGACCTCGCCTATGTTGGTGGTCCACGGCAGATTCCTCTTGGACGGCTCGATCAGCTTCCATTTCAAAGGGTCGATCGTTCTGCTGGTACCGTCCTTTGCAAAGTACGTAGAAGTCGATATGTAGAAATTCCTGGCATAGTCAATGCCTATGGCATTCTTGGGGTCATCCCAGAAGCTGTACGTTATGTCAATCTCAGATAGAGTGAAGTCTGTGTCACTGTTGTTCAGAATCAGCACTTGATTGGAGATAAACGAGTCCTCTGGCCAATCGCCAAGGTTCCCTTCGGACCAAGAACCATTGGCGTCCCATCCCAGAGTCGAGTACTGTACCGATCCTCCGGCCACGGCCGGAATTGGCACAGTGGACAAAATCAGGCCTACTAACGTGACAATAGCTAGGAATCTCTTGGTAAGTCCGCTCATGATTTCCTTTCCCCTCTTTCGTCTTGATCAAGGGAGTATCCGATGGACGCAAGAACACAATCGCTGCTCCTGAGTTGTTCCCCGCCAGCATGGAGCACCAGTCCCGGTATGGCAGGGGGGTACAATCACCTCCGTATGCAAGAATAGCATTAAGTATGAGAGCGAAATTCTACCCATGTTAACATATCATTCGATGTTGGTCATCAAATTCCTTCCAGTTATGAGCAATAATGGTTTAGGACCTCTAATCTTATATCCAGCCCGTGCTATTTCAATTCGCGTGACAGGTCTAGCCACCTGCCACTGTGGACACCTGTCCAATGACTTGACTCCACGAAATGGTTCATCTGAGCCACGCATTATGTGTCCGTCTACCCTCCGGAGTACAGGCGAGTCGCCCCCGGAAGCGCAGGTGGCCTGCCAGTAGCGTTTGGCAGGCCACCTGTCCAGTCTCGATTCTACGGAACCTTCATCGACCTCTCAGTCGGTCTTCGTCCCCCACGGCACGTGAACCGATGTGCCTGTGTCGAAGTACCGGCTTGTCACACGCTTCGTGAAAGTGCTGCCTCTGTGGATCCCGGCTCCGAGAGTGGTGTCGAGGACTATCCACTTGCCTCCCGCGTACACCTCATTCCAGGCATGGTTGACCCGGCTTCCCCGCAGGTAGCCACAGATGACTTTCGCCTGAAGGCCCGCCGCTCTCGCGAGCGCCGCCACAAGGTAGGAGTACTCAAGGCATATACCGCGCTTCGATTTCAGCACCTGGCTAGCCTTTGCCCTGTTTTCCAGAGGCGAGCCGGCAACAAACCCGTCCACGTCGTAGGCGACATTCTCCGTCACCCAGTCGTAGATTGCCCTGGTTTTCTCCGCCTCTGTCATGGTGGGCAGGCAGATGGACCTTGCCAGCGCCACTATCTCAGCGTTGTCGCTATCCACGTAGGCGGAGGGCTTGAGGAATATCTGGTCGATGGAACTCGTGTTGGATACCGTGAGGGTTATAGATCCATCGAACGCGCCGCTGCTGTCGCTGGCGAATATGGTGTAAGTGCCTGCCCCATACCTCAGGTAGAGTGTAAACCCGAATGATCCATCGCAGTCGACCGGGAAAGTGTCGGCGCCCCACTGGGGACCCAGGACAAAGAACCAGACCTTCTTCAGGGCTGAGGTCCCTTCTATCCTGACTGCCCCATCCACGGTCGCGCCGTTGGCGTACGGGGATGTGATCCTGATCAAGGATGAAGCGGGAACGCTACCTGCCGCAGCAGGTAGGCTCAGTGAACAGAGAAAGACCGTAGCGAGAACTAAGGAGACCAATTTTCGTGTGGAGTATCGCACCCAGAACCACCGGATGAATGTGCCAGGAGCCAGACCTCTCGCTCGCAGGCAGACTTCGCGCTCTCCGCTCGATTCCAAGCAGCGTTCCACTTTCGTCGCCCACCTTGGCATCCGTTGCGCGGTCATTCCTGTGACCGCCGGATATCCGGCACTCGCCCCGTCCTGGGCCGGTTGCCGGCAATGCATCTGGGGCGATTGTGTCACCCCACGCCCGTTTAATCGTGATGATCGGGAATCTTTTTAAGCCTCCAGACGGTGTGATTGTGGATTTGCGCAAACGCCTGACCAACCAACACAGCGGTCGTCGCTCTGTGGCACCCCCTACGGATTGGAGTTCTGGCTCAACTGCCCACTGCATGACGGGATATCCGCCGTAATCGCCAACGGCGCTACGGAGGGCATTCTCCCTGCTATACTGGAAGGGCATGAAGTGGGAACCTTCTTCTCAAGGAGACGGCAGTCATGATGCATGTGGACCAGGCCCTTGCCCGCCGCCTGGAGCTCACGCAAACCGCGACCCTCGTGGAGTACGTCGAGACTGCCGCCAGGCTCTACCCTGCACTTGGCTGCGGCCATCTGCCGCTGGCAGGCGGCGCCCACGCGATATACGCTGGGCCCGGGTCGCCCATCAGCCGCGCGGCAGGGCTGGGGCTCTGCGGCCCGGTCGCCGCGGAGGTTCTTGAGCAGGCAGAAGACTTCTTCCAGGTAGCCGGTGATGTGCCACAGGTGGACCTCTGTCCCCTCGCCCACCCTTCCCTCGTGGATTTCCTGGGAAATAGAGGATACAGGGTCCGTTGGTGCCTCAACGTCCATTTCCAGGAGGTCGGCCGGCATGTCGTGCGGGACGCCGGACAAGGCGAATGCGGCAGTATCAGGGTGGTGTCCGGAGAGGCATGCGACATAGACGTGTGGGCGAGGACTGTTTCCGATGGGTTTGAAGGGGTGGATAGGCCCGCCCTCGTCCACCCTTCCATAGCATTCGTGACCGGGCAGAAGCCGGGAGTGGTACGGTTTCTCGCCTACGCCGGCAGCGAGCCGGCGGGCGCAGCGGCACTGGACATGCGCGACGGACTAGCGATCTTCTACAGCACCTCCACCCGCATGCGCTTCCGCGGGAAGGGGGTTCACGCCGCTCTCCTGCGTGCCAGGCTTTCGGCAGCTGTCGAGGCAGGCTGCGACCTTGCGATGGTCCTCACCGGGCCTGGAGCACCCTCTCAGAGAAACGTTGAGCGCGCAGGATTCCGCACGGCCTACACGGTCATGCGGATGATTCGCTAGCGCGCTCGACTGAGCTCTCGAGGTCACGCTACCGGACCCTGCGCTCGGTGCCGTATGGCGCGAAGTGGTTGCGCTACTCGTTCCGCGTGCCGAACGGCTCTGGCCCCCTGGCCCGGGCTACAGGGCCTATCCGTTCCTTCCGCCGCCGCGGCAAGTATGTGCTGCACATGTAGTTGTGGTATCCTGCCATCCAGGCATACTTGCTCCATATGTATGGGTCGTCGCGGAACTTCAGCAAGTTCTGCTCCACTACGGCCTTGTGGGTCAGGAACGTTTCGCCGGTCTTGCTCAGCAGCACCCTGGGCATGAGGTAGCTCACGAACGACTGCCCATCCACGTCGCGAAGCAGCCACGAGCCGTAGAATGCATCGCCCTGCCCGGTGCCGGTGATGTGGCCTTCTGCCATGGAAACCGCTGGCGGGCTGAGCACGATGCGAGGATCCCGGGCCTTCTCCCTCTCGATCCTGTAAGCTTCGAGAAGCGCCGGGCCCAGCACCACATCGTCATCCATGTACAGGAGCCCCGTGCCGATGCAGCCCCTGGAGAAGAAACCCTCCTCGGCCAGCGTCAGCTGGTAGAAGGCCGCAAGCATTATCGCCGAAGTGAGCTCCTCGCGGACGTCTGCGCTGGCCACCGGCCAGCCGACCAGCGTATTGTCGCTGAAGACCTGGATCGCGCAAGGCGCGAGTTCATGCTTCGCCTGCGTCGACTCCAGGAAGAACTCCCGGGCCGCCGACGATGCCGCCCTGAAGCGCTTGAGCAGCCAGTCGCCTTCTCTCGACCGGGCAGTCTCATCCACCATGGCGCTGAAACCGAGGATGTCGCAATAGAGGATCACGGACTCGACCATCTTGGCGCCGGCGCCCGGCGAGCGGTACGGCTTCAACATGGGAAGCCTCTAGTCAAGCCGCCTGATCTCGAAGATCACGGGCCTGATGCCGTCGGAGCAGCAGGCGATGTTGCTGGCAGGATCCTTCATCCACTGCCCGAAGTCCCCGCCCCTGCTGAGCGTAAAGATGACAGGGTACACATCCTGCCAGGCCCAATAGCAGAAGCCGGCTGGCTGGTCCATGCTTTCGAGCACGAACTCCTGCCCGTCCGAGAACCGGCTGCACGCCGTCACGGGGTTCTTGCAGTACTTGTCCGCCAGGTCCTTGTTGAAATCCCGTCTCAGCACAGTGACCTTGATCTTCATTACTTAACGCCTCCTCAGAATGAGCCTGTCTTCAAGTGAACTTTCATTGCATGTAAACCTTCATTTATGTAAGCCTTCCTTCGTGGAAGCCTTTCTTCGCATAAACCTTCCATCACGCAAGCCTTCTTTCAGGTTTCCATGCCGTGCCCGCCTTCCCTTCCTCCGGTTACACGGTAAGGACATGACGCTTGGACTTGAGCAACTCCGTCAACGGCTCCCCCATTGGCTTGACATGGACACCCAGAGCGTCGAGCGCAAGCAGGTTGGCCGATGGTCCCCAACTCCACGCTCAGCCCTTCCAGGGCATCACCCGGTGCTCTATGACCAAGCCGCGCGTCGTGAGTTCCTTGAGCAGGATGTCTGCCGGCACTTCCACCGGCGTGACCACGCCGCGCTTATCGATGTCCCCTCGAAGTATCATCTGAGCGCCTGCGCTCACGGGGAAGCCCACAGTGCGGGTCATGGCGGTGAACCCCGTTGTGAGGTCGCGCCTGTCGACAAGCTGGTAGACGACCCGCGTCCGCTGCCCCGCGCGATACCCGCGAGCGTCCACCCTTACTATGGCGATGTCCCGCTCGTCGTGCTTGTACCAGAACTGGGGCTGCGAGCCCATGAGCGCCATCGCGAAGTCCAGTGGAGCGATATCGCCCCCGCCCACCTTGACCGGCTCCTCGGAGAGAAAGCCGGACTGTGCCATCCCGTACCAGAAGGCGCCGTGCCCCGGCCACCTGCACGTATACCGCCCCATGCGTCGCACCGCGTCGCGGATGCCAAACATCTCGGCATACTTGACGGCGTTGCCGTTGGGGAAGCACTCAACAACTCCCCCGATCTCAGGGAGGTCCATCAAGTGCATATGCTCGGGCGCGAACACGTCAGCCGCGCTGATCTCCCGGACCTGGCCGTCTTCGATGGTCCACGCCGGCCTGAGGTACGACCGGAGCACCCCTTCCACCGACCAGGTGAACTTGTACTTGAGCGCATTGTCCGCCGCGGCGGGCTCCGGTATCCCGGCACCGTACGAGTAGAACTCCGACACCGAGTCCAGTTCCCGGATCGCCAGCATGCTGAGGACAAGGTCAACGCCGGGATCGAGACCGAACTCGGTGAGCACGGTCAGTCCCTGGGCCTTCGCGTCAGCATCGAGCCGCCGGACCTCGCGCTTCCTTTCTTCTATCCGTTGTTCGTCCTGCTCGCCGGCGTTCGCCAGGTACATTGAGTTGACAAGGTGGACCCCATTGTCCACGGCAAGCCTTGCCACCGGATAGGCGAAGCGGCCCGGCAGGAGCTCGATGACCAGGTCGGCCTGTCGCATCAGTCCAGACAGGCCTCGAGTGTCCGTGGCATCAAGGACGGCCCCCTCCACCCTATCGCGCGGGTAACGGGCGTACAGACCATCAAGGTCCAGTTCCCTGTCCGCCACGATCACATGGTCCACAAGGTCGCCACGCATCAGGTCCCACAGCGTGCACTTCCCCTGCATACCGTGTCCGAGCAGCAGAATTGTCTTACCCACTCCCCGGCCTCCCCCTTCTCGTCGTCTCATCGTCTCCATGCACTCTCAACCCGCTGTTTACTACGCTGCCTGTGCAGGCGAATTCCTCCTGGCGCTTGAATACCAACTGCGTGCGCGCGACGCACGACTCATGTGCCCAGACGCTTGGCTACTGTGCTGTATCGCCCCCACGAGGGAGCGCGATTTCAACAGGAGGTACGGGCATGGCCACATCAGGGTTCTCAGGGCTGGATGGCCGTGTGGAGGTCTACCGCGACGGGATAGGCGCTGCCCATATCCGGGCTTCATCCATGCGGGACGCCTTCTTCGCCCAGGGATATGTACATGCATCTGACCGGCTGTGGCAGATGGACTACGACCGCACACGGGCAGCAGGCCGGTGGGCCGAGGTGGCCGGCCCGAAGGGTGTGCCACAGGACAGGCTCATGCGCCAGATGCGCCTTTTTGAGACCGCCAGGCTCGACTACCAGGGGCTTTTGCCGGAAACCCGTGCGATGCTTGACGCCTATAGCCTGGGCGTGAACGCCTGCATCGCGGATGCTGGTCGCGACGGCAAGGGGCTCCCCTCACAGGCCGGCCGCGACGGACAGGGTCGCCCCGCACATGCTGGCCGCGACGGGCAGGGTCTCCCGCTGGAGTACTCGTTGCTGGGCAGGATGCCTGAGCCCTGGGCGCCCTGGGACGGCCTGGCCATCTACAAGGTCAGACACGTCATGATGGGCGTCTGGGAGGCGAAGCTGTGGCGCGCACGGTTGGTGCAGCATGTGGGGCTCAATAGGCTGCTTGATCTCTACCCGGACACCCCCGAGGGCCAGCTCCTGATCGTGCCCCCTGGCGCGGAGTATGAAGGCGCGCTCCGCTCTATCTGCGACGAGCTGGCGCGGGTGCTGGACTCGATCTCCTGGATAGATGAAGGCTCGGGGAGCAACAACTGGGTGGTTGGGCCATCGCGCAGCAGCACAGGCAAGCCCATCGTGGCCGGCGACCCGCACCGGGCGGTTGACGTGCCGAACGTCTACTACCAGAATCACCTGGCATGCGACGCGTTTGACGTCGCCGGCTATTCGTTCCCGGGCCTGCCCGGGTTCCCGCACTTCGGGCACAACCGGAACGTCGCGTGGTGCGTCACGCACACGGGTGCGGACACACAGGACCTCTTCGTTGAGAAGATGGACACGCAGGACCCGTCCAGGTATCTCTACAGGGGCCAGTGGCTCCAGGCGGAGGTCAGCAGGCAGGCGATTGACGTGCGCGGCGCGGAGCCGGTCGCGGTGGATGTCGTGACGACCCGCAACGGCTCGGTGCTATCCGTCGCGCCCGCGCCTGCAGGCTCCGGCTACGCTCTGGCGATGAGGTATACCGCCACGCAGCCCGGCAACCGCGGAGCCGACTGCATCATCCCGATGATGACGGCCACATCCTGCGACGATCTTGAGGAAGCGATGCGCGGCTGGGTGGACCCGGTCAACAACCTCATATATGCAGGGACCGACGGCTCATTCGGCTACCGCACGCGCGGGCAGATACCCGTCCGGCCAATCGCAAACGCATGGCTGCCTGTCCCCGGCTGGACAGGAGAGCATGACTGGCAGGGCTTGATCCCGTTTGAGGAGATGCCCGCGACGAGGAATCCCAGCAGCGGCTATGTGGTGACCGCAAACAACAGGGTCGCCGGCAAGGACTACCCTCACTTCATCTCGCTTCGCTTCGCGCCTGATCACAGGGCTCGCAGGATCACTCATCACATCAAGTCCAGGCCCGTTCTCGGCCCTTCCGACATGAGTGGCATACACGCCGATACCGTCTCGCTTCCGGCCGCGGAATTCCAGCGGTTCATGGAGGCGGTCCAGCCCGTAGATGACCGCTCGCGAAGGGCGCTGGAGCTCATACGTCAATGGGATGGCCGTGTGGACAAAGACTCCGCATCTGCTGCGATATACAACGTGCTCCGAGAGGAATCCGTGAAGGAAATCCTCAGACCTGTGCTGGGGCCGCTATATGGTGAGGCTTGGGGGGCTACGGGCAGGGGCGCGCCGTCACTCGTCGCGGACCTGCGCGCTCAGCTTTTCGCGCTCGTCACCAAGGACGACCGACGCCTGGTTCCCGGCGGCGCTACATGGCCTGAGTTTCTCAGCGCAATGCTGAGCAGGGCCATCGCCCGCCTGGAGAAGCTGCTCGGACCTGACATGACGGCATGGAAGTGGGGCGAGATACACCAGCTCAGGCCGGTCCACCCCTTGTCCCCAGTCTTCCCCGAGCATTCGGCTGTGCTCAACCCGCCGGCGCGGCCAAGGAGCGGTGACGGGGATACTGTCCACGCGGGGGCATACCTGCCCGTCACCGCCTTCGACGTGACCACCACGTCTGTCGCCAGGTATATGTTTGACCTGGCAGACTGGGACAACAGCGGCTGGGTGGAGCCCAACGGGGTATCGGGGCGGCCTGGAAGCGAGCACTACACCGATCAGACCTCTGCTTACGTTGAGAGCAGGCTGTTCCCTATGCTGTACTCATGGGACCGCATCAGGCGGGAGTGTGCTCTTGCCCTTGTCCTGGACCCTAGTACTGCCTCCGGTGATCGGAAGTGAGCCATCGCTCAAATAGGCCTGCACAGCCGGGCTCCGCGGAGGCCCTGATCTCGATAAACCTGGCGAAATCCGCAGACGCGAAAGCTTGGTGGAAGGCCTGGTCATCGAACCCTAGCCTGGCGGCTTCTTCGGGACCGTACTGGTAAGTGACGCGACCGATCCGCGCCCACATGACGGCGGCCAGGCACATCGGACAGGGGTAAGATGTGGCGTACATCTCGCAGCCAGAGAGGTCATATGTCCGGAGCGCCTGCTCGGCCTTCCTGATGGCGACGATCTCGGCGTGGGCCGTTGAATCGTTCGTCGCAAGCACCATGTTGTGGGCCGATGAGATTACCGTGCCATCCTTGACCACAACCGCTCCGAAGGGCCCTCCATCGCCACTCTCAATGCCGCGGCGGGCTTCCTCGCAGGCAATATGCATGAAGTCTGGCATCTGCCGGGTCCCCCTCTTTCCACTTCCGTAGAGCCTACCATGCTGATTCTATGCTTCCGGGCTCTGCCCTTGTTCTTCGTCTGTATCCACGGCGCTGCCATCGCCGAAGTGGATGTGCCCCCTATGGATGATAGACAAACGGCGGGGTCGCCCCCGCCGTTCGTGGTTTGTTTCGTCCAACTGTGAGATCTAGTGTACTACCAGGTTGCCTCCAGACAGTAGCTCCTCCTCCGTGGTCGTGCCTGACCAATTGGAGGAGAACAGAAGCTTGCCCTCAGCCGTCCACAGAGCGACTCCTATCGTATCCGCCTTCTTGCCGGATACGTTCTCCCCGTCGGTCAACCGCATGTCAAGCCTGAGGTTGCTCGCGACCTCGATCGGGATTAGCGGATTTGTAACATCCTTCAAGGTGGCCTTGCTGTAGAACGTACCCTTGCCGGTGACCGGATCCACCACCAGGGTCTGGATCGAGTTAGTCTTGATCTGGTAGACCTTGCCGCTTCTCCGGAAGATGATGTTCACCGAACCCTGCGGCTTCGTGCCACTCTTGTTGTACTTGACGTTAAAACCAAAGTTCATGTGGCTGCCGGCTGACGCGGCATACGTGCCGGCTGAGCTTTGCCCAATCGTCAGATAGCCGCCGCCGGTTATGAACTCTGTGCCCAGGGGTTTGGAGACCGTGACCAAAACTCCGGTGAGCTCACCGACGTAGTAGCCGTTAACCTTGATCGTGATCTCGTAGGTCGCCGAGAGGGCGCTACCGATGTCCACTGACCAGTCGTAGGCAGCCCAGGCAACTTTTCCATCGGCTGGGTCGAACAACGTCAGCGGTAGCGGTGTCGCGTTGATTTTCGTGATCCCGTTGTAGAAGGTCACGTTAGCCTTCAGGATGTCGCCCGGATACGCGTCATATGCGAGGTCACCAAGTACCGCCGATATGTCCCGGATTGTCGCCCGCAACGGTACCGTGGCCACGCCACTGGTGGCGGAGATCGTGTTGACGAATAGCGCGCCCGTGTACTCTGCCCTGGCGTCTTCCCGGGTGATGGTATAGCTCGTGGGGGCCGAGTTACTTCCTAGATACAGACTGTCACCAGCAAAAGCAGCCGTGACCGTGTAGCTCGTCCCTGGAGCCTGGGTCAGGATCAGCACAGGAGCAGCCACGCCCGATGCGTCCGTTACGCCCGAGATCGACTGCGTGCCCAGCGTGAACAGCACAGTCCTGCCAGACACCGGAGTACCCGTCTGGTCTTTCAGGGTGGCACTAAGACCTGCCGGGTCGGAGTACTGAGCAGTGTAACCGATATATTTCAGAGTAGTTGACCGCTTGGTGATGGTGAAGATTGCCGTGTTGTAGGTGATAGTGTAGTTGGCTAGCTCCCCAGCCGGGCTTAGCGTCGCGCTGATGGTATACTCGCCTATAGCCTCACCTGTCGTGCGGCTATAGGTTGCTGTCACACCGTCTGCCGTTACGAACCCGGAGAGGGTGCCCGTCAGTGTCGGATCGTCCGTGCCCCACAGTTTGCTCTCTGGATCGGGTGTGACCGAGGCTAGCTTGGGCGTGATGCTCCCCGTGGTGCTGCCGGTGGCCGACACGCTGTAGTTGCCCGCGTCGGCGCCGCTAAGGCTCACACCGGTCACGTTCACCGTCTTGCCCGCGCCCACGTTCTTGTCCGTGAACGCAGCGGTGCGGGTTATCGTCAGCACATCGCCCAGCACACGGTCGTCGCTGGTGTTCACCGTCGCGGCGGTCGTGCCGTCATACACCTTGTTCACACCGGTGTAGGTCACGGTCAGCGTCCTTGGCGTGATGTCCGCGGTGGCGCTGCCCGTGGCGGCCACGCTGTAGTTGCCGGCGTCTGTACCAGCCAGGCTCACACCGGTCACGTTCACCGTCTTGCCATTTCCCACGTTCTTGTCAGTGAACGCAGCGGTCCGGTTTATCGTCAGCACATCGCCAGCCACACGGTCGTCGCTGGTGGTCACAGTCGCGTTGCTGTTGCCGTCATACACCTTGTTCACGCCGGTGTAGGTCACCACGAGCGTCCTTGGCGTGATGTCCGCAGTGGTGGTAAGCGTGGTGGACGCAAGCTGGTAGTTGCCGGCGTCAGCTCCAGCCAGGCCGAAGCCCGTGCCGGTCACCGTCTTGCCCGCGCCCACGTTCTTGTCGCTGAAGGTCGCGCTGCCGCCAGACAGGCTCACGTCATCGCCGCCGATCACGCCCGTAAGCGAGCGACTGGCTATGGTGGCCGCAGTGCCGCCATCGTACACCTTGTTGTCCGCGGTGAAACTGCCTGTCACCGTGGCCTTGGTGATGCTTGCCGTGGTGGTAAGCGTGGTGGACGCAAGCTGGTAGTTGCCGGCGTCAGCTCCAGCCAGGCCGAACCCCGTGCCGGTCACCGTCTTGCCCACACCCACGTTCTTGTCGCTGAAGGTCGCGCTGCCGCCAGACAGGCTCACGTCATCGCCGCCGATCACGCCCGTGAGCGAGCGGCTGGCTATGGTGGCTGCAGTGCCGCCATCGTACACCTTGTTGGCCGCGGTGAAACTGCCTGTCACCGTGGCCTTGGTGACCGTCAACGTGGCTACGTTAGTTTCTGTTGTACCACCATGTTCGAAGACGACCTTATACTTATAGCCGCTGTATGAAACGGGCGGCTTCGTGATAGTCAATGTAGTCGTAGTTTTTTTGTCTGCAGGAGTGTCTTTGCTAGTGAGGATGCCGTAGGGCGATACTGCAGCAATGTCAGTCCAGTTTATACCGCCGTTGGTACTGACCTGCCACCTAGCATTGGGGGCCTTGGCGCCCGTGGCGACCGCTGTGAATGTGGCATTCACTCCGTAGGTAATTGTCTGATCAGTAGGGTGAGTGTCTATGGTCGGCGCAGCCGCAATCCCATACTCCGGTTCCCCACTGGGTCCAGGAATGGTTGGCTCACTAGGTGCAGTAGGCCCTACGTTCCCGGTCAGGGCCTTGACCACATCTATGACACCTATGCTCACCCCGGTCGCCGGCGACACCGCGCCAGTGAGCCGTTCCGCAGTCGTAGTCGCGCCAAGCCCATTCGCCTTCAGCATCGCCGCCAGTCCGGCAGCGTGTGCTGCAGCGGCGGACGCCCCGCCTACCGAGCCATACGCACCGCCAGGCAACGTTGTGTAGATGCCTGTGCCGGGAGCCAGCACGCGGGAGCTACCCAGACTCGTCCCCGCCAGGACCGCACGTTGCTGATCGATCGCGCCTACGCCGACCACTCCTGGCAGCGCGGCCGGATAAGTGGTGACTTCGCCGTGGTTACCTGCAGCCGCCACGACGATCGTGCCCCTGCTCTGAGCGTATGCCACCGCATCCAACAACGCCGCGGAATAAGTGGTCGCGCTGAAACCCATGAGAATGACATCTGCGCCCTGATCCGCAGCCCAGAGGATGCCGGGGACGACGTCGGCGTCCCAGCCTCTACCGGCGCTGTCAAGAACCTGGACGGATGTCACAGCCACTGGGCAATACGCCACGCCGGCGATGCCGGCGCCGTTGCCGACCTCAGCCGCAGCAATGCCGGCCAGAGCCGTCCGGTGGCCATTGGGGTCAGCAAGAGGGTTCCCCTCGACAAAACTCATACCACCAGCAACCCGGCTGGCCAGATCAGGATGTTGCCCATCAACACCCGTGTCCAGCACAAACAGCTTGGCGCTACCGGTCACCGGCACAGCCCCGTAGGCATCAGGCCAGCTGATCGCAGGCAACGCCCACTGGCTGCCGTATTCCGGATCGCTCGGCGCGCCAGCCGCTCCAACCGCGACGGCTGCAGCCACTCGCTCGACCTCAGCCGTCTTGGACAAAGCAGCCATAACTGCGGGTGCTGCGGCAGCCGGAACCTTGATCACCCGCGTTCGGATCTGGTCGAGCGTGCGATGCGCTTCACCGGCGACACCCTGGACGGCTTCTTGCGCGCGCTGGGCGCTTACGCCTGCGCGGAATTTCACCAGCAGGGTGATCATCTCGGGCTTGGCCGCCGCCGCAGCGCCGTTTGGCTTCCCCGCCAACGCCACCAATAGGCTGGCACCGGCAAGGACGCCAATCAACAGGATACTTACAAGGGTTCGTCCACGATTTCGTATCAATGATGCCGTTTCCCGAACTTTGGTCTTCCTGACCATACAGCCCACTCTCCTTGTTTCCGTGATGCCTTTCACCAGTTGCGGTACGTTTATGAATGATGATGATGGCTTGCGAACACCTGTCTGGCCTTACGGCCAGAAACCAAAAAGGCGAAACCAGCACCGGGCCGGTTTCACCACTAGTACTTACTTGCTATAGTAAGGGTAATATGGTATGCTATTGGTATGAGATATCAACCCACCCCTGTCAATCTAACGCCTGAAGAGAAGGCGACATTGGAGTCGTGGACTCGCTCCACGACCAAGCAACAACGAATGG
>JAUYEF010000161.1 GCA_030691635.1 Bacillota bacterium
AAGCATTTTCCGCGACGATCGTCGGACTCCGCGCTCCAGAGTCTCCACCTCACGAAGACGGTCGACTATGCCCGTGCCAAGAACATCCCCACTGTCCTTTGTTTCTTCCACTCCCATACCCCCCAAAGGCATCCAGGGCCGCCGTGTCAGACAGGCGCTCCATGCAGCTGCCCCATGCAGTCCCCGAACTGCCATTCGTCGCATCAAGCATCAAGACCTGCTCCAGCAGTGTGAGCAGGTCCAGGGCTCCTACATCCAGCGCTTCACGAATACTGGTCTGTTCCGGCCTGTTGATCCCCCTCAATTACTACGAATCACCGATAAGCCTCTCGCCGGTGATGAACCCGGAGAATGTACACGAAGTCAGGCTCCGGACCAAAGCGCATGATCATGCGGTAGTCTCCTATACGTAGGCGCCACCAGGTTCATGGCCAGAGCTCCTTCTTGGGGTCGATAACGCGTACTCGGCCGGCCTTGATGTCTGTCTCAGCCTCGGCGATTGCTTTGCGGTCCTCATCGGTAAGGGGC
Source organism: Bacillota bacterium (assembly GCA_030691635.1). GTDB lineage: Bacteria > Bacillota > Sulfobacillia > JAUYEF01 > JAUYEF01 > JAUYEF01. Next base: position 529 of record JAUYEF010000161.1, read on the forward strand.
TCATCGTCTACTGGAGCTGCCTCGAATGCTCGCCTTAAGGCAGCGACCTGATCGTCCATCAGGGACTCGAGATACTTCTTCACCGCAGGCAGCTGCTTGTCAGGCAAAGACTCGATCAACCTGTATAGGTCACGCCTGGCGATACCCATAGATGTCATCTCCCTCCATGCTTGCTCATCTGAACATTAAGGAAGGCTTGTAGGGCGGTCTCTGGGATACGCCATATTCGGCCAATCTTTATGCCTTTGAGGCTGCCGGCGCCCAGCCAGGAATAGATAGTGCGTTCGGTAACCTGTAGACGATCGGCAACTTGAGAAGGCGTCAGGAGTCTCTCATCCAATGCGACATCACCTTCATAGTGGTTCATGCTAACATCAATATACCGTAGTATCTTCTCCGCCTCAAGTAAGTCATTCTGCCTCGACGCGATATCCCGGCGGCTACCTCTGGCGAACCTTTGTTTAGCAGCACGCCGCCAGGTACACCTCGATGCATGTCTCTATCGAACTCAATGAGACCCATTCGCAGGTCTGGCTGTGTCAGAGAGTACCCCTCGTACCCAGGTTTTATGGTCATGGGGAGGTAGGGCTGGCCTCGGAAACCGGGGTAGACCAGCAGTTCAACCCTGGAGAGCTGCACCAGCAGTTCCGCGGCCGCAGATATCGCGTTGACACTTCATCGGGCGTCCCGCCATGGGAGGGCTCATCCAGAACCGTCACCCGGAGATGGACCTTAGCGGGACTACCGATTATGACCGGCGAGAAGAACGGCTCCGACAGAAGCGCAGCGTGGGCACAGTAACCGCTGTGCAAGAAGGCGATCGTGCCCTCAGACAGCACCGCTTCATCGCAGGTGAAGGCCGCCAGGATGTCGGCGGCGTCGAGGTGGCCGAGCGTGCGGAGTTCCTCCAATGTGGCGATCTGCGCTGCTACTCCGGAGCGGGCATAGCTACCAGTCATTTTAGCTCCCTTATGGTTCCCCCCAGGGCCCTTCTATTCCATACTCACAAAGAAGATTGAAATGCGGCTTATAGGAGTCGTACCGAGCCTCTGGCGGCGGGCGCAATTCGCGCCTGCTCACAAGTAAAACTAGAGCACCACGCATTCCCGCGTGGTGCTGGCCTTTCACTGGAGCCGATGCTGGGATTCGAACCCAGGACCTGCGCATTACGAGTGCGCCGCTCTACCCCTGAGCCACATCGGCATGGCGATTCTCGTTTGTCATCCGGCTTCGTCGGACCCGCCGTTCCCGTCCATCTGGACTGGCCTCAACCGGGCTGGCGGCTCTCTCACAAAAAACAAGCGCCTCGCGACGCTTGGGTTTCGAGTGGAGCGGGAGACGGGGTTCGAACCCGCGGCCTTCGGCTTGGGAAGCCGACGTTCTACCACTAAACTACTCCCGCATCTACCTCAATTATAGAAGACCCGCGCGCAAAAGCAAGTTCGGCTAAAACCTCTGGCTGATTCGCCGGTCAATCTGGTCTGTCAAGCTGCAATAGAAGCAAGATGGTGGGCCATGATGGAGTCGAACCATCGACACCCCGCTTAAAAGGCGGGTGCTCTGCCGCTGAGCTAATGGCCCTTGACTTTACGTCAAGATGGCCCGCAACCATCAATTTTACCGGCGCCAAAAGGCAGCGCCGGAATCTAATTATGCCACAAAACGCGAGCGTCCGCAAACGATATCGTCGCTGCCAGGTGTTCGTCCGCGCACCTGGCCCGACCGCGCGGTTGGGCGGCCTGGCACGCCGCCCCGCAATCGAACCGCGCCCCTATCCCCGCCCGAACCCGATCTCGCCCTTCACGACGACTTCCGTCCGGTCCTGGCCGGTCCCGATCAGCCGCATCTCGACGCCGGTCGCTTCCTCGACAGCCTCTACATATGCGCGCACGCTGGCAGGTAGTGCATCGTACGTGCGGGCGCGCTTCAACGCGGCCTCGTCCCAGCCGTCGAACTCCTCATAGACTGCCTCGCACTGCGCAAGGTCGGTCGTCGCGGTCGGCGCCGCGCTCACCACATGGCTGCTGAAGCGGTATGCGGTGCAAATCCTCACCTTCGGCAACCCTGCAAGCGTATCGAGCTTCGTGAGCGCGGCCCAGCTGAAGCCGTTTATGCGGGCCGCGGTCCTGAGCGAAACCGTATCCAGCCAGCCCATCCGGCGTGGCCGGCCCGTGCGAGTGCCGTACTCCTTGCCCTTCCGCCTGATGTACTGGCCAGTCTCGTCGTGGAGCTCGGTCGGGAAAGGCCCGTTGCCGACTCGTGACGTGAAAGCCTTGATGACACCGATGACGCTGCCGATCCGAGTCGGCCCAACACCACTGCCCACACACGCCCCGCCGGCCGTGGTGTACGACGAAGTCACGTAGGGGTATGTGCCGTAGTCGATTTCCAGCATGGTGCCCTGTGCACCCTCGAACAGCACGTTCTTGCCGTCGTTGAGCGCGCCGTCGAGCAGCAGCGACGTATCAGTCACATAGGGCCGCAGCCGGTCGCCATAACCGAGGTACTCATCGATCAGCTGCCCGGCGCTGAAGCCTTCCCTGCCGTAGACCTTCTCGAGCAGCACGTTCTTAAACGCCACGTTGGCCTTGATCTTTGCCGAAAGCACATCGGGCTCAAGCAGGTCGCCGATGCGGATCCCGATACGCGCGTACTTATCCAGGTATGCGGGTCCGATGCCACGCCGTGTGGTGCCGATCTTGCCCTCGCCGAGCCGGTCCTCTTCGGCTTCCTCGACCGCCCGGTGATACGGCAGGACGACATGAGCGGCATGACTCACCCTGATACGCTCGGTCGAATGGCCGGCCGCCCGCAGCCTGTCCATCTCATCCAGCAGCACGGCCGGGTCGATGACCATCCCGTTGCCGAGCACGGACGTGACGTCCGGCCAGAAAACCCCTGACGGCAGGAGGAAAAGCTTGTACTCGTTGCCACCGGTAACGACTGTATGGCCAGCGTTATCTCCGCCCTGGAAGCGGACGACAAAATCCGCCTCCCTGGCAAGGAAATCTGTGACTTTGCCCTTGCCTTCGTCTCCCCATTGAGCGCCGATGATAACCAGTGCAGGCACCCTAGCATTACCTCCGATTCTGGCTTGCGCAACTCTGCTTTGCGGTTGGCGCGGATGTCTTGCCCCTGCCCTACCCGGTTTTCGCGGCAACGTCCTTCGCCGCTATGGCCCGCGCCGCGATCACGCCCGCGACCGACGCCTGGGCGAGGCTGCGCGTTACACCCGCCCCGTCCCCGACTGCATGGAGGTTCTCGAGCTTTGTCTCCAGGTCCGGGCTGACCTCAGGCCGGGAGGAGTAAAACTTGACCTCCACTCCATAAAGCAGAGTATGTTTCGAGTTAACTCCTGGCGCGATCTTGTCCAGCGCCTCAAGCATTTCGAGGATATCAATCAAGTGACGGTACGGCAACACCAGGCTGAGGTCGCCTGGAGTCGCTTCTTTGAGCGTTGGCTCGACCATCGCCTTCTGAAGACGTTTTTCCGTGGAACGCCTACCTGAAAGCAAATCGCCCAGCCGCTGCACGATAACGCCGCCGCCGAGCATATTGGCCAGGCTGGCGATGTACTTTCCGTATGCGATCGGTTCCTTGAAAGGCTCTGTGAAAGTCTTCGAGACAAGCAGCGCGAAGTTCGTATTCTCCGTCCGCTTGTCCTCATAACTGTGGCCGTTGACGGTTATGAGCCCAGCATTATTCTCCATAACCACTTCGCCCCAAGGGTTGAAGCAGAAAGTCCTCACCGGGTCGTCGAACGACTTGGAGTAGTAGATGAGCTTGGGCTCGTACACATCCTCCGTCAGCTGCTCGGTGACGACGCCGGGCACCTCGACACGCACGCCGATGTCGACGGGGTTGTTGGCGAGCCTGAGCCCGAGACGCGTGCCCTCCTTACGGAACCACTCCGCGCCCTCACGGCCCGGAGCGGCGATGACATACTTGGCGCCGATCTCCTCGCCATTCTCGAGCCGGACGCCCGTGGCACGACTACCCTCGTCCGCCAGGATCTCCGACACCATCGTCCTGAACCGGATTTCCACCTTGCCGCTGAGGTAATCTCTCATGCCGGCAAGTATCTCGGGACACCTCTCCGTCCCCAGGTGGCGGATCTGCCCCGGAAGCAGGCGTAAGCCTGCCATCGCGGCAAGCCTGGTCAGCTCGCGAAAACGCTTCTCGCCCACGCCATAAACCTTGCCGCTGGCGCCGAACTGCCTGTAGACACCGTCTATGTACTTGATGAGCTTGTCGAGCTGGGGGCGCTCGAGGTACTCGCCCAGGAAACCGCCGAACTCGGTCGTCAGCGTGAGCTTGCCGTCACTGAAGGCGCCGGCGCCGCCCCAGCCTGACAGAATCAGGCATGGCGAGCAGTGCGTGCACCCCACGCCGCGCTTGTGGAGGATGGGACACGAACGCTGGGATATGTCCGGCCCTTTCTCAATGATCAGCACACCAAGGTCAGGCGCGAGCTTCGTGAGCTCCATCGCGGCGAAAATGCCCGCAGGACCTGCGCCGATAATGATGACGTCATAAGAGGCTCGAGCCACGGATTTCACCACCCTGTTCATTATTCGTCCAGGGCACACAGAAAGACCCCGTCGCCGGGGATGGGTCGTTCGCTCGTTGCGTTGTCATTGCCGGCTGCGCGACCCAGCGTCAGCGCGTCTACTCCTGCCGCGCGGTCACCGGATCGAAGCGGCCATAATTCTTATGGAAATAGAGGTTAATCGAGCCTGTCGGGCCGTTCCTCTGCTTTGCAACAATCACCTCAAGCAGGTTCTCCGCCGTGGCGTCGGGGTAATGCAGGAATATGACGACGTCCGCATCTTGCTCGATCGCGCCGGACTCGCGCAGGTCAGAGAGCATCGGGCGCTTGCCTTCGCGCTGCTCCACCTGCCGCGACAGCTGCGACAGGGCGATGATCGGCAGGGAGAGCTCGCGAGCCAGCGCCTTCAATGACCTGGATATCTCCGCGATCTCCTGTTGCCGGTTCTCGAACCTGCCCGTTGAGTGCATGAGCTGCATGTAATCCACGACAAGCAGGCCGATGTTGTGCTCGGCCTTCATGCGCCGGGCCTTGGTCCTGAGCTCGAGCACACCGATGTTCGGCGTGTCGTCCACAAAAACCGGGGCCTCGCCGAGCCGACCGAGCGCCTGCGAAAGGCGCTGCCAGTCGGCGTCCTGCAGGTGGCCGCTCCTGAGCCGCTGGCCGTCTATCGCGGCCTCCGAGCAGAGGATTCTCTGCGCAAGCTGCTCTTTCGCCATCTCAAGGCTGAAGATGCCCACAGGGAGGCTGTCGACGACCGCTGCGTTCCTGGCCATGGCCAGCGCGAACGCCGACTTGCCCACGCTGGGCCGCGCCGCCACGATTATGAGGTCGGACCTCTGGAAGCCCGTGGTCAGCGCATCAAGGTCGGGGAAGCCGCTGGCCACGCCGATCGCGCTGCCCTTGTGGGCGTACAGGTACTCGATCCGCTCGATCGTGTCGATGAGCACGTCCTTCAGGACCGCGTATCCCTGTGTCGTGCGCCGCAGAGCGATATCGTAGATCGCCTGCTCGGCTCGATCCAGGATGGTGGCGACTTCTTCCTTCGCGGAAAACCCCATCGCCACGATGCCCGTGGCGGCGGAGATGAGCCTCCTGAGGATGGCTTTCTCCTCAACAAGTCGTGCGTAATGCTCGACGTTGGCTGCGGTCGGGACCACGTTGGCCAGGGTTATTATGTACTGGACGCCCCCAATATCATCAAGGGCGCCCTGTTGTTTCAGCTTCTCTGCGACGGTTATCAGGTCCACGGCGTGGCCCGCGACAAACAAGCTGACTATGGCCCGGTATACGGTCCTGTGGACGTCGCTATGGAAGTCGTCCTCCCGGAGGATGTCCATCGCCCGGATGATGGCTTCCTTGTCGATCAGCATGGCTCCGAGCACGGACTGCTCGGCCTCCACGCTATGCGGAGGCACTCTTTCAAGCAAAGCACTCATAAAAGCACCGTTCTCCGAAACTTACCCATCTAGGACACCGTCCCATCAGGCGCTCGGTTCCTGCTTCCACGCCCGCTGCCCGGCAAGCCGGGTCTTACACAGGCTCCACAGGCTGTAACCGCCGAACTGGCGGCCATGTTTCTCAGA
>JAUYEF010000176.1 GCA_030691635.1 Bacillota bacterium
GTGATCAACCGCCATAAGGTGGCCAAGCACTTCCAGGTGGAGATCACCGATGAGGGGTTCAGCTACCAACGCAGGACCGAGAGGATCGCGGCGGAGGCATCCCTGGACGGCATCTATGTCATCCGCACCAGCCTGCCCGCCCCGGAGATGCAGGCCCAGGAGACGGTGCGGGCTTATAAGGGTCTCTCCGCGGTGGAGAAGGCCTTTAGGAGCCTTAAGACGGTAGACCTTAAGGTGCGCCCCATCTACCACCGGTTGGAGGACAGGGTGAGGGCCCACGTGTTCATCTGCATGCTGGCCTATTATGTGGAGTGGCATATGCGCCAGGCCCTGGCTCCCATCCTCTTCGATGACGAGGAGCGGGAGGTGGCCGAGAGACTTCGGGATTCGGTGGTCTCCCCGGCCAAGCGATCTCCCAAGGCACAGGCCAAGGCCCAGAGGAAGCATACCGCTGACGGGCTGCCAGTGCACAGCTTCCAGACGCTACTGGAGGATTTGGCCACCATCAATAAGAACCGTGTCCACCTCAAGTCGCCCACCACGGCTGCCCCCAAGGCCCTGGACTTCGACCAAATCACCACCCCGACCCCCCTTCAGCAGCGAGCCCTCGATCTGCTGGGGGTCCCCCTGTCCCTGTAGCCAGAAACCGCGCATCCGGCTGCAAAGCTAATCCGCGATCTTTCGTACGTAGTTCTCTTACTTATCCGGGGGGAACTTTGGACTCAAGTAAGCATCTTGAGGATGATGCCGGGTGACCGGCCTGAGGTGTGCTGAGCTATGCACCCTGACAGTATCGGATGCCCACATCGAGCAAGGGTTCCTCAAAGTGATGGGAAAAGGTTCTAAGGGGAGAGTGGTGCCTATAGGGGCCTCAGCAGAAAAAGTCCTGCTACGTTACCTTTATACCCTAAGGCCCGAGCCGGCGCGACCGGACATTACGAATCTCTTTCTCACTCTTGACGGGTTACCGATGAGTGTCAACGGTGTGGCCCGCATGATCAGGCGGCTCGGCGAGGTCTCAGGCGTACGCAAGATTCATGCCCACCTCTGCCGCCACACCTTCGCCACCAACTACCTTATCAATGGCGGTGACGTGATCTCTTTGCAGGAGATATTGGGACATACCACGCTGGAGATGGTGCGCAGATACGTGAGCCTGGCCTCCTCTCAAGTGGCGGTGCAGCATCGCAAGTACTCTCCGATGGACAGACTCGCCATAAAGCAAGTGAGCACGCTAGTCACACAAACACCAAAAGTACGGGTGAGGCAGTGGGAGCGTAAGCACTAGCCAGTCCGAGTCGCCTCTCCCTATGCAGGTGTGGAGACTCTCCCCGTATTACTTCCCCGTGATACGGCAACCACGTCGAGCCGGCCCCGCGTGCGTGTGCGCGGTTTGGCTTTGATAAGTATCTCGACGTCGCGGTCGAGCGCCAACAAGAATCGGAGCAAACGGTCGATGGAGAAACCGGCCAGGCGCCCACGCACGAGGGACGACACCTTGGGCTGATCGACCCCAAGGACCGCAGCGGCCTGGGTTTGGGTCAGGTGACGTCTTGTGATGATCACGCTAATGGCACGAGCGAGCTCGGCCTTGGCCAACGCCTCCTCGTGGTTCTCAACCCCGAGATCAGCGAAAACGTTTCCGCTACTTTCGAAAAGGCTGATATCGTCGGTGTTGCTCATACGCCAAACCAGGAGCTTCCTTCCTCATCCTGCATTATGCCAGATGTAGCATATCCTGTCCACGTCCCGATCTGCCATTGGTTGCTGAGCCGAGGCCCGATCATAAGGGCTTAGCCGGCTCCCGCTAGCACCCGGCTCCCATCGGCTGACCGAACATCCGTGAGCACCTGAACACCATCTGGCAGTGCTAACTCCTCTGCCCGCTCCGCTGGGGCCACTGCAACGATGAAGCATTGCCCCAACCCTTGGGCGAGTCTCTGGAGCATGTCTACCGACGGGTTATGTTCTCCCAACTCCAGCCGAGCAATGTGAGGCTGCGGCATTCCCAAGCGCTTTGCTAAGGCTCGCTGGCTCAATCCATGCTCAGCGCGATAGCGTATCACTGCGATAGCCACCGCCCGAGCCAGCGCGGTTCGATCCCACTGCTCCCGAGCAGCGGGGTCCTTGCGAAAACGCTCTTCCTGCAGTTCTCTTGTGTTGATCCACTGATTTCCCATAATGTTTAGCCCTCTTTCGCTTCATATGCCGCCAGGCGATCCATTGCTCGCTGCACGGCGGCCCGAAAGCCCCTTGGATCTACTTTGGCCTCTGGCCCGAAGGCCCCAATGACCGCCACATCACCAATGCACCGATAAAACGCACGCCAGGGGCTGTGGCCAGCCCGCGGCCGCAGCTCGCGCAATCGATCCGCACCCTTGACAGCACTGCTATGCGGATAGCGCAGTTGGTCGCCCAGCCCCCGCAGCTTCGCGATTGCGTTGTCCATCGCGTCCTGCTCGCGTTCCGGTAGGCCCCGGTACTCTTCGGCAGCGGCGGCGTGTGCGAGTACTTCCATATTCTGATGATACCATTTATGGTATAAAATGACAAGAGGGATCCAGGGCTGGCCAGCCAGGTAGCTCAATGCAGCATCCCCAGGACTGGATCGGCTGGTGAAGTCGGAATCCTTTGCGAGCTAGGCGATATACCCGACGACACAGTCATATCAAGGGCATTTGGCTGTCAACGTGGGTTCTTCCAATATTGCCACCATCGCCGTTGAGCCGCCCATCTCCAGCGCCGGTGACCACGTCTGGTTCATATCCCAAGGCCCGATAGCCTCTCATGCGCCTCTGGAACATCCGCATACAAAGAGGGCTGGCCTGGTCCACGTAATCGTATATGCGAACCTCGGTCTTTCCTGCACGGGTCCGGTGCAGCCGCCCAGCATATTGCGTCAGGACGCCTTTCCAAGAGACAGGCAAGGCCAGGAACAGGGTATCAAGACGGGTATCATCGAACCCCTCTCCGGCGTAGCGACCAGTGGCCAGTACGACTCGCCCCTTCTCATGACAATCGGCAGACAGTTGTTCCTTGGCGGCTCGGCGCTGCCTCGCTCCCATACCACCCCAAAGGACGATTGCCTTATGGCCCGCCTTTGACAACTGCTCTGTGAAGAACGTCAGGTGCTGCCTGCGCTCGCTAAGCAATATGGGCCACCGTCCTTCCTCCAGAGCAGCAACTACATCGTTGAGAATCTGCCGGTTCCGAGCTTCATCAGCCGAGAGGGCCGTGTAAAGCTCCTGAATTGATGTTACATTGGGGTCTGGAGGCCTGAATCCGGTATCACGGCAGATTAGACGGTGGCTGAACGGGTGCCGAGCAGCCTGGTCTTTGGGATCGATCGCGTGCCGGATCGGACCGCACTGCATGGTGATTATGGGGTGATGACCATCACGGCGGTAGGGGGTAGCCGTAAGGCCTGTTACGTATCGGGCCTTGACCTGACCCAATACCTGTTCGAAAGTGACCGCTGGAACATGATGACACTCATCGACCAAAACGTGGCCGTAGTCGGCTACCAGGTCCTTGACCTCTCCCTTGTGGATCAGGCTCTGAAGCATGGCCACGTCGATGAGACCCGACCGTTTATCTTTGCCTGCACCGATTTGGCCGATAGTCTTCGGGTCAAGTCCGAAAAAACCACTGAGCTGGGCCTGCCACTGTTCCAGAAGCTGGCGGCGGTGTACCAACACCAAAGCATTCCTGCCTCTAGCAGCAATAAGATAGGCGCCGACCGCCGTCTTGCCCAGGCCGGCAGGAGCTACGAAAACGCCATTATCATGATGAAGCAGGTCCATGGCCGCCGCCTGCTGCACTGGCGAAAGCTGGCCTTGGAAAACGAGGCTGATCTCTTTTCCCGGAGACCTGTCGTCCATGAGGTCCAGGCGAGCGCCGTTGGATGTGAGCAGTTCTTGGAGGCCATCATGGCAACCACGGGGGAGCCCCAAGTGCTTAGGGAACTCCTGGCTGCAGGAGATTACCCTGGGAGTTAAGGCGGTAGACAGACGAAGGCTTTGCCTCTTGTAGAATTCGGGGTTCTGGAAGGCCGCTAGCCTCTTGATCCGATTGAGGACGGGTGAGGAGAGGCCCTCCTTTTCGATGTAAAGCAGGTTGCTGAAGACAACTTTGACGCTCTCCGGCCAGAGACCAGTGAGAGAGGGTTCAGGTGTCCGCCTGGACGGGGGCAAGTTCCACGGCCGGTCATCCTCACCGGCGGAATCGATCCCCACCCCGATAATCTGTCCACGGCGCGCAGCCTCCCGGGCCAATGACTCTACGGTAGAGGGTTTTAAACGGCCCAGGGAAGCAAGAAACGCCCATTGATCCCTGTAAGCCTCAAGACTGTCATTGACGAAAACACTGTTTCCCTTGGCACTGGGCGTTTTTTGAAGTGGAAGGGCGATGAGGTTGCCCAGTCCTCCTTTGGGCAGCGTGTCCTGGTTGGGAAAGAGGCGATCATAGGAGTCCATACCCAGCCGATAGTGGCGGCTCATGGTCTCGGTCAGTAGGCAACAGCCGAGCTGCCGTGCTTTGGTAGCAGACACCGGGCCGGTGAAGAATACCCAGACATGTCCTCCATGTCCGGAACGGGACCGCTCCAGAGCAGCCGGCACCCCCATGAGACTACAAGTCTCAAGAAAGGCGGCGGTGTCCTCCGTCCACGATTGCTTGTCGAAGTCGATGGCCAGGAAACGGCAGGTTTCATCGGGAAGCATGGGATAGATACCAATAGTGAGCTTGCCTTCCAAGTGCCTCTGGATAACACCGTCCGTAAGTGGAGCAAAATTGCGATTGGGGCAATTGCTGCACTTAACGTTTGGCTTGCCGCAGATGCCTGGGTCCCATTCGTGTTTACATACTGGGCTGTAGCCCGCTCTGCCATCCTTCGTGCTCACCCATAGCCGTGCGAAAACGTCTTCCCGCCCATGAAACAAGGACCGGAGCAGCTTCACTTTTGCTGCCAGTGGGGAAGAATCATTGACGCGTGGGACGACTTCGCTTAGCTCACGGCTCCCTAGTGCAAGCTCAGTTTCGGGCATGGAATCCTGGCACGCCGCCGACTTCTCCCGTCCATCGGCCTCCATTTTGCGGGCCAAGTCGCGAACGCGCTTCATTAACCTCGTCCGTTCGACTTCGACCTGCGCCAACTGGCGACGCAGCCGTTCGAGCTCTTCTTCCGCCTCGTTGCTAGCCATCTTACTAACGGAATATAGCACATGTTGCCCACGGCGCGCAGAGCAGCGCGGTCGTGTCCTTCTACCACAAACCGGCAATTCGATTTCTGTTGGTATGGTCGCCCCTGAACTAATCTGAATATGTGGTAAGTGGAAGGTGGCAGGTGGTTCGTCGAGGTACCAAGGAGGTCGGTAGAGAGGGGTGCCTCGGTGTCCCACTGTCAATCTTTCACCTTCTGTCTCTTGAGCTTCGGTTCAAAAAGCTTCAGTACTCGATCGCGAAGGTAGCGCTGAACGAAGGAATTCACAGTGCCGTCGGGGTAAACGACGCGATTGCCGATCAGGGGTTTCATCTTGCGTTCCAGCATTGATTCAGATAGGGACATGCCAGCCTTTTCCATGAGCTCTGACCGTGAATACCTGCAATTTTGCCAGAGCCATTCCCAAACGTCATTCTCCGATTCGCTCTTGAGCGCGGTGAGCTTGTCCGCGCGGCGAACGTTCAGATTGGTCCACGCAATCACGATCTTCACCCGCTCAGCGTCATCGGCTATTAGAAGCACGATCTCCGGCCGTTCGTTTTGCTTGAACCAGACCAACTTCTGCTGGTAGAGGTTCTCGTCCATTGTGCTGTAAACTTGTTGAACAGGATCTCTGTCTACGCCAGTCCTACAATACTTCTCAAGCCGCTATTCAGCCAGGAGGGGATTACAATGCCGGAGGTAGAAGCGAGCCAGATAGGCAAGCGCCTGGCTGCAGGATAGCGTGAGACCCTCCGATCTGATGATAAGATCCAGGGCGAGGTTTATCTCTTTAGCCTCGGACTCCTCCACCATGAAGCTCAAAATGACTGGGACTTGAAACATATCTGAGACAGGATTTTGCTCGACGGAGTCGTCGAGCTCAAGACGGGACAGCCGTCTCAGTTCTTCTAGCTGCTTCTTGTCGTCTGGTAGCAGGACTGCCAGCTCGTCGATATCAAAGGTCTCCAGTAGGTTCTCCAAGAGCGCCGCACGCCGCTCCGGAATCTCATTGCCGGAAAGGCGGTTCAGGGTGGCCAGGTAGAGCCTTGCCTGCTCGTCATTCAGATCCCACACTATGCATTGTGCCGTATCGTAGTTGAGAGCACGGAGGACGCGAAGCCGATTGTGGCCATTTACAACCTGGAACTTGTCCTTTTCCGAAGGGTGAGGCCGCACTGTCAGAGCCTCATACCTGCCTGTACGCTCGATGTGCCTGCGCAGCTTCCTGAGCATCTCCTCGTTCATGAAATTGCTGTTCTCTGGATGTGGCACAAGCAAGTTCAGAGGAATGTCCTGAGGCACTGGTGTCAACTTCTTTGGCCTTGAGCTCGGATTACTTGACATCAAACAAACTCCCTTGAGCTGACGCTGAGGGTCGCCTCGGCCAAGCGCCGCCGATATTGCAGGCGCCGCGCGCCAGGTCCGGATTCTTGCAACCGCAGATAGACACGCCTATCCCGTTCTCTCCGGCTGCACAGCGAACGGCTGCGTAGATTTCCTCCCTCAGGACATGCTGCAATGCGACAACGGAGGATCGCTCCGCCCGGATGGCAAGACGGGTTGTCTCCGTGTAATACCCGAGTAGGCACTGCAGCAACCTCTCGTCGCGGACGTTTCGCTTCAGGGATTCCATGACAGCCGGTCTAAGAAAAAGAGCACTTGCGGCGGCGTGCGTTACCCCTGCTATTGACAGGGCCGAGAACAGGTCTCTTAGGGCCTCCGGGGTATCAGTAATTCCGGGGAGGATGGGGTCCAGCCTGGCCTCCGTTGGAATCCCCCCGGCAGTCAGCGCGGCTATCTGTCTGAGCCTTTCCTGGATGTTTGCGGCATTTGGCTCAAAGATGCGTCGGACGTCTTCATTGATGGTTATGATGCCGACCTGTGCACTGACCCTATCTCGATTGTTGAGAAGGAGCCTCATTGTTCTATCAGGGATAAGCCCTTTGGTTAGAAAGGCTACGCCTATGCCGTTGGAAAAAAGGACCTCCAGAATTCGGTGCCCGAGCTCCAGCACTTCGGCCAGGGGCTGAAAGAGGTCTCTGGAGGGGCTGAAGTATACCGCGTCAGGCTTGGTCCGCTTGCGGGCGAGCTCGTCTTCCAGCTTGCCCAGGGTGTTGGCGTAGAGCAGAACCTTGTCCGCTCCGGGGTTGTTCGTATACCCGCGGGTATAGCAGTAGATGCAGCCGTGGGCACACCCCGCAGTCAGATTGATAGTGGGCGTTCTTGCCAGGCAAGCAAGGGCCGATGGGGTGAGAACAGCGGACCTACGGGCGACCGATATGATTGTTACCATATCCGTTCCCCCGGCAGTTGCGGTTCCGACGTGGCGTTACTGGGCCAGACCACGTAGGCATGGTTTCCGGTCAGCCCAAGGGCTCTTCTAACGTCCTGGATGACAATCGAACGTAAGCCAAACACTGTCGCGTGTTCGACAAGTCCTCAGGCTTGACATCTGCATCTTCGATGATTATGTAGTCGCAGAGTTCTGCAATACGAGAGACCACACTTCTGCCATCTGGTCCGACCAAGCATTCGGGATTACTTCTCCTGATCGGCGGGAAGACACCGTTTTCATATGCCTCGGCATTCGGTGTCGAGAGCAAACAAAGACCACGGTAGAACTCAGAAAGGGATAGTTGGGGAAAAGTCCGGCCATTCTGTAAGGCTATTCTGCGGTTAGAGACCATCAGCGATCGTGGCCCGCCGCCGCTGGAAGCAAGACACCGGGATGGTAAATATGCTTGTGACAAACTGCGGATACCGCAGGCATTCCCGGCGACTGACGCAGGTCTTCTCCAGACAGGCGGCGGATGGAAAACGCACTCAAATTATTAAATAGCCTTGATACCAGGGCCACGCGTAGGTATCTGGCTGCAGGCACTGGTTCCGGTTTGCACAGCCAACTCATGTAGTCATCCCCGACAAACGCCAAAGTATCAACCATTCCTCGAAACCTCTTGTGGCGGAAGAACCGGACCGGATCGGCAGGTTCCAGGTCCACGAACCGCAGGCGGAACTTTGGATCCAAACCCATTGAGCCAACAAGCGTTTTGACCTCACGGCAAAGGCTGGAGACAAGGCTTCCGCTACCGGCACCGATGTCAACAAGCTCAAGGCCAATGGAAGTACCGTGCGTCGGTTTCCTTGACTGGATTATTGGGAGCATCACGCCTCGGGATAAGCGCCTTGCTCGCTCAAGGGTTCGCGGGTCGATGCCATAGCTAATGCCGCTGGCCAGGTGATTGACAAGCCTGAAACTCGCAGAACGGTCTACTTCTGAAGTTGAAAGGTAGAACAGAAGGGACATGGGTGAATCGTGCGATAAGGTGTACTGCCTGTAGGAATAGAAGAGCTCCGGTGCCTCTGCGCCTGCAACAGTAACGAGGGGAAGAACCTGGGGATCGTCAAGCGCGTCCGGCGTTCTAAGCTTCACCAAGAGGTAGCTGGGATTGCGCAACGTGCAAATACCAGCACCGTGTATCTCTCGGGGATGAGCTGAGGATGATATCCCGAAGCACTCAAATCCGAGCAGGGCCCGCAGCGCATTGGCCTCTCGCTGCAGGGTGGCCTCGTTTCTGCACTTGCTCAAGTACGTGTCCAGAAGAGAGAAATACCTCAGGCAGAACTCCTGTCGCACCGATGAGCGGCAACCACATCCGACATAATCTCGCCACGCGGAATGGAGCGCATTAAGGCCATCGTCAAGCTCGGAGCGGTTGAGCTCGAGGATCGGCTTCCAGTAAGAATCCCAGTCACTCGTTTCTGGGACGAAACCTCCGTCGGGGAGGACCTTGATCTTGCTTAGGAGAACCTCTTTCTCCAGGATTGAGAGAAGCAGATCCCGGGCACGGACCCTTGCCGAAAGTCCAGCCGGTGCCTTGATTCTTGTCATTGCCGACCATCCTCCCCGGCAGTGTATCAAGAGCTCGCTACGTCGGTGGACAACCACGCCATCTTTCCAATCAAGTATGGTCGTCTTCGGGGCGCTTGGTCTCTCGATTCCTCATTTGTAGCTAAGCTGCGAATCAGTTCATAGCACAGATGTGCCACTAGCCGGATTATAATAGTAGTTGTGCGAAAGACGCAAGTGGCTCTTTCATCGAGCACCAGGCGGCGAGGCGATCTGAACTACCCTGGGGTGTACGCCATACGGGTCGTTATTCCGTAGCACCGTGCTGTCAGCCCTGGATATCCACACCGCGTGTCATGCCGGTTCTCCACTGGGGCCGCTGTCAAGATGAATAGCCACCTCCAACGCGTGTCAATGGCATAAGAATCTTCCCGCGCGCTTCGGAGCGGTTTGTCGTCACTTTGCCTTAAATGGCTATAGGGGCGCCATGACGCAGGGCATGCCCATGGAGCGAATGCAAGATAGTGGAATAGGCCAGGAGTAGAGCCGTCACTCTATAGGCAGGGTGTGGCGAGTCGAGGCCGCGCCGACGCGTGACACCGGGACAACGGTTCTTGAAACCGTTGTATCGCAAAGTCCCTTCCGGGCTTTGCTCCATCGTGGCTCATGTCTGTGCGGCACGCGACCGCAGGCCGAACCGGTTCTCGCAAATGGTGTTCCGATGAACGGATGTAGCCCCAGTTGGACAGATCTGCTTCTTCTTCCAGCGTGTGGTCAGCCGAACGCGCAACGCTGCCCTTCCGACAACCACGCCGCCTCGGCAACCTTTCGAGCGAGGCCTGGTAGCGGGGCGCGAAGTCCAGGTAGCGAAGAACGGCGTCGGAGAAGGCATGGCTGACCATGGACCGTTTCCCGGTAGTCTTGCCGTCAGATTTGCCGTCAAGAAACTGCAAACGTCTCTCGGTCTCTTAGACCGTTGTCAACGCCCGATCACAGTGTTACTCGGCGGTATTCCACACTACGGAGTACGTCATCACGGCATCAAGTATACCTGTTCCGAACACTATGATACGTGGCGGGAGTGCGTGGGAGTCGAACCCACCCCACGATACGCAGCGTACCGTGGCATCGGTTTTGAAGTTCGCGCTCCGTCGTACCACCAGGCCCCGCCAGGTACCATCCTGAACGTAAAATCGGGCCTGTTGCTCCGCCACGACCCGCCCCGTTTTGCCGTCACCCGCCCGGTTTGCCGTCAGGTTTGCCGTCAAGAAAGGTGGCGTCTGTCGGCCTTTTTTGATTCGAGGCGGCTCAGGCGATGGAGGGACGAGAGGGAGACTATGGTCGGGGCGAGAGGAATCGAGCATTCTTTACATACCAAAGATTGGAACCCCTACCAGGTGCACTGGCTGGGCATTGAGCAGTTCTTTGCCCTCTTGCCGGAGGAGGCTGACCGTTTGTCTGGCTCCTCAGACAGGACTCGAACCTACAACCTAGCGGTTAACAGCCGCCCGCTCTACCGTTGAGCTGCCGGGTCACGGCATACATTGGAAGCCTTGCTCGGCAAAGTGGGCGTCGAAGGCAAAAGCCTTTTCCATCCCCAGTCGACGCATCACGTCGAAGCTGACGCAGTCCACCAGGCTCAGGTTTCTGCGTCCCGCCGTGAGCAACGCAGCT
>JAUYEF010000321.1 GCA_030691635.1 Bacillota bacterium
TTCGCTCCAAGTGTAGTCTGGGACTACCGGTCGCTTGTCGAATGGACTGCCTGGCAGTCTGTTCGTCACCGGAATGGACTGGTCGGCAGTCACGTTCGCTCCAAGTGTAGCCTGGGACTACCGGTCGCTCGTCGAACGGACTACCTGGCAGTCTGTTCACCACGGAATGGACTGTCTGGCAGTCTAGTCCGCGGTAATGCGGTCTTCCGCACCGAGCATGCAGGAGGCCGCTCCTCATGCAGGCGCAGTTCATCTCATGCCCCGGCCTGGAACCATCCTTGGAAACAGACGTTCAATATCTGCATGGCTGAGAACGCCCTGCAAGGCAATGATTCATAAGATACCACAACCACTCGTTCGGTGACATTCTTATTGTTTACTTAAGGGCATTCCGCGTTCTGGCTCGTTTTGGATGTTCATTGACAGACGGGCCGGCCACCTACTTGGGTGTCAGGACTGGCCCGGGCTCCGTTTCCTCACGCGGGTGTCAGTGCGGACCCGGGCCCCGCTTCCTCACACCGAGCTTCGGCTCCTCGTTGACTATGAGCTCAAACACGTCCGGCCTCGCGTAGTGCCCGACCACGTCGAAGTCGAACCTGCTCTTCGGCACCAGACTGGTGTCAAGGTCCGCGACCAGGATCGACTCGCGGCCCCACTCGGGCCCGGCTACGTACCTTCCCAGAGGGTCCACGATGGCGCTGCCGCCGTTGCACAGGACCTCCGGCGCCACTGCCAGATCATCGATGCAGGCAAGGTCTTTCGGGTACATGTCCTTGGTCACGAACTGGTTGCAGGCGAGGACAAAACACCTGCCCTCCATCGCTATGTGCCGGATGGTCGCCTGCCAGCTTTCCCGGGCGTCTGCCGTGGGCGCGACGTAGATGCTCACGCCTTTGGCATACATGGCTGCGCGCGCGAGGGGCATGTAGTTCTCCCAGCACACAAGCCCACCCAGCCTGCCGTGCGGAGTCGCAGTGGTGAACAGCGTGCTCCCATCGCCTTCGCCCCAGATCAGCCGCTCCGCTGCGGTCGGCTTGAGCTTGCGGTGCTTGCCAAGGTATTCGCCGTCCGGCCCGAAGTACACGATGGTACAATAGAGCGTGCCGCCTTCGGCGTCCTTTTCGATAACCCCACATGCCAAGTACGCTCGGGCTTTCCGCGCGGCTCCACCAAGCGCCTCGGTTTCCGGCCCCGGGATGACCAGTGAGTTTTCCCAGTACCGTGCGAAGTCCTCGCGACCGGCATCCGAGCGGCTCCCGACGACTGTGCCGAAGCCCATGCCCCGCGGGTAACCGGGCACGAAAGCCTCCGGGAAGAGCATGATCCTGGCGCCCCTGTCCGCTGCCTGAGCGGCGAGATCCAGGGCCTTCTCGACGCAGCCCGCCTTGTCCATGATCACAGACGCCGCCTGGATAACGGCGACTCTCACTTCGCCCATCTGACTCCGCGCCAAGTAACAGACCCCCATTTCGATGGACCCGCTCCGGTTAGAACTATTGAACAGCACAGTTTTCTGCCAGACGGACAAAACCTCCTGCACTGCGGGCATAGGAGAATGACCGTGCCGCGTAGAATCGAAAAGCCATGCAATGAGTGCCTTACTGGGCGAAACCCGGGTTGAAAACTCTGTAGGAGGGACCCAAATGAACACACAGGAAGTCCTGAATCTCGCGCTAGAAATGGCCGGCCTCAAAGAAGCTCCAGCGGATTCCGGCATTATCGTTTCATCGGATGATGTGAAGAAGATCATGTTTGGCGTGGATATCGAAACCGCCGACCTTCTTCTTGCCCGCGAACTCGGTTGTGACCTTGTGCTCGGGCATCACCCCGTCTCGGGCAGCCCGGCCGTCAGCCTCCACAAAGTGATGGAGCGCCAGGTGGAACTCATGATGCGGGTCGGCATACCCGTGAACAAGGCGCAAAAGGTCCTGCACGAGCGGATTAGTTCGAACGATAGGGGCGCACACTCAAGGAACTACGACAAGGTCGGCAACGCTGCGAAACTGCTAAAGATGCCGCTGATGAACATTCACATGCCGATTGACATCATCAGCGAGAACACCGTGCAGAAGCACCTGGACAGCCACCTCGGCCCGATGTCCAAGGTCGGCGATGTGGCGGAAGCGCTGAAGCAGCTTCCGGAGTTCGCCGGCGAGCCGGCCGGTCCCGTGATCCGGTGCGGCGCGAAGGACGATTACGCAGGCAAAGTGTTCGTCAGCATGGCCGGAGGGACCAACGGCGGCCCCGGCGTTATGAAGGCCTATTTCGAAGCAGGCGTCGGCACGCTCGTCATGATGCATATCCCTGAGGACTCCTTGAAGGCAGTGAAGGAGCAGGGAATCGGCAATGTCGTGATAGCAGGCCACATGCGCTCTGACTCGGTCGGGATCAACCTGTTCACCAAGGCGCTCGAGGCAAAGGGGCTCCAGGTCATCAGGATGGGCGGTATCGTGGCGTAATGGTGGCAGGGTCGGCCCGCGGGCACTAAGCGCGAGGGGCATCGTGACGCCGGCGTGCATTAAAGGCGCGCACCATCGTGACGATAAACCCTAAAGAACTACCCAGGTTCGGAGGGCATCTGGTGGCCACCAGGGTCAAGTGCGAGTTTGCGAGGCTTGCGACCGAGATCCGGAATGAGGCTCCGCGCGACCTGCGCTGCAACTACTCCAAGACGAACATCGCCTGCCTTTCCGCAGGCCGGTTCTTGTGCGAGTACTGGCGGCGGTTCGCGTACCTCAAATACTCCCTGCT
>JAUYEF010000389.1 GCA_030691635.1 Bacillota bacterium
ATGGACTGCTCAGCAGTCACGTTCGCTGCAAGTGCAGTCTGGGACTACCGATCGCTCGTCGAATGGACTGCCTGTTAGTCCGTTCACCGCAGACTAGACTGTCTGGCAGTCTAGTCTGCGGTAATGCGGTCTTCCGCACCGAGCATGCAGGAGGCCGCTCCTCATGCAGGCGCAGTTCAGCTCATGCCCCGGCCCGGAACCATCCTTGGAAACAGACGTTCAATATCTGCATGGCTGAGAACGCCCTGCAAGGCAATGATTTATAAAATACCACTGGTGGCCTGAGTCAGAGGCTTCGTCGCGAACACTCGAAGCCGTCTGTAGTCAATAACCCAATTCCCGTCTCGCAGGAGCATTGGCTTCGGGAGGCTCACGGCCTGATCGCGGGCGTCGTGCCTGGACTCAAGAGGCAGAGCATCGAAGAACAGGTCCATAAACATGTCGAGCCAGTGGTAGATCCCGTCCTCCCCATCAGGCAAGACGGTCGGCCTGTCATAGACCAGGGTTTGTACGTCATCGAAGCCAAGCCTCTCGAGGAGCTTCGAATACTCTTCTGCCGAGGGGAAGTACCAGGGATTGAGAGTTCCCGCGTCGATTCCGTGGATCTCGATCACCCGGGCCACAGCGTCGACTGCTGTCTTTATGTTGTGCTCGCCACCGAACTCGGCCACCAGGCGTCCCCGGCCCGGAGCGCCTGCCAGACGGTTGTCGCGGCCGCCTCAGCTTCTCTGACCCAATGGAGCACGGCATTCGAGAACACTGCATCGAAGACAGCGCCGCACCTGTAGGTCCTGGCGTCACCCACTTCAAACCTCAGGTGAGGGTGCTTGTCTCTCGCGGCCCTGATCATCTCGGCCGAAGAATCCAGGCCCACGCATTCCGCTCCTCGCAGGACGATCTGCTGCGTCAGGTCCCCGGTGCCGCATGCAAGGTCGAGAACACGCTCGCCCGGCCTGGGGTCGAGCAGGTCAACAAGGCCTCTGCCCAACTCAGGGACGAAGCTGATCTTGGCGTCGTACAGTCGTGAGTCCCAGGACTTGGCCAGCCCTGTTCGTCTCCCTTCCGGTTCACTGGTCCGAGCGTTCTGCGAATATGTACCGCACCACATGAACATGCGGGCCCTCGGCTCCGTGGTTCTCCGCGTCCTCCATCAGCCCGGTCTCCAGCATATTGAAGCCTTCGAAGTGTGCCATCAGGTCTTCGTGTGTGAAGTAGTGCACAGGCCTTCCCGGCTTACTCTCAAACGTGTTGGGCTCGCTCTGCCAGCCCTTGCCGAAAGTGGGCTCCTTCTCTGAGAACACAGTGAAGAAAGCCAGCCCCCTGGGCGCCAGCTGGTCCCGGCACTTGCCGATGAACAGCCTGCGGTTAGTCTCCCCGAACAGGTGCAGCACATTGAAGCAGTAGACTGCGTCGTAGATGTCAGCGGAGAACGGCATATCCAGCACGGATCCCTTGAAGAATCTCGTCACCGGGTCGTATGCCCCTGCGAGTCGTAGCGCTTCGCCCGCCATCTCGATGCCGTCGACCCGAAAGCCACTCGCTGCGAAAAACGCGGTGTTCCGGCCGTAGCCGGCGCCCGGCACCATTACCGTGTGCACGCGCTTCTCCCGGAAGAGGCCACCGGCATGCACAGCGGTCTTGCTTGGAGAATCTCCCCAGACCTTTCCCTCAGCAAGAAACCGGCTGTTCCAGTATTGCTCCATCGCCGTCACTCTCCCAAGGCAGGTCTGCCATGTCTGCGGCCACCCCTGCTCGAGGTCGCCCTCTTATTTACGGCGACCTTGCCGCCGGAACATTGTGCCTTGTATCGTAGCAGAGGATTTGCGGAGGACACAAGCAGAGTTTCTCTACTTCCCGTGGGCAGCGTCGCTCACTGGTGACGACGCGCTTACCTGTGTCGGCGCCCGGTGACGACGGCCGCAGCGTCGCCCTCGCGCCCTCACAGCTGAACAACCACAGGCTGTCAGCGGTTCACGAGGATGTCCACGAGCCTCGGAGGAGTTGTCGCGAAAGTGCTCGAAACATACCGCAAGTTGGCAGTTTCTTCCGCCGCCGTGGGCGGCTGGAGGGGAGGGTCCGTGTTGAGCACACTTAGAGAACGTCTGCAGAAAGCGTTGGAAACCGCTAAGAAGGCCACAGAGGGTTCGCTAAAGACCATTCACGAAGGGCTGGACGAAGCAGGCAAGCAGATCCAGGAGGCCATGGCCGATACCGCCCGAGAGGCGCAAGAACGTTTCGCCGAGGCGCTGAAGGCTGGGCAGGAGCGTTTCGAGGGCACGGTCCGAGATGCAAGGCAGGCGGCAGAAGAAGCAATCGAGTCCGCGCACGAACAGATGGATGCTGCCGTGAAGTCCGCGCACGACACGGCGTCGGGCAAGACCGAACAGGCCAAGCAGGAAATCAAGAGCGCCCTCGTGGCCGCGCGGCAGTCGGCGGACCGGTCCATTAAGTCCATCCATGAAAGCCTGGATAAGACGCTGGCGGACAAGCGCGAGGAATTCCAGAGAACCGTGGTTGCAGCCCGAGCTCGCGCCGAAGCCGGATCGAAGGAAGCCCAGGAACGGTTGGATCAAGCCGTGAAATCCGCCCGAGAGCAGTACGAGACCGCGGTCGCGAAGTCAAAACGCGCTGCGGCTGATGCCATCCGCGAGCTTCAAGAGGATTTCGACAGGACCGCCACCAAGCTGGTCGACTCTCTCGAGGCGAAGAAGTAACGCAATAACGGCCCTGGTGCCGCCTCCCTTCGGGATGGCTGTGTTCCCGTTGCCTTGAATCGTGTATGGGAACCTTGCCTGGCATTTCTCCACATGCGGGCGTCAACAATAACCCCTGTCAGACGGCGTGCCGGCAGGAATGGGCATCTGCCTGGAGTACCTCTCGGCAGAGCATATTCTCTAGCCCGTCGCACTAGGAGGCATAAACATGAACGAACCAGGTTACCTGTTCGCCGACCCGAAGTTCTCCGCGGAAGAGTACCAGCAGAGGCTCGACCGGGTCAGGAAAGAGATGAAGCGCGACGATGTAGAGGTGCTCGTCCTCTTCTCGCCCAGGAACTTCTACTACTTGACGGGCTACGATAGCGGCGCCACGTACTACCAGTCGCTCATCATCACCCCAAGCGAGATGATCCTTTTCCTCAGGGAAATGGAGCAGGTCATCGGCAGGGTCACGACCGGATCAGGAAACATCACGATATGGCAGGACCACCTGGACCCGACCAATGCCCTTGTGTCGTTCCTCAAACAGAAAGGCTGGTTCGACCAGCGCATCGGGGTCGAGATGACCAGCCCTTCCCTATCCGCCAGGGACTACCTGAAACTCGCCAAGGCCCTCGGGCGGGCCCCCCTGGACGGTACGGCATGTGTCGACCGAGTCAGGCTCATCAAGAGCGACCGCGAGATCCACTATATACGCAAGGCCAGCGAGTTCACCACGGTGGGCGTCCAGGCGGCAATGGAGAGCCTTGCCGAAGGCAAGTCCGAGAACGAGGTCGCGGCAGACCTGTATTCCGCGATGGTGAAGGCGGGGAGCGAGGCGCTCCCGAATGGGCCGACCGTGTCGTCCGGCCCCATGTCCGGCGTCGCCCACGCCATGTTCCACAGGTACGTCCTGAAGCGCGGCGATGCGGTCCTCTTTGAGTTCAGTGGTGTATACAACTCATACCCCTGCCCCATTATGCGCTGTGCGGCGATCCTCGAGGCGTCCAGCCGGTTGCGCAAGATGGCAGACGCCTGCAAGGGAGGTCTTGAGGCCGCCATAGAAGCGACGCGGGCGGGAGTCACCTCCGGCTCCGTGGACGAGGCGTGCAGGCTCTATATCGAGAGGGCCGGGTTCGAGCCCATGTTCCGCAAGCGCACGGGCTATTCGGTCGGCATATACAAGCCCCGCTGGTCCGAACCCGACGTCATCGACATCAAGCGGGACGACCCTCGGATCCTCGAAGAGGGCATGGTCTTCCACATGCCGCCCGCCCTCAGAGACCCTGAGAGGTGCGGTGTTGGCTTCAGCGAGACAGTGCGGGTCACCAAGACCGGTTGCGAGATACTGACCAACGCTCCCAGGAAGCTGGTCATCACGTCACGGTAACCAGTCCCTGAAGAGCAACATTGTCGGCCGGGCCGGGACGCACATGTCCTGCCCGGCCTTGTTGGGCTGCTGTGTGTCATGCGTACACGCGTTTTCAACGTTCGGCAACATGCCACGATTCACCATTCATGCAGTGGTCGGTCTTTTATCTACAGGGTCGGACACGCTGCACCCGCAATATACATAATCAGGGTCCTTTCTATCCCATTCTCAGGTGACAGGAGCAACGGGAGATGCAGCCACTGCGAGCGGATCACTGCAGAGGCATTGATGTCAGCAGGCACCAGGGCAAGATTGACTGGCCTGCCGTCAGGGACGACGGGATCCGCTTCGTTTTCATCAAGGCCACCGAAGGCGTTGACTATCGCGACCCAAGAGTTGCCGAGAATTCCGCAGGGGCCGCCGAGGTGGGCATCCCGGCCGGCTTATACCACTTCGCCCGCGTGCACAATGAGCCGAAAGAAGAGGCGCGCTGGTTTGCCTCAGTTGCCTCCCAGCACGAGACCATCCTCCCTCATGTGTTGGATATTGAGGATGCACGAGTGAGCCCGCAGAAGGTGCTCGCACCTGATGATCTGGTCGAGTGGGTATTGGCCTGGCTTCAGGAGGCCGGCGCCTTGACCCGGAAGCCATGCATGATATACTCGGGCGCCTACTTCATCAACGAGCACCTTGCGCCGGCGAAAGATAGTCTTTCGCTTCGCTCCTACCCGCTGTGGATCGCACACTACGGTGTCACCGCGCCACTTCAAAACCCCATCTGGGACCGGTGGACTGTCTTCCAATACACGAGTAAGGGCCACGTCAACGGGATACGCGGGCCAGTTGACCTGAACGCCCTTGACGATTGTCTCGAAAGTTCATCACAGTCCCATCACAATTAGCAGGTAGAATGTGTAGAGTGGTTGTCCTGCGGCGGACAAGCCTTTGATGGGGTTTCTGACTTTTGCCCTAGAGGGGATTTGTGACATGAGGAAGATGCATCACTACTTGGCACTGGTCACCGTAGCCTGCATCAAGCTTACGATGACGCCCGCTGTGGCGATGGCCCAGGATGCGGTGCTACCCGACCTGGTCGTGCAGAGCATATCTCTGACCACCGGCAACAAGGTCCAGGTTACCTTCGCCAACGTTGGAAAGGGCCCGTTGCCCCTGTTATGGTCGTCTACGGCCGATGTCTACGTCGACCACGTCAAGAAAGGCGCCATCTGGATCGCCGAGGCGCCTTCGTACAGCACAGGCGGCGGCATTGCGTACCCCGGCGGCACCTCAACCTTTCTCACAGCGTGGAATGCAGTGCCGCCGGCCAGTGTTACAGTAATCGTCGACCCTCTGGGGAATGTCATCGAGTCCAATGAGCAGAACAACTCGCAGGCGATTCGTCTTGACGCTCCAACCACGCTTCCCGACCTGACGGTCCAGGCGGTCAACACCGGGGCAGGCAACAGGCTCAGCGTGTCCTTCGCCAACGTGGGCCAGGGTCGCCTACCTTCAGGTTGGCAGGCCGTGGCGGACGTGTTCTTCGGCCAGACGAAGGCGGGTAGCATCAGGCTGGGCGATGTGCCGGCTTCCACGTATGGTGGCGGCGTCGCGAGTCCCGGTGGCGTGTCGGTATTCCTTACTGATTGGGAAGTCACTTCTTCTGTAACCGTTGCCGTCACCGTCGATGCCCTGTCAGGCGTCGCCGAGTCGAATGAGGACAATAACACTATGACGGCGCAACTCACACCGGCCACCCGGTTGCCCGACCTTGTGGTGAAGTCGACCGGCGTGGGCGCAGGCAACAAGCTATCCATCACGGTCGGCAACTGGGGGCATACCGTCCTGCCCAAGGGCTGGACCGCCACCGCCGACGTCAGCATCAACCATGTCAAGGTGGGTTCCGTCAACCTCAATAACCCTCCCGCCTCCAGCACAGGAGGCGGCATGGAGTCTCCCGGCGGCACATCCACGTTTCTGACCGCATGGGAGATTGCGGTCCCCACCACCGTCGCCGTCATCGTGGATCCACTCAACAACGTGACCGAACTTGACGAGCAGAACAACAGCAATACCACACTTGTGGCTCCTGCGGCCACAAGAAGCATGCTCCCAGACCTCACAGTCTCCGGCATCACGACAACGGCCGGGAACAGGCTGGCCATACTGGTGATGAATGCGGGCGAAGCGCTGCCGGAGGCGAGCGCCGGTGTCGCGAACGTCTTCGTGGACCGGCAGAGGATCGGGTTTTTTGACCTGGGTATCCCCAGCGAATCGTTCTTTGGAGGCATAGGCGCGCCCGGTGGCTTCAGTTCGTACCTGCTCGACCACACAATCTCAAGCGAGGTAAACGTACTGGTCACGGTGGATGCCACCAACACGGTGGCCGAAGCCATTGAGCTGAACAACAGCCTCGCCAGGAGACTCTTGCCACACGACCAGCCACAAGAGCCTCCAGCCGGTGGGCACCGGTCCGCCAGTTTCCAGATCGGCAGCACCGGCTACCTCATGGATGGAGGCAGGGGCACCATGGACGTAGTCCCGATGATCATCGAGGATCGTACATTCATGCCTGTACGCTTCGTGGCCGAGCCAGTCGGCGCGACTGTGTTGTGGGACGAGGAGCACAGGAAGGTCACGGTAGTCCACGGGCTCAAGTCCATTGAGCTGTGGATTGACAGCAACGCGGCACGGATAAACGGCTCACCCGTCTTTATCGACCCTTCCAACCCGAGAGTGGTGCCTCTGATTCATGGCTCGCGCACCTACCTACCGTTGCGCTTCGTTTCCGAGGTGTTGGGCGCGAAGGTCACATGGGTAGCAGACACAAGGACTATCCTGCTGGATTTCGAACCAGAGATGCAGGAGGACGGCTGGAAGTCGACCGATATCAACGGCAATGTGGTTATAGATGATGAAGCGGTGTGGCAGCATTTCCAAAAAGACCTTTTCGGTGTCGCAGGCATCTTCAGCTTGATGAAAGACGGACGCAAGCTGGAGATGGCAAAGGTCCAGAACGATCCGGCGTACATCCCGCGGCCCGTGGTTGACCCGGACCCACCCAGCGCTACGGTGAAATGAGGTCAGGCCCTTCCACCTCGCCAGGCCGCTCACGGGCTAGCCTGAGGGAGGATGCCGCCGCAAACAGCGACACGAGTCCGGCGCCAAAGAACACAGCGCGGACTCCCTTCCAGTCGGCGACAGCTCCTCCGGCCTTTGCGGCGAATACGGTCGCGATCGAACCCATGGCTGCTGATGACGATATGGCACGACCAATGAGACGGCCCGGCACGACCATCTGGTAAGCCGTGATCGCGCCGTTCATGAGCAGTGCGAAGCCCGCGCCACAGACCAGCTGAAGCGGCAACGCCGCCCAGAACACGCTGATCGACGAATAGATCAGCATCTGGATCCCTATAAGAAGAGCGCCCGCCGGCACAAGGCCTGTCTCCCCCACCCTCTTTGCCAACCAGGGCCCAGCCACAGCCCCGATGAGGAGTCCGGCTCCGTATCCGGACGACAGGTAGCCTATGAACTCCGGAGGCACCTTGAGATGCTTGTCTAACAAGATGGTGAACAGCGGCGACACCGACGAATCAGCGAACATGACGAGTGTCACCACAAGCGTCACCAGGAGAAGCGTTCGCTGACCCACAAGGTAGTGGAGTCCCTCGACCAGGTGCCTTCCCGTAGCCTTCGCCGCAAGCCCGAATTCCCTAACCGGCGAACTCCCGCGCCTTGGGCCCGGTGACGTGGCGGGCTGAACAAAGGCGCCGACTGTTGCGCCCGTCTCGCCTCGCCGTGGCCGGCCACCTATCGTCAAGGCTGCGACTGCCGCCAACACGTACGAGCACGCCGCCGCCAGGAGAGCACCGGATGTCCCGGCAATCGCGAGCAAAGCAGCAGAAACAGCCGGGGCGACAAGCCTTGCAGCCGACTCGGTGCCGGATTGGATGGACCCACAAGGATACGAACCCCTGACGAGCCCACCATGTACTCAAAGGCTCTGCCTCCCAAACATAAGTTCGGCCCGTTCATATGTTCTAAAACTCCTTTCCGATTCCTTCTTGAGGACCGAAATCGTAGGGGCCATACCTGTGGGTGGCCGTTTTCCCTGCTGACCATGCTACGTGACCATGCTACGCCGGCAGCCCGATCAAGATCTCAGCGCCGAGCTCCTTGACTTCCTGGTCATCCACGATGTTGTTCCTGCGCACGACCATGACATAGTCGGCCGTCGGCCCGATGGGGAACATGGACTGGTGCCACGTGCCTCGCTTGAGATGGTACCCCACCCTGCCGTCGAGAAAGAACGCTGCAGCCCTGGCCGGGTCGGGACGCTCATCAGCGTCATCCGGGTTCCCCGGCGCCACCACCACGACCCCAGCAGCGCATCCCACCGGGACAAAGGTCTGCGTGGCCTTCCTGTGGCGTTCCAGGCTCGTGACTTTGAACGGCCGGTGGAACATGCGGACATACGCGAGTTCCGGCGGCGAGCCGGTGAAATCCAGCCTGACGATCCTGTCCCAGTACCTGTAGGCCGGGAAGTCCTGGTCGGGAGCGCTCGGTGGCTGCATGATCACCTCGCCGTACGGCTCAAACGCTTCCGACGTGAGGGGCTGCGCCTTGAGCACATATGTGGACACGGGTGTTGCCCTCCTTCGCCTGCTATGTCTGGGGCTTGAAGACCCGAGTCCGGGACAAGAGATACACGACGAACGCGCTCACGATTACCTCCGGGACCAAGTACGATGCGTTATAGACCAGCGAATACTGGAGAGCGGGAGTGCCCTTCGGAGCATAGCTTCCGAAGAAGACCACGCCCGAGATGACGGACGCGACGAGCCGGCCGGCAATCCCGACCACGGTCCCAAGAACGGGGCTTTTCTGGAAGAACCCCGCGAGCCCGAGCGAGCCAAACGCGATCGGGTAGTCCAGCAGGTACTGAACCGGGTGTACTACAAACGGGTCCATGAGATTCCGGATCATGCCGTATACCACTCCCGCGCCGATGCCCCACTTCGGCCCCCAGCGGAGCGCGAGTATGATCAGTGGTATCATGCTGCCCGCAGTGACGGAGCCGCCCTGAGGCATCCGGAAGATCCGTATCAAGTGCAGAACCCATGCAAGACCAATCATGACACCGCTCTCCACCAGAGCTCTCGTGTTCCGATTCTTCATGAACTCACCTCCAGGTACTGACGGGATGGCTCAGCGACTGGCTCATAGCCCGGCGACTGGCCCATGGCCCAGAGACTGGCCCGCAAGACAAGTGAACGACCGTCACCCAAACAGGAAAAGCGCCCGTAGGGGCGCCTGACGGCGATTATGGTCCCTACGCAGGAATTATCCTACAGGTTCGTCGGGTCAAGGCAAGGTAGCCTTATCTCAGCCTCTCCCGGAGAAGCTCCCCGCTTTGTCTTTATAGTATCACGGCCGGTCCCGCTCTGCCACCGTCGGTGCCGCAGCGGTCGTTGCCCGGCTGGTTGGGTCCGGAAACCCGCGTGAGGCGGGGCGTGCGTCCGCCCAGGCCGTCGCCATGTCGGCCGTCCTGGCTGGAATCATCGCCATCCCGGTCTTCGGGAACAGCCGCGCTATGGTTGCGGGGATGGGCGCGGAGCCTGCGGTCGTACCGGAAGGCACGCGGTATCTTCGGGTGATGGTTCCAGGCCTCTTCTTCATGTGGATTCTGACTGTGTTGACAGGCGCGATGAGAGGCGCAGGCGACATGCGCACTCCCATGAAGGTGAACATAGTCGCCAGCATCCTCAGCTCTTTGGGAAACAATCGCCTTTCTGTGTCTAAAGCTGTGGCAAGCCTCGTATGGTTCCGCACGGGCCGGTGGAGGAGGATCGCCGCGTAACGGCGGAGCGTGGGATATGATACACTTATAAGCGAGGCATGCAACTCCCTTCTGAACACTATGGATGAAGCTGCTTGAACTGCTTCCGCATCGAGACTCACAGGGACGACACAATCCCCTTCTTTCACGCTCCCCAGGCATTCCGGTCTTCCATCGCATAGAATCGCTGACAATGATTGTCGGCAGAACAGCCGCTGACCCGGCACCCCGGGTTACCCTGTGCAAGGGGCGGTCGCGGCGAAGGAGACTATCAGAGTGAACGCTATATACGCAAGAGCTCACGATGACGAAGGCGCTGAACTAGGGGCGCAGATCGCAAGATGTAAGGAGCAGGCGGAACTGCAGGGCAGGCACATTGAGCCTGACAAGATATACACGGACGCGGGCGGCTGGAAAATGGGTGTGAACCGCATAGGGCTCCGGCAGCTGAAGATTGACATAGATGCCGGAAGAATCGGTGCGGTCTACGTGGATGCGCTCGACCGCCTGGGGCGCTCTCTGGACATCAAGCCGATGGTCGAGGACTGGCGCCGGAAAGGTGTAAGCGTGGTCACGGCGTCCGCTAGAAAGTAAGCAAGTCAGAGAGCTTCCACCAGGGAGAGGTGTGGACAATTGCCGGAGGCAGAGAGGTTTTGGTGTCCGTTTTCCCAAGTTGTGTGTGCCGGCGGCGCAGTGTCGCAAAGGGAATACGCTGCGCAGACGGGCGTCAAGTGCAGATTCTGGGGAGTGGAATACGCCTCGGGGCAAGGAACCAGGGACCATACAGCTTCGATAAAGGAAACATGCCTGTTGCAGGAAGCATTGACCAAGTTCGCAAAGCGGTAGGATTGAACGAATAGGCCTCAAGCATATGAGCAAAGCCTGCAGGGACTCCGACAGAGGGAGTCCCTGTTGCGTGTCGTGCAGGTAATGTCATCCTGGCCAGAGAATGCCGTGGTGCCGCAGCGCACACACTGCAGGTGTGTGAAACGGCCTCTTATCTCGGACGGAGGTGTAGTCAATGATCAAGATTCACGCGAGACAGCCGCAGAAGGTTTCCCCAGAGACTCTTGCCCGGCTTAAGAAGATCGCTCCAGCAACGCTCGGTCATATGATAACGGAAGGGTTCATGGACACTGCCCTCAGGCCCCTCACTGGCACGACGCCGATCAGGGTCGTCGGGCCCGCCACCACGGTCAGGCCCTACAGTGGCTCGGGGCACATCGCCATCGACGAATGCCAGCCTGGAGACGTGCTGGTAATCGCTTTCGATGGTGAGATCCAGTTCGGATGCTGGGGCGAGATGACTTCGCTCGGGGCCAAGATGAAGGGCGTAAGCGCAGTGATAATCGACGGCGCTGTCACCGACATACACGAGATTGTCGAGATGGGCCTCCCCCTCTACAGCCGGGCCATCACAGCCTTGATCGGGGTCCCCAAAGACAAGAAAGGCCAGGATGGGGAGATCAACGGCACAGTGGTCTGCGGCGGCGTCACAGTACACGCGGGTGACATCATACTGGGCGATGAAAACGGCATCGTCGTGCTCCCACCCGATAAGGTCCAGGAGCTTCTTGAGGCAGCCGAGCCGCGCCAGGCGAAGGAGCCTTTCACCCGTGCCCAGCTTCTCTCCGGCAAGCCGCTGTCCGAGCTCTCCAGCGGCGCGCGGCCAGAGATCGTCAGAGTGGAGTAAGCGTCAAGCTGCGTCGCCGGGGCGAGACCCGTCCAGGACTGGGCCACATCTGAGTACAGACGATTCTTCACGCCAGAGTCAGGGTTCTGCCGGGACCCTGACTCTGTTTTCGTGTTGCCCGAGTGCTGGGAAGGATACTTGGAGACCGGTTACGAAGTCACAATTGCACTATCATCGGAAGGGAGGGAGATCGATGCATCGCTGCTCCATGGCCCGCATGACAGTCGAAATCGCCAGCCTGTGCCGTGATCCAAGAGACGGCGCCGATCATCACTATCCCTAGGAGGGGATCACCTGTGCTCGCAGACCGCACAACATACTGCGAAATGCTGCTAAAGCATCTCGTTGAGCTCGACGAGCAAGAAGCCACGATCCTCGAGGAATACTTTATCCCGGATTCCCGAGAGTGGAAACGGATGAAAGCCCTCTTTCAGAAATACAGGCTCCACATCGAACAAGTGATCCGGACGTCTCTACCCACACATCCGAAGGTGCAGCCTGCAATGGTCACCATCGGCAGCACAGTGACTGTCGAAGACATTGACACTGGCGAAGTGCTGGACCTGCGGATAGTGCCGCCGTCAAACCTGCATGTCTCGGCCAACGATGTCTCATACATCTCCCCCATTGGCACCGCCCTGCTGCTTAAGAGACCTGGCGATACGATTTCCGTCAAGGTCCCGATGGGCACCGTGACCTACCGGATCATGAACGTCCAACTGTGACCGGACTATGGATTTCTCCACAGAATCGAATACTTCTCGGATGCGTGGTGCTAGACCGTAGCCGATGGAGATGATTGTCGTCGCCCATCCCTCTGCGCCGAAGAGCACAGGCAGGGCGACCACTTGTCCCAGGAAGCCCGCGAGAGCCTGCCCTGCAGGCGCCGCCACCTGCCCGATCGTCCCGAGGGTGCCCCAGACGCGGCCCATCATCTCCCTCGGCACGATCGCCTGGATGTAGCTGTTGAACACCACGTTCGTGAACGCGTTGGCAGTGCCCATTATGCCTGTGAACAGCAGGGCAAGCCACACCTGGCGCGTCGAGGCGAACCCAATGACGGAGAGCGCCATGATGATCATCGAGGCCGGCAGCGCCCGGGACATGCGCACCCTGTCTACCAGTAGCCCAACCGCGAGTGACCCCAGCACCATTCCCGCCATGGTCGAGGTCTGGATGAACCCGAACACCTCAGGTCCCCGGTTCAGCACGTCCTTCACCCAGCTCGGCAGCAGCACCGAGAAGGGAGCGAACAGGAAATTGAACAGGATGGAAACCGGCATGACAAGACGGATGGCCGGGGTCTTCATCATGAACTCCAGGCCTGCCAGCACTTCCGAGCGTAGCGCTTTGGCCCGTCCGAACACGCCGGCGACAGACCCCTCCGCGGAGTCCGGCTTCTGGAGTCCAGGGACTTTGAGCAGCCATATCGCAGCGATCACGCCCAGGAACGACACCGCATCGATCCAGAACAGGGGCATGACGCCGAGAGAAGCTATCAGCAGACCACCAGTGCCGTAACCCGCGATGAAAATCGCCTGCTGCGACAGAGTCATCAAGGAGTTCGCGTGAACGAGCTCGTCCTTCTTGACCAGGAAGGGTATCAGGGTCTGCCTCGCGGGCACGAAGAAGTTCCCGAGCACTGCCAACACGAATGCGATGACAGGGATGTGCCATGCCCTCAGCAGCCCGGCAGATTTCAGCAAGGGCACTGAGGCGACGGTGAGAGCCTGGCAAGTGCTCACGACGATCATGAGTCTCCTCTTGTCCAGGCGGTCCACGAGAGCCCCCACCAGGAACCCCATCAGTGAGGGAATCGTGCGGCAGGCGGCGACAACTCCCATCATTGCCCGAGAGCCTGTCATCTCCTGGACGAGCCAGAGCAGGGAAAGGAAATACAGGCTGTCGCCGAACCAACTGATCGTCTGGCCGCCCCACAGCAGCGCGAAGTCCGGCTTGGAGAGAACTGACTTGTACCTGCTGAATCCAGTGTCCACGGTCCGGGCGCGCGCTGGAGCGCTCAACATCGTCTACCCCCTGCGTGCCAGGCTCGGCCTTCGCCCCGCCGGCGCGAGCCGGGAGCGCGGCATTGCCTCACGTGCTTTATGTTGATAATATTAAGAGATACCCTCATTAAAGTCAATATTATAATTGATATCTCCGATTATTTGACTGCCATTGTCAAAAGACTCAGGGGGACATCAAGATGCTCAAAGGCTCTGTCGGCCCTCTCGCCCACCCGGCCGCCAGCAGAGGAGTGGCCGTCTGAGTCGCAGAAACAAGAGGCAGCCGGACTGCAATTCCGAGAATGGGGGCATTTGATGTGAGGATAGCCATCGCGAGTTTCGAGGACGAGACGATGACCTTTCTGAACGATCCCACCGGCATCGAAAGGTTTGAGCCGGGGGTCAGACGGGGCCAGGACGTAATCGACAAGAACAGAGGCATACCGACCTACATCAATGGCTATTTGAGGGTGCTCGAGGCGGCCGGCGCGGAGATCGTGCCCATTGTAGAGGCTTCGAAGTTCAACACTCCCGGTCCCTTCTCCAGCTGGATAACTGCCGAGTGCTTCGAGAAGTACACCGGCGAGATCGCGGCAGGCCTCAGAGCCGCAGGCAAGCTCGATGGAGTGCTGCTTGCGCTTCACGGGGCGATGGCAGTCAGTGGAGTGCCCAGGCCGGAGGCGGAAATCGTGAGGCGCGTGCGGAGCGTGGTCGGGAGCATCCCCGTAATGGTCACTCTTGACATGCATGCCAATGAGGACCACGAGTTGACAGACGCCTCTGACGGCGTGTTCATCCTCAAGACCTACCCGCATGTGGACTCCGAGGAAACAGGCATGACCGCGGCGAGGTGCATGGTCGAGACGATCGAAGGCAGGTTCCGGCCGGCCCAGGCGTGCCGCAAGCCTGGGCTCATAATCGCCAGCATCTACCAGTCGTCCGAGTACTTCCCCATGAAGGCGCTGTATGACAGGTGCCGTGAGTGGGAGAAAAAGCCGGGTGTGTACTGTGTGTCGTGCGCGGCGGGATTCGCCTATTCTGACGTGCCGGACGCCGGGATGAGTGTGATCGCGGTGACCGACGGGTATAGGAGTCTCGCCGAGACCATCTGTGAAGATGTCTCCGCCCTCGCCTGGAGCCTGCGCGAGCACTTCTCGACGCCACTGCCGAACGCAAGGGATGCTGTGGCGCAGGTGATGGACCTTGTGAAAAGGGGCGAGAAACCGGTCGTCATCTGCGACGGAGCGGACCGCATTGGCGACAGCACGCACGTGCTGCGGGAGTTGCTTGAGCAGGGCGCGACAGACTGGTGCATCCCAGGCATCAACGACCCCGGTGCGGCCCACCACCTGGAGGCCGACCACAAGACGGGCGATATGGTGACGGTCAAGGTCGGGGGCTGGTATGGGGAGTATTCAGGCACGCCGGTCGAGATCACGGGTAGGATCGAGTTCATGGGGCGGCCGGTGTACACGCTGATCGGGCCCATGAACAGGGGCGCCGTTCGCCATGACGGTCTGGTTATCCGTATCAACCTCGGTCAGAACCGCCATGTGGTCGTCGCGGAGACGACGCGCGGCGCGAATGACGCCAGCGGCTTCACCTCCGTCGGCATCGACCCCGGAACACTCGACATAATCCCTCTCAAGAGCCGGGTCCATCACCGTGCCTACTGGGATAGCGTCGCGAGAGTCAACTTCCCCATCGACGCGCCCGGATACCGGGAAATCCCAAACCTTTTCGAACTCCACTATGAGAACCTGCCGGAAGACATCTATCCGGTGGGCAGGAGGTGGCGGAAAAGCCGGGTCGCCGAGGGCGGCCTGGCGTAGCGTAGTCGCCCTGCAGGCCGGTTTCTCCGTGATCCGCCAACTATCTCTGTCCGGCGCCCTTCCCAGCAGGGCAGCGCGACATGCAGAGGCCGCACCCACCACTGCCGGAATTGAAAGCCTGGCAACGGAAGCGGTCTACTGCATAGGGCTGGTCGTCGGGTGCTTCTTGGAGTGCTCTGGGCGGACATATTTCAATACACACGCGACATTCCTCACAAGCGGTAGCCTACCCGCGTGTTACGAAAATCGGGCTGCTCCAAGCCATTTCTCCATCATCCTGTAGGACTTTGACGTAGTACGGGGTGGTTCCACTTGGTGGATCAGTATCCTCGAAGGATAACTCGAGATCGAGTGGGTCAGGGTCCAGGTGTGCCGTCGATACCGACACGTGCTGGTCCAACAGCCCGGCGTCGACCAGCACATCCTTGCGCCGGATCTCGCCCAGCGTTACCTCGAACCTCGCGGTCGGCGTATCGAATCTCAACACGGCTTCGTCTGGGGCGTCAAGGTCGATAAACACACCGTCTATGTCGCCGGCCGTGGACGAGCGCCACTTGACGGAAGTTTGATCCCAGTGGTAGATGCCCTTCCACGGTGCATCAAAGGCAAACCCCTCAGCGCCAAGTATTGTTCCGCCCTGGATGTCCAGGCCTCCGTCCCAACGGCTGTGCCTGTCGCGGCTCCTCAGTCGCGCGCCGCCCCATGCCACCCGGATCCTGTCCGGACGACGGCGACTCTCCGGCCCGAGCACGAACGCAGTCTCGAGCCCGCGCTTGAGTTCGCACTCGTAGATGCCTGACGTACCGGATACACGCACCGTGAACCGCGGCATCCCGGTGATGGTGACCTCCTCGCCCATGAGATGCTCGCCCAGCCTGAAGTCGAGCAGGATCCGGTCGCCGGATGTCGCGTAGCAGCGCCGGGCCTTTATCGCCTTCCAGATCGCCTCACGAGTCCGAGCCTCTGCGTAGACGCCTGTGAGCCCGCCATGGACATGGAAGTGCCCCCTTGTCGGGTAACTCGCGCCCGGCCGGCCCGTATGGTCATCCCCTGTCGCCACCACGCCGACCCTGTAGCCCCGCCGGATCGCGTCCTGCAGGAGCCACTCGAAACGCCCGTGGGCAGAGCAGATTTCCACGACGGGTTCCAGGTCCGGCGCATGGTAGTCGAGGTTGGCGTACCGTCCCCCGACATGGGGGATGATCATGGCTTCCTGCCCGTCGCTCCGCACGGCGCGGTAGAGCTCATCGACAGGGTAGCAGTCCAGGTGTTCGTCCGACTTGTCCGGGACCTGCCAGTGGCTGCTGCGGTGAAGCGGCGCCTCATCATCCAGGTAGTAGACGTTATGGTCGCCACCGGCGGGGGTGCTTCCAGACCATTCCGTGCCCAGGAACGTCACAAACGTGCCTGGCTGGTTGAACTGCCTGGTATTACTCTTGATCTCCTCCCAGTGCTGCCGGAGCACCTGGAAGTCGTTAGCGTTGTGGGCGGTGAAGTCGAGGGCGGACTTGTCCCGGGCAAACTCGAAGTATTGCTTGTAGGTGCCGGTGCCGACGCTGTTCTCGGTCTGCCCGTGAAAATCTCCCCAGTAGACGCTGAGACGGCTGGACCCATCCGGCTTTCCAGGTAGCATCTCCGCCTTTCCAGGCAGCACTCCCGGCTTTCGCGGCAGCACTTGCGTCGGGTTCGCAAGAGTATGAAGCCGCGTCTCCAGGTCGACGACCACCACGCGGTGCCTGCCAGTTCCCCCGGGCGGAATGCCTCTGCCAACTCC
The DNA here is from genome assembly GCA_030691635.1 of Bacillota bacterium. Classification (GTDB taxonomy): domain Bacteria; phylum Bacillota; class Sulfobacillia; order JAUYEF01; family JAUYEF01; genus JAUYEF01. The sequence goes on from JAUYEF010000389.1 coordinate 17,213, forward strand.
CTCGGGCAGGATGCCTTTGTACCAGCTCATGCCTTTGAACCAGTGTACGCCCTGGTCTGCTTCGGTGAACCGGTACGTGCCGGGAAGCCCGAGCAGGCCGGGGCAGGACAGGCTGATCGTACCGAGGTAGCCCGACGCGACATTTCCGAACATGTCCTGGGCTTTTACCATGAGCCACGTGTCCTCGCCCTCCACTGCCTGTGAAGGCGCGATAGCGACCAGGTTCGATGCTTCGCCTCCGGTGATTCTCAGGCTGGTGTCGCCCGCGACCTCGTAGAACACTCCGGTCTGGAACGACTCGACGGCCACGACGAACCTGAGGTCGTCGTCGACGAAAGACTGGACGTGTGCCCCCCGCGAGCCGCCGAAGGTATCGCCCAGCGTCACACGCACTTCGTCGCTCTTAACCAGCGAGCCATCATAGACGTCGATATGCACGGTCCTGAAGTATGGCCTGAGATAGCCTCGCTGCATGTACTGGGCCAGGAGCTTCGCCTTCCCGCTGGTGCGCACGGTTACATAGTTGTCGGCTGAAGGGTCCTGCATCTGCGGTGTGCCCCAATCGCTCGCCAGCTTGAACGCGACCTTGATCGCACCGCCATCATCCACGCCGTACTTGCCGACGACATAGCGGATCGTCCAGGTACCATATGAGCCCGCGATCACCGGGGCGGCAGGTTCGATGGCGGCATATCCAAGCCACTCAGCGCGGTTCGCATCGGTTATCCGGGTCATCGGTCGGGCCTCCGTCCTTGTTGCATCGTGTTCGAGTACCAGTCTGACTACCACGCAAAACCTGAACCTCCTGCGTGAGGGAAGGGGTCTAATCAGGGTCCTGAGCGGTGCCACACGCCGGGCGCGAAGTCGCTATGGACTTGACCCGGTTTGGTGGACATAGACTCGCACGTATGTCTGCGTGGCGGACATACGTCGGCTCGGTTGTTCGCCTGGCTAACAATGGGCTCGTACCCCATCACAACTAAGGAAGCCACCCGCCGGCCAGCGCTATTCCCGCCGGGGCGCCTGTACCGGGAAGCCTTCCCTGTCTATCAGGTCCGTCAATCCCCCAGCATAGCCGTCCCACACGAAAAGATACTGGACCCCGGTCTCGGCATCCTCGAATATCCTGAAGCCGCTCAGTGGCACCGCAGGCGTCTTCTGTTCGTAAACCGTTCGGAATCGCAAGTACCCATCTGCACCGGCCATGGCGCGTCCCTCCTATTGCGCACATTGTGAGGATTTCTACCTAATCCCAATAGTATTACACATCGGCATCCAAGCTGGTTTCGTCGTATGGGCCTGTGGACAAATCGTGAACAGGCAACCTCCTGCGCCTACTCGGATGGCACAGTCAGGCTGAGAAAACGGTAGAAATCCGCCCAAAATAAGAGAAATCGTATCGACACGGGCGATTTCTCAAGACTAAACCTTCTACATCCGAAATATCGCGGCCTATTCCGACGTGACATCCTGGAAGAAAAATGGTAAGAAGAAGCTGGGTGAATCACTTCATGGGGGGGGGGTGATGATGGTGCCTGAGTACAACAAGACCGGTGCCGATTGGAATGTCACCAGCAAGGTGCGCATTGCTCTCAAAGTCCACGAGGAAACCGAGAAGTTCCTCAAGGACCTCAAGGTCGGCACAGCCAATGGGGTCGTACACCTCATGGGCAAAGTGCCGAGCGAGGGAGCAAAGCAGGCCTTGGAGAGAGTGGCGCGCGCGGTCGCTGACGTGACGAGTGTCGTAAACGAGCTGGAGGTGGCGTCCTAAGCTGCTGGCGTCCTAGACTACTTGGATCCTTGGGCCAAGCGGTGTTGATCTTGAGAAGGGGCCTTGCGCGAGCAGGTCCCTTCGCCTCTCTCTGGGCCTCGCGGCTCTGGCAGGCGACGAGGAGCATCGGCATTCAGGAACAAACGTCTACTGTGAGGAACCAGTACCCATCCTTAAAGGTCCTGCTAACTGGGCAGATTGCTACCGGCTCTCGGAAAGGCGGCCCGTCCACCACCACCGTATGATACTCACCGGCTTCGCCGGACGGGTCAATGCCCAGAGACTCGAACTCCTGGACCACCTGCATGTCCAGGACCCTACCGAGGTAATTCGGGCTGAGGAGGCCATCCTTGACAGCCACGATCATCGCCTGAAAGCCGTTCGTGATAAACTCACTGAGCAGGTCCCGCCGCGGGCTATTCCAAAGCGGTTCCATGGCGGCTATGCCCATGCTGCCGCATACCCGCTCCACCCACTTACGGTGATCGTCCAGGTCAATGTCGCCGAACACGCCCATGCTGACGTCGGCGTCCCGGATCTCACTGAGCCCGTCAAGGAACGCAGCCTCATACTTCTCCCACGAGGCGGCTCGGAAAATAATGGGTATGCCCAGAGACCGGGCCTGGACGAGCAGCACCTCACATGATAGCCCATGCGAATGCGAGCGTTCGCCTCCCTCATCCAGCATGGTGAACAGGAGAGCCGGCATGCCGCCGCTCTTCACGCCCTTGTGTAGCGCAAGACACGAGTCCTTACCGCCGCTCCATGATACAAAGAAACGGCACAGAGGTGGATCTTCTCCCATGTGCGCCAAATGACATCAC